>NZ_NOZA01000006.1:0-29391 GCF_002258465.1 Rhodococcus sp. 05-2256-B1 | reverse complement strand
TTGAGCGACCACGGAATGAAGAAGAATCGTTGCTCTGACCAGGGAACCTGGGCTTACACCGGTTCCTGGCAGCCGATCGAACCCGTGCGGACTCCAGTGCTCCTGGCGACGGAAGCGGGCGTTTGTGGTTGCGGCTGTCTAGGTTCAGCCCAGGCTCATTTGCACTCCCGCCATGGCCAGTGCGGGAACGGCAACCCCGATTAATACTCCCCCGATAGCTCGTCTGACCTGCATGTTTACTCCTCGAGAAACATGAGTTGTTTCGTGCTTCTGGACGCTTCGAACATAAAACGGCACATACGTCCAAGACAAGGGTTTGAGCCAAAATAGTTCGCCAAGGTATCGAAAGTTTGAAACCTGAAGCACATCGCTTGCCGCTCAACTCCAGTTTCGGCTTCGACTCGAGCGGCGTTGTGCTCGACCTCATCGTGGACCGAGAATGAAAGGCTGATCGGCGGGAAAGAGTGGAAAGGTCTCGCCAATGACTATGACAAGTGCCCCGTGGCATCATCCCCAGCCCCAGCTGTCACGACTTCGCCTGGACGCAATTCCCGCGGAGATGCTGCATGCCTTGGCAACGGGACAGTCGATTCCCGCATCACACCACCGTGTTTCGCCCTATCTCGCCGGGGTCGAATGCCGCAGCCTGTGGCGGAGGAGAAGCAAGCAGATCATCGACATCCCCGGTGATGCATCGTGGATCACGCGGCTGATGGTCGACCCGAACGTCGCCATGCCAGTCGGCGTGGCCGGCTTCCACGGAGCTCCCGACGAGACGGGGATGGTGGAGATCGGGTACCGAGTCGATCCTGAGTTTCGTCGACGAGGCCATGCCCGACGTTCGGTAGAAACCCTTCTCGCCGTTGCACGGCAACACAAGAACGTGCGTACTGTTCGCGCCACCGTCAGCCCGAACAACACGCCCTCGCTGGCCCTCATCGAGAGCTTCGCGTTCATCGAAGTGGGTGAGCAATGGGATGACGAGGACGGCCTCGAGATCGTCTACGAAGTCTCCGCAGCACCGGCACAGCAGGATCAAGCGGTACGAACGGCTCCGCGGTAGAAGTCTGCGCGATCGTGTGCAGACATTCCGCCCCACACGCCGTACGGCTCGTTCGCTTCGAGTGCGTGTTGACGGCATTGCTCGAGCACCGGGCATCGGCCGCAGACCTGCTTGGCGGTTTTCTCCCGCGTGGCGCGGGCACGGCCTCGCTCCCCCTCGGGATGGAAGAACACGGACGAGTCGAGACCACGACACAGACCGTCGAGTTGCCAGTCCCAGACATCTGCATTGGGAACGGGAAGTTGGACCGGCCTGGCGGGTGCGCCTCGCACCATGAGCTGTCTCCTCACTGAAAAGTGAACAAGCTCACCTTCTCGCATTCGTCGTACTTTTACAAGTCCTTTCGGTCATTCGTAGTACTTAAAATCAAGCGCGCTTGCTTGGAATATGCACTTACCGGACACTCCGCCCCGGACCTCTGCCCTGTTTCGGCCCCCGGGTGTGGATCAATGTCCCATTGCCGCACTCTGACCGACTGAATCCCGCATTGATCCGAACCCGGGTGGGGAGCAAGAGGGCAGAGGCAGGCAGCACTCAGTGGCTTTCGGACATTCCTGCGCGTTTTTCGAGTTCGACGAGGACGTGTTCGGCGATCTTGGTCGGCGGCGGGCCGATGTCGACGACGATGGCGTTCTCGTCGTCGCCGAGGGGTTCCAGTGTCGAGATCTGGGTGTCGAGCAGCGAGGACGGCATGAAGTGGTCCATCCGTGCATTCAGACGCCCGCTGATTCGGTCCTTGGTTCCGGCCAGGTGCACGAAGATCACCGGCGCCCCGTCCCGGGCTCCTGCGCTCAGTACGTCCCGATACGACCGTTTGAGTGCCGAGCACGTCACGATTCCCGATCGTCCCGTGCTGGTGTGGTCGGTGATCCACTCGGCGATGATGTCGAGCCACGGCCATCGGTCCTCGTCGGTCAGGGGCTGACCCGACGCCATCTTCGCGACGTTGGCGTCCGGGTGCAGGTCGTCGCCCTCTTGAAGGTCCCATTTCAAGGCTCCGGCGAGGATGCCTGCCACGGTGGATTTGCCCGATCCGGATACCCCCATCACCACGAGAACCGGATGGTGCGCTCTGCCTGTCTTCTCTGCTGCCATGACTCGATACTGCTCCATCCGGTGCATCGGGATCGGACAGACGCGAGAAACCGGGCAACCCGTGGGACGATCGATCGGACATGACCGAGACCAACGATTTTCGCCAACTCCACGATTCGGTGCTCGACGAGCTCGGGCGCGACATCGTGAGTGGCGCGATCCCGAGTGGCACCCGGATCTCGGCCGACGACGTCGCCGTGCGGTTCGCCGTATCGCGAACCGTGGTGCGCGAAGTCGTTCGTGTTCTCGAGTCGCTGGGCCTGCTCACCGTTCGGCGTCGCGTCGGCATCACAGTGCTGGGTTCGCAGAACTGGAACTCCCTCGACCCGGTGGTCATCCGCTGGCAACTGGCCGGGCCTGCCCGCGCCGAGCAGCTGCTGCTGCTCAGCGAACTGCGGTCCGGTATCGAACCTTTGGCAGCCAAACTCGCTGCCCACCGAGCCACCCCCGAGCACTGCGGGGCGCTCACCGCTGCCGTCATCGGAATGTCCTCGACGTCGCGGTCCGCGGACTCGGAGGCCTACCTCGAACACGACTGCAACTTCCACCGCACGCTGCTGGAGGCGTCGGGCAATCCCATGTTGCGGTCGATGTCGGACATCGTCGTCGAGGTACTCGCCGGACGCACCCGCCATGCCTTGATGTCGCGGCAAGCAGACCCCGAGGCCATCCGGTTGCACGGAGTGGTCGCGTCCTCGATCCAGTCCGGTGACGCCGACGCCGCACAACGAGCGATGTTGGCCATCGTCACCAAATCCGCGAGGTCGATGTCGGCTGCTTCCGGTGTGACGCCGTCGCCCGGTCTGGTTCCCGACCAGCAGTGATGCACCGGACGCACGAAGCCAGGTACGCCGAGACGAGGTTCATCGCCTAGATTCGACGCGTGACTGCACTCGAATTGCCGCTCGAACTTCGCCGCGCACTCGTCGGAGTCGCTCGGACTCCGCGTTTGCTCGTCGCGTCCGATTACGACGGAACCATGGCTCCGATCGTCTCCGACCCGCAGAAGGCCTTCCCGCACCCCGAGTCCGTCAGCGCCATGCGCGGGCTCGCCTCCCTCGCCGGCACCAACGCTGCGGTCATCTCCGGCCGCGCCCTCCGCGATCTCGCGATCCTCTCGCGATTGCCGTCCGAGGTGCAGCTCGTGGGCAGCCACGGCAGCGAGTTCGACGCCGGGTTCGTCAACGCCATCGACGACGACGCCAAGAAGCTCCTCACCGTCATCACCGGCGAGCTCCAAGCCATCGCCGACGCCCATCCGGGCGTGAGTATCGAAACCAAGCCGGCCAGCGTCGCACTGCACGTGCGCAACGCCGAGCCCGCCGCGGGCGAGGAAGCCCTGGCCGCCGTGCGTTCCGGTGCTGCCGCACGCGACGGCGTCCAGGTGACCGAAGGCAAGTCCGTCATCGAGCTGGCCGTCATCATCACCGACAAGGGCGTCGCCCTCGATATCCTCAGACATCAGGAAGCCTCTACTGCCGCAGTCTTTTTCGGCGACGACGTCACCGACGAGAAGGCATTCGGCCACCTGCACGGACCCGACATCGGGGTCAAGATCGGACCGGGCGATACTCTCGCCGAGTTCCGCATCGACAGCACCGAGCACGTGGCACTGGCCTTGGCGTTCCTGCTCGAGGAGCGTCGGCAGTGGCTCTCCGGAGCCGACGCCCCGCGCATCGAACGACTGACGATGTTGGCCAGCCCCAACGCCGTCGCGCTGCTCACTCCCGATGCCGACGTCACCTGGCTCTGTCACCCCGAGCCCGATTCGGCAGCGGTGTTCGCACACCTGCTCGGCGGCGATCAGGCCGGACACTTCAGCATCGGGCCCGTCCGCGCATCGCTTCCGTTGAGCCAGCAGTACGTGGACGGCACGATGACCGTGCAGACCAAGTGGGCCAGCCTGCAGGTCACCGACTACCTCCCGCACGACATCGGCCAGGGCCAGACCGCGCTGACCCGCGTCATCACCGGCAAGGCACCGGCCATCGTCACGTTCGCGCCGCGTCCGGAGTTCGGAAAGGCGTGGGCATCACTGGAACCCGACGTCGACGGACTGCGCATCCTCGGCACCGCGGACCCGATGGTCCTGCGGAGCCCCGGCGTCACCTGGAACATCGTCTCCGACGGATCCCAGCAGTCCGCCCACGCCGAGGTCGACCCGTCGAACGGGCCGATAGTTCTCGAATTGCGGCTCGGCACAGACGATCTGAGCGAGCACCCGTGGCCCGAGGTCGAACGGCGTCGAGCATCGGAGTCGTACTGGAAGGACTGGGCCGACGGCCTGAATCTGCCGCCGCTCAAGCGCGACCTGATGAAGCGATCGGCCCTGACCTTGCGCGGCCTCGTGCACTCCGAGTCCGGTTCGATCATGGCTGCCGCCACCACGTCACTGCCCGAAGACATTGGTGGAGTGCGCAACTGGGATTACCGATACTGCTGGCTGCGCGACGCAGCATTGACCGCGACCGCACTGGTCGACGTCGGATCGACAGCCGAGGCCGAGAACTACCTCTCGTGGATTCACGGGGTACTCGAATCGGTGTCGGGACCCGAACGCCTGCACCCGCTATACACCATCTGGGGCCTGGGCCTGCCGCCCGAGGCCGTCATCGACGAGCTGCCCGGCTACGCCGGATCGCGTCCGGTCCGCGTGGGAAACGCTGCCAACCAACAGGTTCAGCTCGACGTCTTCGGCCCCATCGTCGAATTGGTGTCCGCCCTCGCACACGCCCGCAAAGCCGCGGGGTCCGAAAACGGCCTCTCCGACGACGACTGGGACCTCGTCCGCGCGATGGTCGAAGCCGTCGAGCGACGCTGGTTCGAACCCGATCACGGCATCTGGGAAATCCGAGACAATCCCCGCCACCACGTCTACTCGAAGGTGATGGGCTGGACGACGGTCGACCGCGCCATCGGTCTGGCCGAAACCTTCGGCCGCACAGCCGAATCGAGCTGGACCGAGCTTCGTGACACCATCCGAGAAGAAGTGCTCGCCAACGGCTGGAACGACGAAGTGCAGTCCTTCACCGCCGCATACGACGGCACCGACCTCGACGCCGCGACGCTGTACATCGGCCTGTCCGGACTGATCGAGCCGTCGGACCCGCGTTTCGCAGCCACCGTCACCGCAACCGAAGCC
Source organism: Rhodococcus sp. 05-2256-B1 (assembly GCF_002258465.1). Taxonomy (NCBI): domain Bacteria; kingdom Bacillati; phylum Actinomycetota; class Actinomycetes; order Mycobacteriales; family Nocardiaceae; genus Rhodococcus; species Rhodococcus sp. 05-2256-B1. The sequence goes on along the minus strand of NZ_NOZA01000006.1, from coordinate 24,091 downwards.
GAACTGCGCAGCGGATCGACGGTCTACCGCTACCGCCACGACGACGGTCTGCCCGGCGGCGAAGGCGGATTCCACCTGTGCGCAGCGTGGCTCGTCGAGGCATACCTGCTGGTGGGCCAACGCGCCGAGGCCGAGGCTCTGTTCGCTCAACTCGTCAGCGCCGCCGGACCGACCGGACTGCTCAGTGAGGAATACGACCCGATTGCCGAACGCTCTCTCGGCAACCACCCTCAGGCCTACAGTCACCTGGGTCTGCTGCGTTGCGCGAGATTGCTCAGCGCTCAGCCCGTCTGACCCCCCGCCCCGCCTCGCGCACCCGGTTCACTCCTCCCCAGTTGGGATCAATGCGCCTTTGTTGCACTCAGACTGACTGAAACCCACATTCATCCCGAACGGGGTTCCAGCCGACACTGAATGAATGTGGCTTTGTTGCACTCTGAGTGACTGAAACCCACATTGATCCCAAATGGGGCGCAAATCTGGAGTGAGCGCGCGAGGGCAGCTGGTCAGGCAATTGCGGGCGGTTGAGCCGGCGGCGGTGCTGCGGTGCGGCCGCGGAAGAGTTCGGTCGGGAGAGTTTCGGCGGCAACGATGCCCGAGTGTGAGGACGAGAGCACCAGTTTGCCTGCGCGGCGGCCTTTTTCCTCGGCGTCCTGGCGCACGGTGGTCAGGTTCTCGCGAATGGCGTCGGAGATGCCGTCGAATCCGGTGACCGAGAGTTGGCTCGGCACATCGATTCCCGAGACTCTGGCGAAGTTGAGTGCACCGAGGGCGATGACGTCGGTGGTGCAGAGCAGTGCGGTGGTCTCGCGGTTGGCCTGTAGTGCCTGGGCTGCGGCGGAGTGGCCGGAGCGCACGGTGTGGTCGAATCGTTCGACGACGGTGAGGGTGTCGGGGTCGAGTCCGGCGTCGATCATCGCGGCCTGGACGCCGGCGATGCGTTCACGTTGGACGTGGAAGTGACTGTCGGCCAGCCGCCCCGGGGGTACGACGCCATCGCGGCGGTCGCGTCCGAGCCGCATGCACAGCACTGCAAGATGTTCGTGTCCCAGCGAGATCAGATGTGCGGCGAGCATTTTCATGGCGACGCGGTCGTCGATTGCGACGAGGGCGGCCTCGGGGATGTTGCGGGGTTGGTCGCACACGACGATCGGTAGGTGTCGTTCGCGCACTGCGGCCAGGTAGGGGTCGTCGTCGGCGACGGAGTAGACGACGAATCCGTCGACTCCTGCTTGTTGGACCACAGCGGCAGCTTGCACGTCGTCGCGTTCGGCTCCGGCGGGGATGAGCAGCAGTCCTTGTCCTGCGGCCTCGCAGGATTCGGCGAGACCGGCGAGGAAGCTCATGGCGGCGGGGTCGCGGAAGGAGTAGCTGAGGGCTTCGGTGAGCAGGAGTCCGATGGCTCCGGCTTTGCGGGTGCGCAGCGATCGCGCGACCGGGTCCGGGCCTGCGTAACCGCGTCGCTTGGCTGCTTGGAGGACGCGTTCGCGCAGTTCGGGCGAGAGTTGATCGGGTCGGTTGTAGGCGTTCGAGACAGTGGTTCGCGATACCTTCAGCTCGGCTGCGATCGACGCCAACGTCGCTTGACGTCGGGGCTCGCTTGACCTGGCCATAACCGGGACGTTAGTCCCACACCACGCTGCAGTGAAAATCGAGGTTGGGCTCGTCCGATTCGATACCGAGCCCGCCCGAGAGCTAGAGTACAACGGTAACGGTTTCCATTAGCGTCAAGCCCTGCCTTCAGGAGTACATCGATGTCGTCCTTCCACCGCCCGTCTCGGGTCAAGAGCTCGGCCCTCATCGGCCTGACCTGCGCTGCCGCGCTGGCACTGACCGCGTGCAGCTCGAACGAGCCGACGAGCACCGAGTCCGCTCCGGCCAACCCCGTCGACGGTCCGATCACGATCGTCGCGTCCACGAACGTGTGGGGCAGCGTTGCCGAGGCCGTTGCGGGCGACCTGGCCACCGTGAAGTCGATCATCGCCGACCCGTCGGCAGATCCACACTCGTACGAGGCGAGCCCCGGTGACGCCGCCGCGGTTGCCGAGGCGTCCTTGGTGGTCTACAACGGCGGTGGCTACGACCAGTTCATCGAGGACATCCTCGGCTCCGAGGGCAAGGACGTGCCGTCCGTGGATGCCTTCACGTTGCTCGACGCGGACCACGATCACGACTCCGAGACGACGTCCGAGGCAGCAACAGAGTCCGCAACCGAGCCCGCGGCAGAAGACGGCCACTCGCACGGTGAGGTCAACGAACACGTCTGGTACAACGCCGAGGTCGCAGCGCACACCGCCGAGGAGATCGCCGACAAGCTCGGCCAGCTCGACCCGGACAACGCCGCGCAGTACACCGCCAACGCCGATGCGTTCCACGAGCAGATCCACGCCATCACCGACGTGACGGACCGGATCGCCGCCGAGTTCCCCAATGCACCGGTGGCCCAGACCGAACCGATCGCGCACTACCTCCTCGAGGAATCCGATCTCGACGACCGCACTCCCGAGGACTTCAAGGACGCCATCGAGGAGGGCAACGACCCGTCGCCCGCATCGATCGCCGCGACACGGGATCTGTTCACGTCCAAGTCCGTCCGCGCGTTGGTCTACAACACTCAGACCGAAGACGCTGTCACACAGGACATTCGCACCACCAGCGAGGCTGCGGGCATCCCCGTCGTCGAGGTCACCGAAACTCTGCCCGCCGGGATGACGTTCATCGAGTGGCAGACCAAGGCCGCGACGGACCTGCAGGCCGCGCTCAGCACCAACCCGTGAGCCGATCCGCCTCCAGATCGGTGGGCAGCTGATGGAAAGCTGTAACGCATGCCTGCTGTAGAACTGCGCGATGCCGGACTGGCCTTCGGCGACCGCACACTCTGGCAGAACCTGGATCTGTCGGTCGCGGCGGGCGAGTTCGTCGCCGTCCTCGGCCCCAACGGGTCGGGCAAGACGTCGTTGCTCAAGGTGCTGCTCGGTCAGAACCACCTCACGTCCGGCACCGCGTCGATCGGCGGCAGTCCCGTTCGCCGCGGCCAGTCGGGCGTGGGGTACGTCCCCCAGCAACGCAACATCGACGACGATCTGCCGCTGCGCGGACGCGATCTCGTCGGTCTGGGCTGGGACGGCCACAAATGGGGCATGGGACTGCGCGGCATGCGGCAGCGCAAGGAGACGGTGCAGCGCGCCATCGATCAGGTCGACGCCAATTCCTTCGCCGGCGCACCGGTCGGCTCGATGTCCGGTGGTGAACAGCAGCGACTGCGGATCGCCCAGGCACTCGTCGGCGATCCGTCGGTACTGCTGTGCGACGAGCCCCTGCTCAGCCTCGACCTCGCCAACCAATCGTTGGTCTCCGGCCTCATCGATCGCCGACGGCGGGAGCACGACACAGCCGTGCTGTTCGTGACGCACGAGATCAACCCGATCCTTCCGCTCGTCGACCGCGTCGTCTACATCGTCGACGGCCGGTTCCGGATCGGGACTCCCGAGGACGTCATGACCACCGAAGTGTTGTCCGAGCTGTACGGCACCGAGGTCGAGGTGTTGAAGGTTCGCGGTCGGCTCGTCGTCGTCGGAACCGGCGACTCGATCGATGCGCTCGGCTCGGCCGGTGCCCACCACCCACCCGTACCGCACGACGGAGAAGACAAGGCATGAACGAGAAGGTTCTCGACGCATTCTCGAAAATGCTCGACTTCGACACCACGGCGAATCTGCTGAGCTACGACTTCGTTCAGCAGGCGTTGATCGCCGCTGCCATTCTCGGATTGCTCGCCGGTGCGCTCGGACCGCTCATCGTCAGTAGACAGTGGGCCTTCGCGGTGCACGGATCGAGTGAACTCTCCCTCACCGGTGCGTCCGCAGCACTGCTCGTCGGTATCACCGTCGGACTCGGGGCCATCGTCGGATCCGTCGTCGCCGCGGTGATGTTCGCCCTCCTCGGCAACAAGGCCCGCGACCGCGACTCGGTCATCGGCGTCATCATGTCGTTCGGCCTCGGCCTGTCGGTGCTGTTCATCTGGCTGTACCCGGGCCGAACCGGCACCAGCTTCTCGTTGCTCATCGGCCAGATCGTCGGCGTCGGGCAGAGCGGAATCCAGCTGCTGCTGGTGTGCGCCGTCCTCGTGCTGATCGTCCTCACCGTCGTGTACCGCCCGCTGTTGTTCGCCAGCACCGACCCCGAGGTGGCCCTGGCCCGCGGCGTCCCCGTCCGCGCACTCTCGGTCGTGTTCGCCGTACTCGTCGGTGTTGCCTGCGCACTCGGCGTGCAGATCGTCGGCGCACTACTGGTGCTCTCGCTGCTCATCACCCCTGCCGCGGCCGCCGCGCGGGTCACGGCCAGCCCGCTGAAGGCGACGCTGCTGTCCATCCTCTTCGCCGAGATCGCCGCTGTCGGTGGCATCTTGCTCTCGCTCGCCCCGGGGCTCCCGGTCTCGACTTTCGTCACGACCATCTCGTTCGTCATCTACCTCGTGTGCCGCGGCATCGGGGCAACCCGCAAGGCCAATTCCGGACGGCTCGTCGCCGCCTAGACTGTCCAAGGTGACGGCCATCGATCTCAACGCCGATCTCGGCGAAAGCTACGGTGCGTGGACTCTGGGCGACGACGACGCGATGCTCGCAGTGGTGTCCAGTGCCAACGTCGCGTGCGGCTTTCACGCCGGTGATCCGACCACTCTGCTGCGCACGTGCCGCTCTGCTGCGAACGCAGGCGTGCGGATCGGGGCTCAGGTCGGCTATCAAGACCTCGCCGGATTCGGTCGACGATTCCTCGACGTCGCCCCTGCAGACCTCACCGCCGAGGTGATCTACCAGATCGGTGCACTCGACGGCCTTGCCCGAGTTGCCGGTTCGGCCGTCACGTACGTCAAACCGCACGGGGCGCTGTACAACGCGATCGTGCATCACCGCGAACAGGCGAAAGCCGTCGCCGAGGCAGTCGCCGCGTACGACCCGCGCCTGCCGGTACTCGGACTGCCCGGTTCGGCATTCCTCGACGAAGCCGAACGCGTCGGGTTACGAACAGTCGCAGAGGCTTTCGCCGATCGCGCCTACACCCCACAGGGAACTCTGGTCTCGCGTTCAGAACCGGGAGCCGTGCTCAGCGATCCCGAGGCGGTCGCCAAGCGGGTCCTGACGATGATCACCGACGGTACGGTCGAAGCAGTGGACGGCACAACGGTCGAAGTCCGCGCCGAATCGATCTGCTTGCACGGCGACTCCCCCGGCGCGGTGGCGATGGCGAATGCCGTGCGGGACCTGTTGCGCGTCAACGCTGTCGATATCGCCTCCTTCGTCTGATGCGCCTCCTCCCCGCAGGCGAGAACGCGCTGCTGATCGAGTTCGCCGACCTGCCCGAGACCATGTCGTACCACCGGTCCATGGTCCGCCAACGGCCGGACGCGGTCGTCGATCTGGTTCCTGCCGCCCGCACCGTGCTGGTGATCTTCGACGGGGCACCGGCACCGATACTCGAGTGGGTCGCGGCGCTGGAACCCGCTGTCGACGACCCCACTGCCGCATCCGAGGCGGTCACGATTCCCGTCTCCTACGACGGCGCAGATCTCGACGACGTCGCCCGCCTGACGGGCCTGTCCGTCGCCGAAGTGGTTGCAGCGCATACGCAACAGACCTGGACGGTCGCGTTCGGCGGCTTTGCGCCCGGCTTCGGCTACCTCGTCGGCACCGACACCCGACTGCACGTGCCGCGACGTAATTCACCGCGCACCAGCGTCCCGGCAGGCGCAGTGGGTCTGGCCGGCGAGTTCTCCGGCATCTACCCGCGATCCTCACCCGGGGGATGGCAGTTGATCGGCCGCAGCGACGTGACGCTGTGGGACAGTGAGCGCACTCCACCGGCACTGCTCACACCCGGCACCACCGTCCGATTCGAGTCGACATGAAGGCCCTGACCGTCCTGCAGACGGGTCCGCTGTGCACCGTCCAGGATCGTGGACGACGTGGCCACGCGGCGGTGGGCGTCGGACGATCCGGTGCAGCGGATCTCCGTTCACACGATGCGGCAAACCGTCTGGTGGGCAACGACTCCGGGGCCGCCACCCTGGAAGTGACGTTCGGTGGCCTGCAGGTCCGAGCCGAGTTCGACGCCGTCATGGCCGTCACCGGAGCGCACGTGATCTGCCGCGTGGACGGCACCGTGCAGGGACTGCATTCGACGCTCGTGGTCCGAGCCGGGCAGGAGTTGACTCTGTCGCCGCCCTCATCGGGTCTGCGCAGCTACCTCGCCGTCCGGGGAGGCATCGACGTCCCGCCGGTTCTCGGCAGCAGATCGACGGACACGATGTCGGGCCTCGGGCCCGCTCGACTCTCCCCCGGCACGGTGCTCCCGGTCGGCGACACCACAGACCATTGGCCTGCAGCGGATTTCGTAGTACCACCGCCGATTCGACAAACACTGCACATCACATTCGGCCCGCGCGATGACTGGTTCACCGAGCATGCCCGATCGGTTCTGGTGCAGCAGCCATGGACGGTCACGCAGGATTCGGATCGCGTCGGCATCAGGCTCGACGGCGTGGAGCCCCTGACCCGCGCGGTCGACGACGAATTGCCCAGCGAGGGAATGGTTCTCGGGGCACTTCAGGTGCCGCCCTCGGGACAGCCGGTGTTGTTTCTCGCCGACCATCCCGTCACGGGCGGCTATCCGGCGATCGCCGTCGTCACCGCGAACGATGTGTCCGCCGCCGCGCAATTGACCCCGGGAACGCGGATCCAGTTCCGCGCTGCCGGTTGATCAGGCCCCGCGCAACCTCAGCCTCGACGCTGACGCGCGATGTCGGCCAGCACGACGCCGGCCGCGACGGAGGCGTTGAGCGACTCGACCGGCCCGGCCATCGGGATCGACAGGATGTGGTCGCAGGTCTCGCTGACCAGACGGGAGAGGCCCTTGCCCTCGGAACCGACGACGATGACGACCGGTCCCTTACCGTCGAAGGTGTCGAGGTCGGTGTCGCCGCCTGCGTCGAGGCCGACGACGGTGACGCCCTTGGACTGCCAATCCTTCAGTGTGCGAGTCAGATTGACCGCCCGCGCAATGGGCAGTCGGGCTGCGGCACCGGCGCTGGTGCGCCATGCCACCGCCGACACGCTGGCGCTGCGACGCTGCGGAATTACGACGCCGTGGCCACCGAACGCGGCCACCGAACGTACGACGGCACCGAGGTTGCGCGGGTCGGTGATGTTGTCGAGCGCCACGAGAAGTGCGGGTTCCTGGTGCGTGCGCGCGTTCGAGATCAGATCGTCGGGGTGCGCGTAGCGGTACGGCGGCACCTGCAGGGCGAGGCCCTGGTGCAGTCCGTTGGCGCTGAGCTTGTCCAGATCGGAGCGGGGAACTTCGAGGATGGAGATCCGTGCGTCGCCTGCGCGTTGCACGGCTTCCTTGAGTCGATCGTCGCTGTCGGTGCCGACGGCAACCCACAGGGCGGTGGCGGGCACGCCTGCACGCAGGCACTCGACGACCGGGTTGCGCCCGAGTACCACCTCGGGACCGTCTTCTGCCTTGCGTCCGGCCGGACGTCCACCCGCGCGTCCTCCGGTGGTACCGCCACGGTTCTGCGCGGACTTCTCGGCGAGCTTGGCCCGACGCGCTGCGGGATGCTTGGTGCGCTCGGAGGCGGGGGGTGTTGCGCCGCGGCCCTCGAGGCCCTTACGACGCTTGCCTCCGGATCCGGCGACCTGACCCTTCTTGGTGCCGTCCTTGCGGATTGCGCCGCGCCTACTCGAATTGCCTGCCATCACAAACCTGCTTCGTCGGTCTTGCTCGTACCCAGCGACCATTCGGGCCCGTTGGGTGTATCTGTCACATCGACTCCGGCTTGCGCCAGTCGATCGCGTATCTCGTCGGCGACGGCCCAGTCCTTGGTCGCCTTCGCCGTTGCTCGACGCTCCAGCTCGGCCTCGACGAGAACGCCGAGTGCACCGAGAGCTCCTGCGTCCGAACCACTGTCGCTCGACCAGTGCGGATCGAGGGGGTCGACACCGAGGATGTCGAGCATCGCCCGCACGCTGCCCGCATGCTCCACGGCTGCCGGTAGATCACCGGACTCGAGGGCGGTGTTGCCGAGGGTGACGGTGGCGTGAATCTCGGCCAACGCTTTGGGCACACCGAGATCGTCGTCGAGAGCCGCGGCAAACCCGGCGGTCCACTTGCCCATCGGTACGTCACCGGCACGTTCGACGGCTCGCCGGACGAACCCTTCGATGCCCCGGTACGTCACCGCCGCGGTCTCGAGCGCAGTGTCGGAGTATTCCAGCATCGAGCGATAGTGCGCGCCACCGAGGTAGAACCGAAGTTCTTGCGGCCGAACCTTTTTGAGCACGTTGGGTACCGAGAGGACGTTGCCGAGAGACTTGGACATCTTCTCGCCGCCCATCGTCACCCAGCCGTTGTGCAGCCAGTAGCGCGAGAAGCCGTCGCCGGCCGCCATGGATTGAGCCCGCTCGTTCTCGTGATGCGGAAACACCAGATCGAGTCCGCCACAATGGATGTCGAAGTCCGCGCCGAGGTACGTCTCCGCCATCGCCGAGCACTCGAGATGCCAGCCGGGACGGCCTGGACCCCACGGCGTCGGCCACGAGGGCTCGCCGGGCTTGGCACCCTTCCACAGTGTGAAGTCGCGAGGATCGCGCTTGCCCTCGGCAACGCTCTCGCCCTGGTGTACGTCGTCGAGCTTGTGACCGGACAACGCGCCGTAACTCGGGAAACTCTGCACGTCGAAGTACACGTCTCCGCACGAATCGGCGTACGCGTGGCCACGCTCGATCAGCCGCTCGATCATCTGGACCATCTGAGTGATGTGGCCCGTCGCACGCGGTTCGGCGGACGGCGGCAGCACACCGAGTCGGTCGTAGGCCCAGGTGAACGAACGCTCGTACGTTGCCGCCCACTCCCACCACGGACGACCGGCGTCGCGCGCCTTGTTCAGGATCTTGTCGTCGATGTCCGTCACGTTGCGAACGAAAGCGACGTCGTAGTCGTGTGCCAACAGCCAGCGGCGCAGGACGTCGAACGCCACTCCGCTGCGTACGTGGCCGATGTGAGGCTCACCCTGCACCGTTGCCCCACACAGGTACACCGATACATGGCCAGGGACCAAGGGGGTGAATTCCCGCAGGGCCCTCGTCTCGGTGTCGTGTAGGTGAAGGGTCACGACCAGCAATGCTACCGGTGGTTTTACCTCGTCATGACAAGTGCGGTCGCGACGGCCGCGATTCCTTCGCCGCGACCGGTCAGCCCGAGCCCATCGGTGGTGGTCGCGGACACCGACACCGGGGCACCGAGCACACCCGAGAGAACGTCCTGCGCCTCGACGCGGCGCGGTCCGATCTTGGGCCGATTACCGATGATCTGCACCGCAGCGTTGCCGACCGCAAACCCGTCGGCGTCGAGCAACCGTCGTACCTCGGTCAGCATCGCGGCTCCACTGACCCCGTCCCACTCCGGACGCCCGGTACCGAAGACCGACCCCAGATCGCCCAGGCCCGCAGCGGACAGCAGGGCGTCACACAGCGCGTGCGCGGCGACGTCGCCGTCGGAGTGGCCCTCGAGACCGTCCGCGTCCTCGAAGAGCAGTCCGGCCAGCCAGCAGGGTCGGCCGGGAGCGATGGGGTGGACGTCGGTGCCGATGCCGACTCTCATAGGAGCGCCTCTGCCAGTAGTAGGTCGTGCGGAGTGGTGATCTTGAATGCGAGGGCGTCCCCGACGATGGTGTGCACCGTCTCGCCTATCCGCTCGACCAGTCCCGCATCGTCGGTCGAGATGTCGGTAGCTGCGGCATAGGCACGACGCAGGACGTCGGCGTCGAAGCCCTGCGGGGTCTGGACCGCACGCAGACTCGCGCGATCGGGCGTGCCGACCACAGCGCCCATGAGGTCGACTTCCTTGACGGTGTCGACGACGGGCAGCACCGGGATGACCGCTGGTCGTCCCGCTCGGACCTCGGCGACGACGCGGGCGATCAACGCGGGCGGCGTGAGAGCGCGAGCGGCGTCGTGGACCAGCACGACGGAAGCGTCTCCGACGACGGCGAGACCGGCGCGCACCGAATCGGTGCGTTCGCGGCCGCCTGCCACGACGATGACGTCGTCGCCGACGAGCCCGCGGGCCGCGTCGAGCAGATCGACGGGCACGATGACGACGATGCGGTCGACGGCACCCGAGGCACGCAGTCCGTCCACGGATCGCGTGAGAAGAGAGTCGGTACCCAGACAGACGAAAGCCTTCGGCTCGTCGTGTCCGAGCCGAAGGCCTTTACCTGCTGCGGGTACCAGGGCGACAACGTCGCCGGCGGTACCGTTCACGCTACGTAGCTGCTCATTCTGCGAAGCTGCACACTCTACGAAGCGGTGGCGAGAACTTCGTCGAGCATGGTGTCGGCCTTGGCCTGGTCGGTTCCCTCGGCCAGTGCCAACTCGCCGACGAGGATCTGACGCGCCTTGGCGAGCATCCGCTTCTCGCCTGCCGACAATCCACGATCCTGTTCGCGACGCCAGAGATCACGAACGACCTCTGCCACCTTGTTCACGTCACCGGAAGCCAGCTTCTCCAAGTTGGCCTTGTAGCGACGCGACCAGTTGGTGGGCTCTTCGGTATGCGGTGCGCGCAGCACCTGAAAGACTTTGTCGAGGCCTTCTTGCCCGACGACATCGCGAACGCCGACGTACTCGGCATTGTCCGCGGGGACTCGAACGGTGAGGTCGCCTTGCGCGACCTTGAGAACCAAGTACTCTCTCGGTTCACCCTTGATGGTGCGTGTCTCTATCGCTTCGATCAGCGCCGCTCCGTGATGGGGGTAAACGACGGTGTCTCCGACCTTGAAAATCATGTGACAAGTGCCCCTTTCGATTTATCCAGAATACCACGCCCAATATCAACGGCGCAGGTCAGGGGCACAGTGCTGCCGAATCAGGGGTTGACACAGACCGTTCGACGTGTATCCGATGCCACATTTCGGCCGCGGTCGTAACACCCCCGTTCCGTGCGGAAGGCTGCCCTACCTGGCGCATCGTGAGCAGTGGCGGACCCCACGAGCGGTCGGTGGACGAGAACTACTACTCTGCCTAGTGGACGAGATGGACCGAGCCGGCCCGGCACCACATGGAGGACGACCGAAGTGACTGCAATCGACGCTGCGACACCGCTTGGCCGCCATCGCAGAACGGCCGCCGCCCTCGCGCTTCTCGCTGGTGGCACCCTCGTACTCACCGCCTGCGGCGCAGGTCAGATCTCGCAGACGGCCACTCAGGTCGCGGCGGTCAACGGCAATTCCGTCGACGTCGGAGACATCCAGCTTCGCAACGTGCACGTCGTGTACCCCTCCTCCGAGGAGTACAGCATCGAGCCCGGCGGCACCGTCGAGCTCGGCTTCACGGCCATCAACGCCAACCCCGCCGTGGCGGACGAGCTGACCGGGATCTCCTCTCCCGAGGCTCAGGTCACCATCGTCGACGAGGCAGAACCGGGCAGCACCGAGATCGCTCCGCTGACCGCGCTCGGTGCCGGATCACCCGCCGACACGCAGCTGGACGATCCTCTGCTTCCGATCCAGCTCATCAAGGTCGAGATGGCCGACATCAGCGAGAACGTGCGCCCGGGCCTGACGCTGCCGGTCACCTTCGAGTTCGCGAATGCGGGCGATGTTGTCGTCAACGTCCCCGTCGACGCCGGTCACGAACTCGAGCGCTCCGAAGAGGCAGTCTCCGAGCACAGCGGCGGGCACTGACCCCTCCGTACGAGGTCACCGGACCTGTCGGTGCCGATCGTTAGGCTTCCGACGTGGTCAAACTGAAGTCGAGCTACCGCTGCTCCGCGTGTCATCATTCGGTCTCCAAGTGGGTCGGCCGGTGTCCCGAATGCGGCGACTGGGGCTCGATGGACGAGGTCCAGGCCACCGCGGCACCACTCACGTCGCGCGCAGGTGCATCGGCGCTCCGCTCGGGCGGCGGTGCCATGATCCCGACGACGCCCGCAGCTGCACTGACGACCATCAGCAGCGCAACCTCGCAGGCGAACACCACCGGCATCGACGAGTTCGATCGTGTCCTCGGCGGCGGCCTGGTCCCCGGTTCGGTCGTTCTGCTGGCCGGCGAGCCGGGCGTCGGCAAGTCGACGCTGCTGCTCGAGGTGGTGCATCGGTGGGCTCGTTCGGCTCCCGACCGCCGCGCGCTCTACGTCACCGGCGAGGAATCGGCAGGGCAGGTTCGGCTGCGAGCCGACCGTACCGGCGCGGTGCACGAGCGCGTCTTTCTCGCCGCCGAGTCCGATCTGGCAACCGTGTTCGGACACGTCGAACAGGTCAAGCCCAGCCTGCTGATCGTCGATTCGGTGCAGACGATGCTGGCCGCCGACGTCGACGGCGTCATCGGCGGTGTCACTCAGGTCCGCGCCATCACCAGTGCGTTGACCACGCTGGCCAAGACCACCGGAGTCGCCGTTCTGCTCGTGGGGCACGTGACGAAGGAAGGCGCGGTGGCAGGCCCGCGCTCGCTCGAACACCTCGTCGACGTGGTCCTCAACTTCGAGGGCGACAAGCACTCCACGCTGCGCATGATTCGCGGCGTCAAGAACCGGTTCGGCGCCTCGGACGAGGTGGGCTGCTTCGAGTTGCGGGAGACCGGAATCGTCGGCATCAGTGACCCGTCCGGGCTGTTCCTGCATCACCGCAACGACGCCGTCCCCGGGACCGCCGTCACCGTCACGATGGACGGCAAGCGGCCGCTGCTGGCCGAGTTGCAGGCACTGATCGTCGACACCGCCATGCCGTCACCGCGACGTGCGGTCAGCGGACTCGATCACGCCCGTGTCGCGATGATTCTGGCCGTACTGGAACGCCGGTGCGGGGTGAAGGTGTCCAAGGCCGAGGTCTACGCCGCGACGGTCGGCGGGATGCGCACGAGTGAGCCGTCCGCAGATTTGGCTCTGGCGGCTGCGGTGGCGTCGGCGGTGCGTGATCAACCGTTGCCCGCAGGAATGGTGATTCTGGGGGAAGTAGGGCTCGCCGGCGAGGTACGACGCGTCGCCGGGCTCGGGCGCCGCCTCGCCGAGGCAGCCAGACTGGGGTTCAACTACGCCATCGTCCCCGAGGACGCGGGCCCCATCCCGCCCGGCATCAAGGTCAAAACCGTCACCAACGTCGGTGAGGCCCTGACGTACACGCGTATGCGGCCGGTATGACACCGGGCGGTACCCTTTACGGCGCTGCCCGTGTGCAACGGCGTGGCCCGCATTCGGCGGCGCGTTAGTCTTTGTTGGGCACGAGCTCCAGATCTGCCGCATGCCGTTACGACACGAGGGGGTTGGCCATGGAAGGCGCCGCGCAGTCCCCGGCGTTACGCGAGACCATCGCTCGACTGGCACCGGGCACCGCCCTGCGGGACGGTCTCGAGCGAATCCTGCGCGGCCGCACCGGCGGATTGATCGTCCTGGGCTACGACGAAGAGGTCGAGGCCATCTGCGACGGCGGGTTCGAGCTCGATGTCGAATTCGCGCCGACACGACTGCGCGAGCTGTCGAAAATGGATGGCGCAGTAGTGCTTTCGACCGACGGGCAGCGCATCGTTCGGGCCAATGTTCAGCTCGTCCCGGACCACAAGATTCCTACCGTCGAATCCGGCACCCGACACCGCGCAGCCGAGCGAACCGCGATGCAGACCGGGTATCCCGTTGTCTCCGTGAGCCAGTCGATGAGCATCGTCAGTGTCTACATCAGCGGCATCAGGCACGTCGTCGAGGGCTCAGCCACAATCCTCTCGCGCGCCAATCAGGCCGTCGCCACGCTCGAGCGATACAAGGCCCGGCTCGACGAGAACACGCGTCAGCTCTCGGTCGTGGAGATCGAAGATTTCGTGACCCTGCGCGACGCGTTGACCGTCGCCCAGCGCCTCGAGATGGTGCGACGGGTGTCGGTGGAAATCGAGCAGAACGTCCTCGAACTCGGCACCGACGGCCGTCAGCTCGCTCTTCAGCTCGAAGAGTTGTTGGGCGACAACGACATCGACCGTCAACTGATCGTGCGCGACTATCTCGCCGGCAACGAACCGTCGAGCACCACCGGTGTGGAGAAAGCGCTCGCGGCGCTGGACAAGCTGACCGATGTCGACCTGTTGGACCTGACGACTCTGTCCCGGGCATTCGGTTATCCCGCGACCATCGAAGCGTTGGACACCCCGATGAGTCCGCGCGGTTATCGCGTACTGACGCGAGTGCCGCGGTTGCAGTTCAGCCAGATTCACCGACTCGTGGGCGCATTCGGCACTTTGCAGGGCCTGCTGGCCGCAACCGCCGCCGATCTGCAGTCGGTCGACGGCATCGGCGGCCTGTGGGCCAGACACATTCGTGAGGGACTGTCCCGCTTGGCAGAGGCCTCGATCTCCGGGCCCTACGACTAGGAAGCGCTACGACCCTACCCGGGACCACTGGGAGAACCGGTAACCCCTACCGCTTCTTGGTCCCCGGGAGGAAACCAGCGTCGATCACGGCTTTCACGTAGGGCCGTGCGCTCGTGATCAGCTGCTCCGCATCCGGAACGGTCTTCCACACTGCCGAAGCCATGGCGTCGGTGCGCTCCTCGATGTGCCGATCGAGAGCGGTGCCGGCCTCGGTCAACGTCTCCCCCTCGGCAGAAGTGGTGAGCAGTCCCCGGACGGCGAGTCGTTCTGCAGCCGAATCCCATTCGGTCTCGGACCACTGTCGCGTCAGCTGTGTGATGCGCTTGCCGAGCGCTCGACGCCCGGGCTGCGGTGTCGGGCGGACGGCTTCGTGAAATACCGCTGCTTCCGCGGGGTCGAGTTCCGCGTCGATCAACGCGGCGAGGTGGCCGTCGCCCCGCCATTCACGCAGCACAGTGATCGAATGCCACAGGGCGAGATGAGGCACGTCGGGTCGTTCGGTGGAATGCCATGCTGCTGCGAGAGGACGGCCGGCGAAGGACGCCGCGTCGCCGATGCTGCGTAATCGCTCCGCGATGGTCGCGAGATCGGGCTCGGAGGCCAAGGAACCCAATGCTGCGCCGAGGACGGAGTCGAGCAGTGCCCACCGACGATCGGACACCGCATCCAGACCGACGGCCACAGCGGCCGGCCACGCCTGCTCGATCAACACCGGGTTGAAGTTGTAGAACGCAGCCGCGACGACGCTGGGCGCGCACGGACCCATCGGCGCGGCCCGTGCGCCCACGTACCAGGCATGTCCGTCGAGTCCGGTGTCCTCGTACGCAGATCCGAGTTCCGGATTGAAGTACGCGGTCACATGGAAGGGTTCGAGCGTCGTGTAGGCCGCTCGGGCAAGCGCTGTCGGGGTGGTCATGAGATTCGACCGTACTCAGCCGGTGATGTTGAACGGTTCCGGCACGCTCTTGAGCTCGCCGAGCTGCGCGATGGCCTGGTATGCACCGACGCCGACCGGGACGCGCTCTTCACCGCAACCGGGAACCGAGTTGGTGCCCGACCACTTCACCGTGAAGCCGGCCTGCTCACCGGGCTTGAAGGTTCGCAGATCCGACGCAGCGTTCGGGAAGCAGTCGATGTTGGACCAGATGCGCTGATTGTCGAGCGTGTAGACGAGTGCCTGCTGCAACCCGGCACCGACGTCGCGCTGGCACTCCGCTGACCCGATGTTGGTGATCACGACGGTGAACACGGGCTCTTCGCCGAGGCGATAGGTGGCCTTCTCGGGCGTCACCTTGATCGCGAGGGACTGATCCGGGCACTGGTTGGCGATCGCCGGAGCGGGCGCACCACTGGTCGTTGCTGCTGTCGTGCCACCGCCGGCCGCGGAGTCGGTACCGCCGCCCGAACCACCGGACCCACCGGAACCGCCCGATCCCTCACCCGAACCACCGGAGCCACCCGAACCACCGGGCGTGGCAGACGAGCTGGGCGACGGCAGGGCGGACGTGGTCGCCGGAGCTGCGACCCCGGCCGGAGCGGCCTCGGGGTCGTCGGAACGACCGCTGAGCGAGGCGATGAACCACACGATCAAGCCGAGGACGACAACGGCCGCACCGATGGCGAGTGCGCGGCGTCGCCAATAGATTTCGGGAGGCAATGGCCCGGTCGGTTCCAACACGAATCAACCGTATGCGGCCGAAGCCTGGCTATCCCTGAGCCCACGCGGCGTGTCGCACCGGCGAACGGGCTTTCGGGGGCTGCCGGACCGTCAGGCGGGCTGTTCGACCGTTCAGGCGGGCTGCTCGACCGTTCAGGCGGGCTGTTCGCCGATGTCGCCGATGACCTCGCGAAGCTGCGCACGCCCCTTGGACAGCTGGTACGTGAGTCCGACGATCGCCAGCTCGCCGGCTTCGACCTTCTCGGCGACGATGCGCGAACGCTGCATCAGCAGGTTGCCGGTTTCCTGGACGTGGCGCGCCTCGAACTCGTCGACGGCTTCGTGGCCGTCGCGTCGGGCCGAGAGCACCGACGGGGTGACGCGCTCGACGACGTCGCGGATGTAGCCGCCGGGCACGTCACCGCTCTCGAGTGCGTCGACGGTCGCCTGGACGGCACCGCAGTGGTCGTGTCCGAGCACGACGATCAGCGGAGCATTGAGCACCGCGACGCCGTACTCGATGGAGCCCAGAACAGCGGAATCGACGACGTGGCCGGCGGTGCGAACGACGAACATGTCGCCGAGGCCCTGATCGAAGATGATCTCGGCGGCGACGCGTGAGTCGGCGCAGCCGAACAGGATGGCCCCGGGGTGCTGAGCGCTCTCGAGCCGGGCGCGGTCCTCGATACCCTGCGACGGATGCAGGACCTCTCCGGAGACGAACCGTTGGTTGCCTTCCTTGAGTGACTTCCAGGCAGCGATCGGATTCGAAGCAGGCATAGCTCTCATTGTGCACGCGCAGCGGGCTACCGGCGAGTCGGGTGCACGCGCAGAGGGTTACCGGCGAGTCGGGTTCACTACTGTTGGTACCCGTCACAGACACGAGAAGAAGGGCGCACAGTTGCCGATCGATCCCGAGGCCCTGCTCGGATGGTTCGATACCGACGGACGCGACCTGCCGTGGCGTCGTCCGGGAGTGACCGCATGGCAGATCCTGATGAGCGAGATCATGCTGCAGCAGACGCCCGTCGTGCGGGTGGCTCCCATCTGGGAGCAGTGGGTGCAGCGATGGCCGGTCCCCTCGGCGATGGCCGCGTCGTCGCAGGCCGAGGTGCTGCGGGCGTGGGGGAAGCTGGGGTACCCGCGTCGCGCATTGCGTCTGCACGAGTGTTCTCGGGTGCTCGCCGAGGACTACGGCGACGAGGTTCCGCGGGACGTCGATACCCTGCTCGGCCTGCCCGGCATCGGGGCCTATACGGCCAGGGCGGTGGCGACTTTCGCGTACGGCCAGCGAGTTCCGGTGGTGGACACCAATGTTCGACGCGTCGTCGCGCGTGCGTTGCACGGCAACGCCGAGCCTGGAAATCCCTCGACGACAAGGGATTTGGCCGACGTCGAACAACTGCTTCCGGTCAGCGTGCCCCGCGCCGCCCGGTATTCGGCGGCGTTGATGGAGCTCGGTGCGCTCATCTGCACCGCAAAGAATCCGGCGTGCCTGCTTTGCCCACTTCCCGAGTGCGCCTGGATCGAGGCCGGGCGGCCTGCGCACACCGGCCCGGCGAAGAAGGTGCAGAAGTTCGCCGGAACCGATCGACAGGTACGCGGTAAACTGATGTCGGTCCTGCGAGAGAGCACGGGGCCGGTGGAGCGGGCTCAGCTCGACATCGTCTGGCCCACCGACCCAACCCAGCGTGACCGCGCGTTGGACTCACTGTTGACCGACGGCTTGATCGAGCAGACCGAATCGGGCTTGTTCGCGCTGGCCGGTGAGGGTTCGGACAGCTAGGACGCCAGAAACTCCACCAGAGTCGCATTGACCGCGTCGGGTCGTTCGAGGTAGCCGAAGTGGCCCGTATCGGCGATTTCGACGTAGCGCGCACCGGGTATCGCCGCAGCCACTTCGCGGCACTGCTGCACCGGAATGAGCCGGTCGTCGGCAAATCCGACGACGAGCGACTTGGCCGAAATTCGGCGATACGCTATCAATCTGTCTGTGCCGGCACGCATTTCGAGTCCGATCTGCGCCCGCATACCGGCCGTCTTCTTGCCGCCGGAGTATTCGAGCACCGCCAGCCAGTCGCCGATCGCTGCCTCGTCGGCCAAAGTCTTGGGCGAGAAGTTCTGCATCGCAGTCATCGCCGCCCGGTACGAGGCCGGAAGTTCGACTCCGGCGTCGAACAGATCTTTCTCGCCCTTCGTCAACTGCTGACGCATCGTGGTGTTTTTGCCGTAGGTGGCCATCATCACTGCGTGCGACACCAGATCCGGCCGCGCCAACGCCAATTCCTGGGTGACGCGTGCGCCCATCGACGTGCCGACGACGCGCACCTTTCCGCCGCCGAGATGTTCGATCAAGGCGGCGGTGTCTGCGACCAGGTCGTCGAGCGTCATCCCGCGCGCACACTCGGACGACGGTGCGATACCGCGATTGTCGAATGTGACCACGCGATATCCGCTCTTCACCAGCGCGGGAACCTGATGGGTTCGCCAGACGCGGCCCGGGCTTCCCGTTCCCATCACCAGAACCACGAGCGGTCCGTCACCGGTGACGTCGTAGTTCAGGTCGATTCCGTTGAGCTGTGCGAGCGGCATTCGGATGATCCTAGTGTGCGCAGGAACCCCTCGACGGCGTCGCGATACCGCTCCGGGGCTTCGTCGTGAACGAGATGCGCCGCACCCTCGACTCGGACGTACACCGATCCGGGCTTGGCCGAGTGCATTCGGCTCATCTGGCCGGCCGGCGTGATGGTGTGCTCACCTTCGATCAACAGAACCGGAGCACGGACGGCATCCCATTCGTTCCAAAAGTGCCGCGTCCCCCACTCCTGCGAAATGGCCTCGAACGTATCGACGTCACCGTGCAGTCGCCAGCCGTCGTCGCTGAGCTCGAACGAATCCAAAAAGTACTGTCCGGCAACATCTCCGAAGAAGGTGCGTACCGCGTCGGCGTCCGGGAACGGTTGCGGCCACGCCCGGATCATCGCCGCCCAGCCGTCCGCCGTTCGACCGCGAAAGTCCGGCGCGATGTCTTCTACGACGAGCGCGGTGACCAGATCCGGTCGCCGCGCAGCCGCACACCAGCCGTGCAGCGCTCCCATCGAATGACCGACCAGCACACTGGGACCCACCGTTTCGAGGTGCTCGATCAGGTCGTCCACGAACGCCTCTGTCGTCAGTTCGGGCGGCGGAGGCCGACGGTGGCCCGGGGCGTCGTAGGTGTGCACCCGCCCGAATTCTCGGAGCCACGGAATCTGGCGTCGCCACGTCGCCGCACTGCCCATCAGCCCGTGCAGCAGCAGTATCGAACGGCCGGATCCACCCTCGTCGTAGAGCATCACCGCCGAGCATATCGGCGGGGTAGTCTCCCGAGAATGGCCATTGTGAAGATCAACGCGATCGACGTACCCGAGGGCGCAGGCCCCGAGCTCGAGAAGCGCTTCGCCGCGCGTGCCGGAACGGTCGACGGTTCGCCCGGTTTCCTCGGGTTCCAGTTGCTCCGTCCGGTCAAGGGCGAGACACGCTATTTCGTCGTCACCCAGTGGGAGGACGAGGAGTCGTTCCAGGCCTGGTCCGGTGGCCCGTCACGGCAGGCGCACGCCGGTTCCGGCGAGAGCAAGCCGGTCGCGTCGGGCGCGTCACTGTTGGAGTTCGAGGTCGTGCTGGACGTGCCCGCCACCTCGTGACGACGCAGTTCGCCCGTCAGATGGGCTGACGGGCGAGCTCCCACTCCAGTCTGGTGGGCGTATCGGAATCGAGTTTGTGCACGGCGTCGAACAACAGCTCGGCAGGCATCGGGCGACCGAGGTAAAAGCCTTGTGCTGCATCGCAACCCAGCCGACGAAGGGCGTCGAGGGTGCCTGCATCCTCGACGCCCTCGGCCATGATTCGCACACCCAGACTGCGGGCCAGGTCGATGGTCGAGCGAACGATGGACGCGTCGGTGTCGTCGGAGTTCATCTTCGAGACGAACGAGCGGTCGATCTTGAGGGTCTGCACCGGCAAGGTCTGCAGGTACGCCAGCGAACTGTAGCCGGTCCCGTAATCGTCGATGGCCAGAGTCACCCCCAGGTTGCGCAACGCGGTCAACGCAGCCACCGATCGCACCGGGTCGGTCATGGCTGTCGTTTCGGTGACCTCGAACTCCAGGGCGTGCGCCGGTACGGAGTGTTTCGCCAGTGCCGCGGCGACCTGTTCGGTGAGTGTCTCGTCGAGAAGATTCCGAACCGAAAGGTTCACCGAGACAGACAGAGTGATGCCTCGCCGTCGTAGTGCGCTGCACTGCGCGAGTGCCTCGTCCAGTACCAGTGCGGTGATGGCGGGCAACATGCCGGTGCGCTCGGCATCGGGGAGAAACGTCGACGGCCCGATCAGTCCCTCGCGAGGGTGCAGCCACCGCAGCAGAGCCTCGACCCGGTCGACGCTGCCCGACTCGAGATCGAGACACGGCTGGAAGAACACCCGGAGCTGATGGTCACGGATCGCCGTGTCGAGCTCGCCCAACAGTCGCATCTGATCGTGTCGGTTTCGGTCCATGTCGGGCTCGTACAGACCGATGCGAGCATGGCCTGCCTTCGCGGACGTCAATGCCACATGAGCTCGCTGCAACATCGCCTCGCCGTCGACGCCGTTCGTCTCGGACGCCCCCGAACACTCCTCGAACGCCGCTATACCTACCGCCGCGTCGAGGGCGACGTTGATGTCGTGCACGAACATCGTTCTGCTGACCGCGAATTGGAGCCGATGTGCCATGTCGAAAATATCGGTCCTGCCCGGCATCCGACGCATCGCCACGACGAACTGATCGCCTCCCAGCCGCCCCACCAGATCGTCGGACCGCACCGAGGCGACGAGGCGATGGCCGATCTCGCGGAGCACGCTGTCGCCCACGCTGTACCCGAACGTCTCGTTGATCTGAGCGAAACGGTCGATGTCGACCACGAGCGTGAAGACGTCCGATTCGCCGCGCGTGGCGAGCATCGTGTCGAGGCGCTCCCGAAGCAGCCTGCGGTTCCCCAGTCCGGTAACGGCATCCGTTCGTGCCACGTTCTCGAGCACCGAAGCCTGCCTGCGCAGCGTTCCGAGGAAGCAGGCCATCCTGCCGCCGACCAGGGATATGACCAACGCAGAGGACAGCACGATCACCCAACCCCACTGCGCGACGGGCACTCCGCGAGCCAGTTGCACGGCCATGGCCGCCGGGGTGACGGCAACCGCGAGACCCAGACCGACGAATCGTGCTCGCCCGAACCTGAACGGACTGGGCCGCTCGATCCGTGCGACCGCCCGCTCCGGCACGAACAGCGCAACGACTCCGAAGCACACGTAGGCCGCCAGCCACAGCGTGTTCGGGATCAGCGAGCGGTAGAGCTCGACATCGTCCAGCCGAGAGTAGGTGGCGAAGTCGGACACGGTGAGAAGCACTGTGCCGATGGTGGC
This sequence comes from Rhodococcus sp. 05-2256-B1, assembly GCF_002258465.1. Classification (NCBI taxonomy): domain Bacteria; kingdom Bacillati; phylum Actinomycetota; class Actinomycetes; order Mycobacteriales; family Nocardiaceae; genus Rhodococcus; species Rhodococcus sp. 05-2256-B1. The sequence goes on along the minus strand of NZ_NOZA01000006.1, from coordinate 2,590 downwards.
AGCCACGACCGAGATTCCGGTCGAACGCGTCAACAGATAGAGACTGCCGATGAGAGTCAGCAAGAACGCGTCGATGGTCAGGTAGACGGTCGCAGGCAGGAACGAGAGCATCGAGGCCAATGACCCCGTCCAGTCGCCGGGAACGACGAACATCCACGCGGCCAGACCGACGCCCACTGCGACCACCAGACATTCGAGCAGCTCTTCCAGACCGAAAACGAGCCCGTTCTCGTCGGCCGCACGCGCGAATCCCACAGCGATGATCACGTACCCGGCCAGAAACAGCACGTCCGCGGCCGAGAAGGTCGAGACCCGACCGCCCCCGTACTGCATCAGGGCGACCAAGCCATCGCCCACGCCCCAGCAGCCGACACCGAGGGCCATGTACTTCCATGTGCGCCGATCCGGACCGTTCTCGCGCAGGTACCGATAGACGAATGCCGCCATTGTGGCCAGGACCACGATTGCATAGACGATGTCGCGGGGTAAACCCTGCGGGGCTGCCGCGTGCGCTGCGACAGCGAGGGCACCCAGGCCTAGGAAGCGCGTCCACAACATGGTGGGCACATCCTTCCTAGGCTGGTCGTTACATTCCCCGAAGGTATGCAACAGCCGATCTAACCCGATGCTTGACCTCAATTCGGCACCGAACCATCCGTGGATGGGTCGATTCACGAACTATTTCAAACCTGACGACTGTTCGCCAGTCTCACATCGGGTGATCCGTTCGATCAGCCTTCGAGCGCGGCGTCCAGCGTGATCTCGACACCGGTGAGAGCCTTGCTGACCGGGCAGGTCTCTTTCGCTGCCTGCGCTGCCTTCGCAAACCCGTCGGCGTCGAGACCGTCCACCTCGCCGCGGACGGTCAATTTGATACCGGTGAGCTTGAAACCGGGCTGATCCGGACCGAGCGAGACATCAGCGGTCACTTCGAGACTCTGCGGAGTACCGCCCGCTTCTGCGATCAGCGCCGACAATTGCATCGCGTAACAGCTCGAATGAGCCGCTGCGATCAGTTCCTCCGGGCTGGTGGTGCCGTCGGCGTTCTCGGCGGCACGCTTGGGAAACGACACGTCGAACGTCGCTGCACCCGAACTGGACAGCTCCACCTGGCCGGAACCTTGTTCGAGAGTTCCATTCCATGCGGTGCGTGAGGTACGTGTTGGCATCGAACCGAGTCCTTTCGTCGTCGACCCTTCATAGGGCCGATACTCAGGCTAACGTCGGCGGGGTGACCGGGCCATCGAGTGCGGAGATCTCGAGATGACGAACGAGCGAGCCACCAGTTGCCTGCGGCGAACAGCGATGATCGTGGCGGCGGCGCTCGTCTGGGGTGTCACGCTGTCGGCACCCGTCGTCGCCGATCCCCTGTCGGACTTCTACGACCTGCCGGTGGAATCGACGGGACATTCGCCCGGCGATGTGGTGCGAGTACGACCGATGAACTCGCCCAAAGGTTTCGGGCTCGGCTTCGACATCGAACGAATCCTGTACACCTCCACCGATACGCACGGCCAACCCATGACCGTCTCCGGGTACACGATGACCCCCACCGCACCGTGGCCCGGCCCCGGACCGCGACCGGTGATCGCCTACGCGCCCGGCACATCCGGGATGGCCGATCGATGCGCCGGATCGGCGGTTCTCGGCACAGTCGGGTCGTCCCCCGCCATCCTGCCGTTACTGCTGGCCGGCTATCGCGTCGTAGCGACCGACTACCAGGGACTCGGCACTCCGGGCGGGCACACGTATCTGAACCGTCTGGCCTCGGGACACGCGTTGCTCGACGTAGCGAGAACCGCCGACGATGACGCGCCGGTGGTGCTGTACGGGTACTCGGAGGGTGGGTTCGCCTCGGCCTCGGCGGCCGAACTCGCCAGTGTGTATGCCCCCGAGCTCAACATCGTGGGCGCGTACGTCGGCGCGCCACCCGCGGATCCGACGCTCAACATCGAGCCCCTCGACGGCACCACACTCGGCAGCGCCGTCCTGTTCGCGGTCGACGGCATGATCAACGCCTACCCCGAACGTGCCGACGAGATCCGAAGCGTGTTCGACGCCGACGGCACCGCACTGCTGGACGCCGCGCAGAACTGGTGCAGCACCGACCGTGCGGCGAACGACGCTATCGACACAAGAGCTCTGACCCGCGACGGACGCCCACTCACCGCACACCTGAACGACCCCGGAATCGTCGACGTGATCGATGCGAACACCGTCGGCCGAATCGCACCGAGCATGCCGGTCTACCTGTCGCACGGCGTCGCGGACGACGTCGTACCGATCGAGCAGTCCCGCACTCTGCTCGAACGCTGGCAGGAACTCGGTGCCGACGCCACCTACCGCGAATACGACTTTCCGGTCGTCCCGATAACCGGCGCGAACCATGCACCCGGAGCCCTGGCCGCATACGCCGACATATTGCCCTGGATCGCCGACCTCGTTCACAGAACCGACGCCTGATCTCAGCACCGAAATCAGGGTCTTCGCCGAGGCTTCTGCGCGGCCCGGGCCTGGATCAATGCGCCTTTGTTGCAGTCTGACCGACTGGAACCCACATTGATCCGGGGGGTGGGTGGCGGGCCGGACG
>NZ_NOZA01000039.1:0-44737 GCF_002258465.1 Rhodococcus sp. 05-2256-B1 | reverse complement strand
TTCGCGATGATCGAGAAGATGCGTCAGGTAGCCACGTCGGCAGAGCGGGACACCAAACGAGCCCGACGTAATCGCACTCGCCGTGCCCACCTGAGCAGCATCGCCACACCACCGAACACGCAGAGCCCGCCCGAGCATGATCCAGGCACCGACGACGTGTCGGTTCCGATCTTCGACGACATCGAAGAATGGTGAATCGATGAACAACGACGCCCGCAGCGCTCTCGAAGGCGACGATAACGACCGTAGCGACGACGACATCGACGTCGATCGCGCGGACCTCACCCACCTGCGAATTTCGGTCAGATCCATCGCGATTCTGCCTGCTGCACAACGCATCAGGCACATTCGGGCCGAACGGTGGATCGGGTATCCGCGTGCACAGTCGGTCATCGAGCACCTCGAGACGCTGCTGGGGTGGCCGGATCGACAACGAATGCCGAACATGCTTCTGATCGGACCGACGAACAACGGCAAGTCGATGATCGTTGAGAAGTTCCGCCGTGCACACCCCACTGTCAGCTTGCCCGATCGCGAGCAGATACCGGTGTTGTGCATGCAGATGCCTCCGGACCCGGCACCCGCACGGTTCTACCTGGCGATGCTTGCTGCCCTCGGAACGCCGATCCGGCCACGGAGCCGAGTCCACGAACTCGAACAGCAAGCGATCACGCTGCTGCGAGCGACCGGGGTTCGGATGCTGATCATCGACGAGCTCCACAACGTCCTCGCCGGCCGCGACAACGTCCGCCGCGAATTCTTGAACGTGCTGCGGTTCCTGGGCAACGAACTACGCATTCCTCTCGTCGCTGTCGGAACCCGCGACGCCTACCTCGCCATCCGGACCGATCCCCAGCTGGAGAACCGATTCCACCCCATGACTTTGCCGGTCTGGACCAACACTGCCGACACCAGATCACTGCTGGCCAGCTTCACCACGAGCTTCCCTCTCCGTAAACCCTCGCACCTGACATCACCGGAGATGACCGACTACCTCCTCACTCGCTCCGAGGGCACCATCGGTGAACTGACAACGCTGCTCACTGCCGCAGCAGTGACCGCCGTCGACAGCGGAGAGGAAGCGATCACCTCATCGGTGCTCACGCGCACTCCGTACCTCGGTCCCACCGAGCGACGCCGCCAGTTCGAGCGCCACCTCGCGTGAACGCGCGGCTCGCGGCGATGCCCGATGATGCGTACGTTCGCCCGTGGCCGCTGCATCCGCAGCCACTGCCAGGTGAGGCCCTCTCGTCCTGGTTGGCCCGGATATGCGAGCTGTATCCGCACATCAGGCCCTCTGACCTGCTTGCAGACCTCGATATCGATTGTGCTGTCGAGGATCTCGACCGCTACACACCGGAGCCGATCCTCGCCGAGCTGGCCGGTCGCGGCGTAGTCCCGGTAGAGAGGGTGCGGATGATGACGTTGGCGGGGTGGACACCGTGGCTGCTCGACAGCACCGACCCCGCCGACTGCGACTTCGACACCTACGTCCACCAGTTCTCGGTCCTGCTACCAGCCGACCTCGCGAGGCAGGATCGACGACGTCGCACACCTACGAGCAAGGCATGGTTGCCGTGGGCGAGCACTCCGCGCAGTCGGGCATGCCCGGCATGTGTCGACAGCCTCGAATCCACTGCTGATATCAACATGACTCTGCTGCATCAATATCCGGTGCTGAGCAGCTGCCTCGACCACCGTTGTCGACTCGAACCCTGCTCTGCTTTCCCTGGTCATGCAATTTTCTGGGATCAGGTCCGGTTCGGTTCGGACGAACGGGTCTCGCCCGTTCCGGTTCCCTCAGCGGTCACGGACCTCGATCGGCGCAGCACCGAGGCTCTGACAACGGGATGGGTGGAACTCGGCCCAGGCCGGGTGCACGCCGCAGTGTGGTTCCGGCTTCTGCGCACCGTCGTCGACGAAGTGTCCACACCACTGGTTCGCACCGGACGGTGGGCGACGAGACTCGTTGCGATCTGGAAGGCCGCCGGTCGTTCTCGCCCGCTCCGGACCGCGTGGGTTCCGTTCGAGGACCTGCACTGGGACGAGCAGGCGACAGTCCTCGAGGCCGCAGCGATCGGCATCGCGATGGTCGAGAGCGGTGAGATCGACGCCGGCGGTGCACACGCATCTCTGCTGCGCCCACGACCCTACGAGCCGGTCGATCCCGGGACAGCTCCGACGCGCTCGTCCTATCCCGCACCCGAGCGCGATTTATGGGCCGACGCGCACGCTGCGGCCGAGGCCGCCATCGCGGCAGCGCGCGTCGATCCCGCATCCGCCAGGTCGCTGTACAACTTCCTACGCTGGGGGTGCAGCACCGCAGCGGAGCTGGATGAGACGGTGCAACTGTTCCTCGACCACGGGATCCCGCTGCAACATCCGCCGACATAGCTATCGCCCGATGGAGCGGGGTTGTCCGCGACGATGCATACGCGGCGTCAGCCGAGAAGCCAGTTGTCGCGCGGGGGCCGTAGTCACCAACTTTAAATGTGCGGTGACCGACGAGAATTTTCCTTCCCGCACCATAATCGCGAAAAGGCCTGCTCAGCGTGTTTTCGGCTCGAGAAGTCTGTCGGAGGTGCTCGCTACAGTGCTTGTCATGGCAGAACGGCAGCTCGGTGAGGTCGGGGACGCGGATTCACTCGTCTCGGTGGGTGGTGTGGCAGTGTTCCCGGACCTACCGGTCGAGGTCGCCGCTCGGATAGAACAGTCGATCGCAGCTTCTCGTTCGGCCGGAACACGCCGTGCCTATGCCTCGGCGTGGAGTCGATTCGAGAACTGGTGCATCGTCCTCGGGCACCAGGCTTTGCCGGCGCATCCCGCAACGGTGGCGGCGTACCTCGTCGGCGCCGCCGATACGCTCACCGTCGACGGGACGCGGGCGTATGCGCCGTCGACGTTCGACAAATGGATCGCGGCGGTCGCGGACCGCCACCGCGCTACCGGCCACGACAACCCGTGCGGGCACGAGATGGTCCGCGCCACTCTCTCGGGTATCCGGCGGGATTACGCGTCTGCGGGGGAGCGGCCCCGCAGACCCCGTGCCCCGCTCCTCACCGCTGACATCACTACGATCGTCGACCACGCCCGACGCACTGCAGCGGGCTGGGCGTCGGAGGTCCTCGAACGCCGCGACACCGCGCTACTGCTGATGGGCTACACCGGCGCATTCCGCCGCAGCGAACTCGTGGCGCTCGAATGCCGCGATGTCCACCGCGACCGCCTCGACGGCGCGCACGTACGTATCCGCAAATCGAAGACCGACCAGGACGGCACCGGAACCGTGAAAGCACTCCCGTTCACCGACCGCCACGAGTCATGTCCGGTCTGCGCGTGGGTGCGATGGCTGCAGATCGTCGCAGCGTTCGACACCGGCGGCAGAGTTGCTGTCATCCGAATACTTTCCCGCGCAGTGGAATTCGACTCCCATATCTGCCGCGGCACCCTTCCTGTAGTCGAGAAACGGTCCCCTCTGTTTCGGTCCGTCCGCAAGAACGGCAACCTCTCCGACACAGCCCTGTCCGGAGCCGCGGTGCACGCGGCGATCCGCCGCCGCGCTACTCGAGCTGGATACGGCCCCGACACCGTCGCCCAGCTCGGCGGGCATTCCCTCCGTTCCGGCTTCGTCACGCAGGCCTTCCGCAACGGTGCCGACGCGCATGCGATCATGCGCCAAACCGGGCACACCACACCCGCAATGGTCGAAACATACGCTCACGAGAATGCGCCACTGGTCGGCAACGCCGTCACCGAGCTCGGCCTATGACCAGGCAAGTAGGCGGAATTGCGTCCGATGCAACTGCGTTACACCGCATAAGCTGATGCGACCTGGACGTTGACCGCGGTGTCATCCTATCCGTTGCCGGCCCTCCGTCTCGCCTGACCTGCGGCGACGGCAGTCAGACTAGACTTGATTCAACATTGTTGTGTTTAATGCAACGCATGGGCGAGACTGAGATTCCGGGTGCGGCGCATCTGGTGTTGACCGACGGGGTAGTGCATCTCGAGCCCGAACAGGCAGTGTTCGAAGCGATGCTGGCGGGGTGGGAACGTCAGCAACGAACGCGGTTTCTCAGTGACGAGGGGACGATCGCGCCGCGTTTGTCGCTGGTGCGTCGGATGGCCGAGTTCACCAATTCGTATCCGTGGCAATGGGAACCGGCGGACGGTGAAGATTTCATCGTGCATCTGCGGTCCTCGGTCCGGCGTAAGCCGATCGTGGTGTCGACCGCCCGGTCGTACGAGATGTCGATTTGCTTGTTCATGGAGTACGTCACCGACAGCCGCTACGGTTGGCCTGCGCAGTGCTGGGATCGGTTTTCGGTTGTGCCGCAACAGGTTTTTCACGAGGGAAACACGATCGCGCATGCTGCAGATTTCGAGGGCGGACCGGGGAGGCGGCCGCTGACCTACGACGAAGTGCAGACCTTGTTCGATGCCGCGGACGGCCGCGTCGAGCAGATCCGCAAGCTGGGCCGCAAAGGTTCGTTGACAGCGTTACGCGACGCCGCCCTGCTCAAGACCGTCTACGCCTACGGACTGCGCCGTCGAGAGGCCCGCGGGTTAGATCTCTCCGACCGACGCCGCGCACCGAAAGCAGCGCAGTACGGCCAGTACGGTGCTTGGTTCGTGCGGTGGGGGAAGGCATCGAAGGGAAGCCCGCCGAAGCGGCGCACCGTGTTGACGGTTCCGGAGATGGATTGGATCGTCGATGTGCTCGACCACTGGGTCGAGGAGGTTCGGCCATTGATGAAGCCGGGCGCGCTGACCGCGCTCTGGGTCAGCGAGCGCGCCGGTCGAATGTCACTGCGCAGCATCAACGATGCCTTCGAGCAAGTGCGTCAGGCGGCGGGGTTGCCGGTCGAACTCGACCTGCACTGTCTGCGGCATTCGTACGTCACGCATCTGGTGGAGTTCGACTACCCAGAACGGTTCGTCTCCGAACAGGTCGGTCACCGATACGCCTCGACGACCGCGATCTATACCGGTGTATCCGACGAGTACCGAACCCGACTAATACGCCGAGCGCTGCAGAGCCGCGACACTTTATGGAAGGGAGCGCCATGATCAAGAAGATGGGCTACCGCTGGAACCTGCGACGCCTGATGGCCGACCATGAGATGTTCCAGACCACCGAGCTGGGCCCGCTGCTCGCCGAGCGCGGGATTCACCTCTCCCGCGAACAGGTCTACCGGCTCGTCACCGCACCGCCGCAACGGTTATCGATGGACACCCTCGCCGCGTTGTGCGACATCCTCGGGTGCACACCGAACGACCTCATCGAGATCGACGTCGTCAACACTGCTATCAAGAAGACGAGCAACGGCAGTACGGGTGAGCACCCAGCCCCGCCACGGGCACGACGCACCACCATCCGCCGACCAGAGACGACATGAGCCGACGGCCGGGAGTCGAGCCACGCCAGATCGTGCTCGAGCGAGCCGCCCATCACGTCAGAGACAGTGTTCCTGACCTCAGTCTCTGCGCCGCAATGGAATTCGTTGCCGAAGCGGTAGTCGACTCAACACTGAGACCGTTGGAAGCGCACCTTGCGCGGCATCCCGATGCGCTGACGTCGGGATCATCGAACACCCCAGTGGCAGTGCAGCGACTGGCCGCGCTACTCGTCGCGGCCGGACACACCACGGTCACGATTCCCAGTTGCCTACGATGCAAGGCCCCAAAGATCCTGCACCACATAGTCGACGGAGGTCGTGTCTGCGACAACTGCCGACGATATTTCCACTGCGCGCCGTGCAGTCGCTGCGGCAAGGATCGGTCGATCGCCAAACGCGACGACCACGGCAGACCACTGTGCAGCTCATGCGTCCCCCGCAAGAGGGGGCCATGCGGACAATGTGGGCGAGTGTTGGCGATCAAGGCGCGGCGGAGCGACGGCGCCGCATTGTGTCCGAATTGCTACCGCACTCCGCACTGCACCTGCATCCGGTGCGGGGAGGACGCGCCCACATACGCCCACACCGACGACGGCCCGATCTGCAAAAGCTGCTACACCCGGCCCAAGCGCCGCTGCGGTGGGTGCGGCGAAGTCAGGGGAATCGACCGCACCGCCCGAGGCACCGAACCTGATCTCTGCAACCGCTGCCTCACCCGACCACGACACCCATGCGTGATCTGCGGTGCGGCGCATCCAGCACATCCGGATGCCCAACAACCGGTATGTCTTCGCTGCCGCGACGACGGCCATGTCCTCGAACCCCAGCTCACCGAATCCCCGACACGAGTACGCCGGCGACAACACGAAACCGCCCACGACGCACTCGAGGCAAAGCTCCGCATCGTCCTCAGTCACCCGGAACACGGCATTGCCGAGCAACTCGTTCCGTTAGTTGCCGTCTTCGCCCACGTCCCCAATCCGTCTTCGACGATGCGCTGGCTTCATCGACGCGCCGGCGGTGCGAAGTTGCTTCACGAGCTCGCTCAACGAGCCCACCACGAGTCCCTGAGCCATGAACTGCTCGACCAGTGCCCGCCGAGCTATGCTTTGCACCGACTGCGTGATCTGCTCGTCCACGCGGGAATTCTCGCGGAGCGCGACGAGTTGCTCGAGCGAATCGAACAGTGGCTCGAGCATGCCCTCGGTGAACGGCCCGCTCATCACATCGCACTCGTGCGACCATTCGCCACCTGGCACGTTCTGCGGCGTGCTCGCCGACGATCCAACCGACGGCCCGTCACGGTCAGCGCTGCCACTTACGTTCGGAGCCAAATCGCAATCAGTCTCGAATTCCTGACCTGGCTCGATGAACGCGGCAAGACACTGCCCACGACCGATCAAGCCGACATCGATGTTTGGCTCGACGGTGGCAGCGAATACCGTTACTTCGTAACCACATTCATAGAATGGTCGAAAGGAAGGAAGCTATGCTCCGACCTGACGGTGCCCCAAAGGCCGAGCGCCGGCCCGTCGAACTTGCTCACCGAAGAAGACCGGTGGGACATGCTCGACAGGTGTCTTCACGACGACGAACTGCCTCTCGACGTCCGAGTCACGGGTGCGCTCGTCCTGCTTTACGGCCGCACAACCACCAGCATCGCTACGCTGACCTGTGGCCGCATCGACGTCGTCGACCAGGAGACCTACCTGCGTTTCGACGAAGGCCCCGCCTTGGTGCCACCTGCACTGGCCGCACTCCTGACCACCCTGCGAGACAACAGAGTCGGTCGCGAAACCTTCTACCAGACCGAACTCGCAACCCGATTTCTGTTTCCGGGAAGGTCCCCGGGCAGGCCAATGGCGTCTGCTGTCCTCGCACGCAAACTCCGCCACCACGGGATCGAACCGCTTCCTGCCCGCCACTCGGCTCGCTCGGCCTGGGCCCGCGACATCCCTGCCCCGATCGCCGCTGACCTACTCGGCGTCAACATATCTACAGCCACCAAATGGTCCAGTCGAACACGACGAGACTGGGCCGACTACCTGCTCGCTCGTTCCGAAGAGCAACAAGACGAATCATGAACGCCAAGCTGAAACAGTGAATGTGCACTTACACAACACATTCAAGGTCCTACCATCGAGCATTTCGACCAGGTTCGATCCGGGCATCGGGTCTCGACTACCTGTCCCAGTTTTCGGATACACCGACGAGTGGGCAGGTTACGTCGCCGGTGGCCCCCAAATGGGGTTGCGTCTACGATTCGGCGCTTGGGTAGGAAGCGACTGCTTCGACCTCGAACAGGATGTCGGGCATGGCCAAACCCGACACACCGATTACGGTCTGTGTCGGTGGCAGCTCCCCGCAGCTGTCATGGACAACACTTCCGATGATTCCGAGCTTCTCGAAATCCGGGCCGACGACGTAGGTTCTGAGTTGGACGATGTTGCTGTGGTCGAGCCCGTGCGAAGCCAGGGCCACGCCGAGGTTGGCGAATGCTTGTTTCACTTGGCCGGCGAAGTCGGCAGAGACGACCATGCCGTCCTTTCCGGATCCGTACTGACCGGAGACGAACACTAGGCCAGTACCGGCTGGCACTGCCGCAGTGTGACTGTAGCCGTAGGGAATTGGGTCGTGGAGCTCACTGGGGTTGATGACTGAGTGGGACATGGGTGTCACCCTTCTTGTTCGCCGAGCGCCGGCGGGTTGCCGGAAGTTTCGTGGGTATCGACTTGGAGGACGTACGCCAACTGGGAGATGACTACGTCGCGGTAATTCGTTGCAGGAAGAGGCAGGTGGCCGAGTACCGTTGGGTACAGCACGCCGACGATGTTTGCCACTGCGACTTCGACGATGGACTCGACATCGAAGCGCGGGTCGAATTGACCGCTCTCCACTCCTCGACGAACAGCGTCCGCGAAGGGTTCTCGGTACTGGGTCGCCAATGCTGTGGCGTGCTGCCGGAGTTCGGTGTCGTGGGCGGCTGCCGTCCAGAATTCCATGAGCATCCGCCAGGTCGGAACATCCGTTGCAAGGCCACGGTCCACCATCGCCACCAGTTGTTTCCATGGGTCATCGAATTGCGCCGTGAATTCGCGCATGGCTTCAACGGCAACGGAAGTGGCGCGTTGGAAAGCTTCGATCAACATGTCCTCGCGAGATCCGAAGTAGCCCTGCAAGGTGCTTACTGCGATACCGGAGGCCTCGGAGATATCTGCGTACCTGGTGCCGCCGTATCCGCGGACCGCCATAGTCGATATCACCTGATCGAGCACGAGGAGACGCTTGGGGCCACCTGCTCGTCGGTTGCGCACTGCGGCCTCGCTCATAGCCATACCGTATCACAATACGGTATGGCTAACCGGTTCAACATCCGCCTTCGATCACGTCCACCGCCGCAAACGAGCCTCCGATTGACGTGACGGTGCGAATGGACGGGCTCGTACGGAACGGTTTCGCGCCCGCTGGCAGACGGCGGGCAGATCTGAAGATGCTTGGGCTACGGGGGCGTCCACCTCGGCTCGACGTCACCAAGGCTGGGCGAGCGGTGCCTAAACTGTTGTAACAGCCAAACCGGGGAGGAAGTGTCACCGTTTCCGAACACTGCAACTTTGAATATCGACACTCCGCCAGTCACCCGACCGAACCAGTGAGCGGCGACGGGACGACAGGGGTAGATGCTGACCACGACGACCGCCCTTGTCCGATACGTGCATCGGACATCACGAACACGTCGATACCGAGGCGGGATCGGCACACGTGGTCACTGTTCGAGGACTGGTGCACCGCCCATGGCGAACCCCCATTGGCGGCCTCTCCTGAGTCACTTGCTCGGTTCCTGTATGCGCACCCCGCCGCGCCGACGACCCAACGCCGCCGGATCGCGGTGATCGACTCCGCTCATCATCGGCATCTATTACCTCCTCCAGGGCGCGCTGAGACCGTCCGGGCTGCGCTGGATGGGGCCCGCACGTCGCGCCTGCAGGAGGTGGCAGCCGTGATCGGCGGAATCATCGCCCGACTCCCCGAATACGGTTGGCCGTCAGCGTTGTTCGCGCGCAGAGACGCGCTGATCCTCATGCTCGCTACGACAGGTCTGCCGTACACGCAGATCGCGGCCCTGCGGGCATGCGATGTCACCGCCGATGCGGGTCTCGACGCCCTTCGCATCGAGACAGGCCGCGGCGTTCATACCCTCACCTCCCTCGCGCTGGCGGGGACGGGCATTTCTCCGCGCACGGTGTACCAGCGCTGGTGTGAGGTGCTCGGCCATCAGGCCCGGTATCCGAGCACCCGAATGCTCGCCGACGCTTTCGATGCCGTGGACGGCACCGGGCTCGGCGGATACGACCGGTATTTCGACCCGGCCGGTCAACATCCGCTGTCGACTGCGATCGACCGGTGGGGCCACACCCCGTTGGCTGCGACTCCGCTGACCGCCCGCGCGGTAGCGGGCATCGTGCGAATGCACTGGGACGGAAGGGCACCCACCCACCTGCAGCCCACTGCGCGGTCACAACAGCCGGAGCAGAGCACTGCACCGGATCCAGTACCGCGGGTCGTGCTCGACCCCGGCTACTACGAACGCGGAACGCTTGCGCGTAGACACGCCCACGGTCTTCTCGATGACCTGGACTCTGTCCTGGCCGATGTCGAAACCCGCGCGGACAGCCTGTTGGAAGCACTCGTCGACTTTCTCGCATCGGAGACCACACGCGTGCCGACCGACACCGTCGAGTGACTAGTGGTTGGTACTCCGGTTTGCACACACTCTTCTTCTCATGGCACGGAGGCGGCGACGTCTCCGTCATCTCCGAGACGAAGATCGATCAGGTTGCGGACGAACGGAGGCATCGATCTCGACCCCGTTCTGCGGGGTCTACGTCGAAACCGGGTCGTCTGAGAGTCGGGGATTTCGGAAATCTTTCGGAGAGCGTCCGGTCCAGCGTTTGAAGGCGTGAGAGAAGTTGGCGAGGTCGCTGTATCCGAGTTCGGTAGCGATCTCGCTGACCGAAACCGATCGGTCGAGGAGCCGTAGCATCGCGCGCTCGTACAGCAGCGAGTGGCGCACCTTGCTATAGGTGGTTCCTTCTTCGGCAAGCCGCCGTTTCAACGTGCTACTCGACATCGACAATGCTTGTGCAACATCATGGTTGGTTCGCTGTCCGAGGTCCTTTTCCAACTGTTGCCTCACCTTCTCGGCGGATGACATGGACCCACTCCGCTGGGCGAGTGTTCGCTGCAGATCAGCGATAGCGAGACGATATGCGAGGGGGTCCGAGAAGCGACAAGCCTTGTTGAGGGTCTCCTCGGGTACGTGGACGAAGGAAATCGGAGCGTCGAAGAACCGGCGATTCGCCCCCGGACCTTCGTCGTGGCTCACCTCGGCCGGCTCCGGCCAGCTCAGATGGAGTGTCACCGGCGATATGTCACCGGCGAGCATGTCCAGCAGTCGTAGTAACGCCGACCCACCGTAGGTGATGACCAAGCAGTCCAGTGCGGAATCGCCTGTGTGCGCAGTGAGCCCGACGATCAGACCGTAGTCGCCGGTGTGGAACTGCGACTTCAACGCCGTGGAGATCAATGGTAGGTATGTCAGGAGGTCGACGATCTCGGCGACCGAACCAGCGCTGATCAAAGGTGAACTCAGAGGCCCGAACGATGTCAACTGGGCCTGCTCGGCAAACGCAAATCCGAGTCGAGTGGCCTGGGCGATATCGAGTTCGGGATAGACCTCCCGAAACCACCGTATCGGTGCCTGAACGTCATGCTGAATGAGCGTCGCTTCACTGGTTCCTTCGCGGTGCATGATCACACGAAGCCGCGCGGCGGCGTCAGGGTCGAGTGCGCGGCGTTCGAGCAACTGAACGAACGCAAGCGGTGGCACGCCCTCGTCGCTCAGCTTCACGGTGACCCCTTTGACCCGAATTCACAAGTTTATGACTCCACCGAACATAGCCGTCACCCGCGTTTGCGACGACACTTTCGTCAATCACGCCGGAAAACGAGGAGTTGACATGGCAGCTGTAATTTTCGTCGCCCACGATGGTGAGAAGCACGAGGCGGCTCTGGTCGAAGGTCGCTCGCTGATGCAGATTGCAACCGACAATGCTGTGCCGGGGATCGATGGAGACTGTGGGGGCGAAACGGCCTGTGGCACCTGCCATGTGATCGTCGACCCGCAGTGGTCAGGAGAGGTGGGTCTGTCCGGCGCCGACGAGGAGGAGATGCTGGCGATGAACCCCGAGCGTGAACCCACGTCTCGGTTGTCGTGCCAGATGGTGGCCTCGGAAGCGTGGGATGGCCTGATCGTTCGAACACCTGAATTCCAATTGTGATGTGCGAAAGGCAGGCACGACAGCATGAAAGTTTCTGAGTCGATCGCCGACAAGGTCCAGTCGACCATCCCGATAGGGCTGCAGATCCAGGGCGCTCATTTGTACGACAAGACCCGACGGTGGGTGACTGGCACGAATGGCAAGAAGATCTTCGTCGAAAGTCCCATCCCACCGGTCGAGGATGTCGAGCTCGCCGACATCGACCTCAGTAACCCCTTTCTTTACAGACAAGGGCGGTGGCAGTCGTACTTCGAGCGCGTGCGGAACGAGGCACCGGTGCACTACCAACCCAATAGTCCGTTCGGCCCGTTCTGGTCGGTCACGCGCCATGCCGATATCGTGGCCGTCGACAAGAATCACGCTGTGTTCTCGGCCGAACCGTTCATCGTCATCGGCGTTCCGCCCCGGTTTCTCGATATCGAGATGTTCATCGCGATGGACCCACCACGCCACGACAAGCAGCGCGCTGCCGTCCAGGGGGTTGTCGCACCGAAGAACCTCCGGGAGATGGAGGGACTGATCCGATCGCGCGTACGGGAGGTATTGGACGACCTCCCCTTGAACGAGCCGTTCGACTGGGTGCAGAATGTCTCGATCGAGTTGACAGCTCGGATGCTCGCAACTCTTCTGGATTTCCCCTACGAACAACGCCGCAAACTCGTCTACTGGTCCGATTTGGCAACCTCGATGGAGCAAGCCAACGGTGGGCCCTCGGACAACGACGAGGTGTTCGAAGGCATGCGTGACATGGCCCGTGGCCTCAGCGCTCTCTGGCATGACAAAGCAGCCAGGAGGTCTGCAGGGGAAGAGTCCGGTTTCGATCTGATCACCATGTTGCAGAGCAACGAGGACACCAAGGATCTGATCGATCGTCCGATGGAATTTCTGGGCAACCTCGTCCTGCTGATCGTCGGTGGCAACGACACCACGCGAAACTCGATGAGCGGTGGCGTTCTTGCGTTGAACCAATTCCCCGACCAGTTCGAGAAATTGAAGGCCAATCCCGATTTGATCCCCAACATGAACTCGGAAATCATCCGATGGCAAACACCCTTGGCGTACATGCGCCGAATCGCCAAAGCCGACACCGTTCTGAACGGACAATTCATCCGCAAGGGTGACAAATTGGTGATGTGGTATGCCTCGGGTAACCGCGACGAACGCGTTTTCGAGAATCCTGATGATTTCATCATCGATCGTGCCAATGCGCGCAATCACATCGCGTTCGGATTCGGTGTGCACCGGTGTATGGGCAATCGGCTGGCCGAAATGCAGCTGCGGATTCTGTGGGAGGAGTTGCTTCCCCGCTTCGAGAACATCGAGGTCGTCGGCGACCCCGAGTATGTTCAGTCGAATTTCGTGCGGGGCATCAGCAAGATGATGGTGCGCCTGACGCCTACTTCCAGCGCATGACATCGCAACGGGCGATCATCGTCGGCGCAAGCCATGCTGGGGCACAACTGGCAGCTAGTTTGCGCCAAGAAGGTTGGACAGGCGACATCGTCCTCATCGGTAACGAGTCTGCCGCTCCCTATCAACGCCCCCCGCTGTCGAAGGCATACCTGGCGGGCAAATGCGTACTCGATGATATCGCCATTCGCAGCACGGACTTCTACTCCAAGCAAGGTATTCAGCTCCTGAACGCGCAGGTGGAGACCATCGTTCGGTCGGAAGGCAACGTCGTTCTCGACACCGGGGAGAAGCTGGCCTACGACAAGCTCGCGCTGTGCACGGGAGCCCGCCCTCGTCGGCTCACCGTTCCCGGGGCCGATCTCCACGGGGTCTACTACCTGCGCACCGCAGCGGACGTCGAGAGGATCCGTATGGCCACCGGCCCTGGCCAGCGGGTGGTGATCGTCGGAGGCGGCTACATCGGACTCGAGACAGCGGCATCGCTGCGCGCACTGGGCGTACAGGTCACAGTCCTCGAGGCAACTGGGCGTGTGCTCGAGCGGGTCACTGCTCCCGAGGTATCGACGTTCTTCGAGCGGATACATCGCGAACAGGGAGTCGACATCAGAACGAACGCGATGGTTCAGGGCCTGTCCGGTGACCGTGAGGTTCGTGAAATCACCTTGGCCAGCGGAGAATCGATCCCCGCAGATCTGGTCATCGTCGGTGTCGGCGTCGAGCCGAACACCGACCTCGCCGCCGATGCGGGTCTTGTCATCGACAACGGCATCGTGATCGACGATCACACTCGGACCAACGACCCCGACATCATGGCGGCGGGGGACTGCGCGAGCCACGACATGGCCCGTTACGGCCGTCGACTACGGTTGGAGTCCGTCTCGAGCGCAGGAGAGCAGGCCAAAGTCGCTGCGTCGACCGCCTGCGGGAAGTCCAGAAAAATCGAAGCGTTGCCGTGGTTCTGGTCGGATCAGTATCACTTCAAGCTGCAGATCGCCGGCCTCAACACTGGATACGACGAAGTGGTTCTCAGCGGTGACCCCACCCGCGACAGTGATTTCAGTTGCTTCTATCTCCAGGCCGGTGAGCTCATTGCCGCCGACTGCATAGGTCGCCCGCGCGAGTTCATGTACAGCAAACGGGTGATCGCCCAGCGACTCCCCGTCCAACGCGAAGACCTGATGCTCGGCGGACTCGCGCGCAACTGACCGATCCTTCGGTCGTTGTGCACACAACAGCAACCGGTTTGCTCAGAGAAGGGAACATCAGCGATGACCATGACAGACCGCCCGCCCGGAGCACATACTACGCAGCCACCACACGCATACCTGGGAGCAACGGACTTCCTCGACATCGAGCACGAATCCGTGCGGGCGTTCACCGCCGCGGCAATCGGAGATGCGAGCAGCGACCGTGACAAGGCCAGACGCCTCTTCGCCGCCGTCCGCGACCGAATCTGGTACGACCCATACACCGTGTCGGACGATCCGGCCCACTATCGAGCGAGCTTCGTCCTCGAGGCCGGGCGCGCTTACTGCGTCCCGAAGGCGGTGCTGTTGACCGCAGTGTGCCGGGCGGCGGGTATCCCAGCACTGCTCGGCTTCGCCGACGTCCGAAATCACCTGCAGACCGAGACGTTGCGCACGCTGATGGGCGGCACCGACCTGTTCGTCTACCACGGCTACAGTCGCCTCTACATCGAGGGCCGGTGGTTGAAGGCCACGCCGGCATTCAATGTCGAGTTGTGCGCTCGTTTCGGCGTGCCGCCAGTGGAATTCGACGGCGATCGCGATGCTCTCATGCATGCCTTCACCGCAGACGGAGCCCAGCACATGGAGTATGTCCGCGAACGAGGAGTCTTCGACGACCTACCCTTGAACGCGATCTTGACGGTGCTTCGGCACTCCTACGGCCCCACGATCTTCACGGGCGCTCACCCACTCGATGATGTTTTCACCGGCCGCACCCGGCCGGACGAAACTCCCGGGGATCGAAACCTTCCGCGGGAGTCTCGATGAACACAAGCGGTGAGAACATACGTCTTGAACCCCGTATCGCGGCCGACTGCCGATCGGTCGGAGCTCTCTCCGCGAACAACCACGGCGTGACCACTCGGACTACCTCGGACACCTTCGAATCGGGTGAGCCGATACCTGCTGGCAGAGCTGTGCCGTATGACTGTCTCGTCGGCGCGGCCGTGTTGAGGCCGACACCGGAAGTTACACCGAACAGACGAGACTCGCTCTGCCGCTGGAATTGCGGCTGCGGGCGATGAACGACCGATCCGAACGCCTCCCCGGGCACGAGACGCCGCGCGATACCCATATCCCTCTTTCGTGTGCGCAGCCACCACCGCGAGAGCGGCCCGAACGGCGTCTACCGATGTCTCTTATCTATGCAAGGAGCGCAGCAGATGACAAACAACGCACCTCACACCCCCGCCAGGACCGTAGCGATCACAGGTGGAGCTCGAGGCATCGGCTATCAGACAGCGAAGGAGTTGATTCGACGAGGCCACCGGGTCGCCATCGGCGACATCGACGAGGCACGTGCGAAGGAGGCCGCCGCCGAACTCGGGGTGAAGGTCGTCACCCGACTCGACGTCACCGAACCTGACTCGTTCACAACGTTTCTGGACCTGGTCGAACGTGAACTCGGACCCCTCGACATCCTGATCAACAACGCGGGCATCATGCCTACCGGCCACGCCCACGAAGAGGACGATGCAATAACCCGGAGGCAAGTCGAGATCAACGTCCTGGGTGTCATCTTCGGGACCAAACTGGCTCTTCAGCGAATGCTGCCACGCCGCACCGGACACATCATCAACACTGCGTCATTGGCCGGCGAGCTCGCGGTACCTGGTTTGGCGACCTACTGCGCTACCAAGTTCGCAGTCATCGGATTCACAGAGGCCGCACGACTGGAGTACCGCAAGTCAGGGGTTCGACTGTCCACAGTCCGCCCGACGTTAACCAACACCGAACTCGTCGCCGGAACCGCCGGCGCAAAGGGATTACGCAACGCCGAGCCGGAGGAAATCGCCCGCGCGACAGCAGATCTGATCGAGAATCCACGCCCCTTCGTCCGCGTCACCCGTCTCGCAGGCGCAATGGTCGCGGCGGTGAAATTCGTCCCCCGGCGGCTGGCGACCGGACTGGGTGCGGCCCTGAACACAGATTCGGTGTTCCTCGCGGACGTCGACATGACTGCTCGCCGAACGTATCTCGACAGAATCCAGAACAGCTGAGCATGCCGACACGCGCGCTCGACCAACCACCCGAAAGGCAGCCACAGTGCCCCACACGACTCTGATCGAGAACTATCCCCACCGGATGGGAGGGCACTGCGGGTCAGGTGCAATGCGAGACCTTCTCCATTGGCACGGTCTGGGATGGGACGGACCACCCGACGAGGGGTTGGTGTTCGCACTGGGTGGTGATCTCGGTTTGTCCTACCTGCGATCGGACGACCTGGTCCCACCGATGTACCTGGTCGGCCGCGGTGCCGACTTCGAGATCGACTTACCGCGCAGGCTCGGCGGACAAGTCGAGGTTCTCACGACCGACGATCCCGGTGAGGGATGGTCATGGGTTCGCGACGACATCGATGCGGGACGACCCAGTCTGGTCTGGGCCGATATCGCTGAGCTGCCCTACTTACGGGTGAAACTGCAGATGAGTCGCCACGACATCGTGGTGATCGGCTACGACGAGATCGGGGGGACTGCCTCGGTCGTCGACAACGATCGGGCCGACGTGCAGAAGATCCCGCTCGACGCGCTGGCTCGGGCGCGATCTTCCACCTCGTTCCCGCAACCGACACGTCACTGCACGTACCGAATCACGTGGCCGCAGACACTGCCGCCCGTGTCGACTGCCGCGGCCGCGGCCTTCGCCCGATCCGCCGCCAGCATGCACGCCCCATCGACACCGGGAATAGCCGACCACATACCAGCAGCCGGTGCCGACGGTTTGGCCGCGGTCGACCAGCTGGCAACCGACGTCAAGAGCTGGGTCGACCTTCCGCCCGATGACCTCGAGACGCTGCTGTTCAGTCTCGGTATCTTCATCGAAAAGGCCGGAACCGGAGGCGGGCTCTTTCGTCGGCTTCTCGCCGACGGCTGTACCGAGATTGCACGTCTGACCGGTGATCCCGCTACCGCAGACCTCGCGGTGGCCGCCGATCACTGCGCCCAGGCCTGGACCGAAACTGCCCGCGCCGGAACACAACGCGGTCTCGATGTACGAACACGCGCAGCTGCGGTGGCCGTGTCGGCTGCCAGACTGTCGGAACTCGAGCTGATCCTGGTGGAGTCCCTGGAGTCTGCTTCACGCTCGCTGTCCGCCATCACGAGATGATGCCCACCGTCGTTCGATGGCGCGCGGTACACGGGGCGCATCGCACTGTGCTGCAGCTGTCGTCGCCGACACCGTACGCCCTGGCGACCTCACTGATCGGCTTGGAAGAGTCGATGACCTCTCGGCACAGTTCGTCTTTGAACTCGGTGCTGAAAGATCGACGCGATCTGCTCATGCTTGTAGATCCCTATTCCAAGCGGGTCTAGTGTCCGAATCCCTGGGCCGATCAGATCACGACGCCAGCCACTGGGCTGCGGGGTGGATGACCCTCATCTGCAACCTCGCCGACGTTTTCAACGCTCGACGAGGCGACCTTGGCAGGTCCCCGATAAGTCGGGCCACCGTGTTCTAGATCCATGGTGTAGTTGATTCAGCGACCTCGCAGCCCTCGACCGGTTGGTGGTTGTGGGTGCATCGGGCAGCGTACGCCCCCGCAAGCGGGAGGGACCTGACGAGGCTCAGCGAAATTCCCCAACCGCGCTCACCGAAATTCCCCACTCGTGAGCGGTCTTCACTGTAGTGGTTGGCGGGTTCCGGTGGTGGCTTTGCGGAGCTTCTCCGATCGGGCGTTGTGGTCTCGCAGCCGGTAGGAATCGCCGTCGAGGTTGAGCACGACGGAGCGATGCAGGAGCCGGTCGAGCATGGCTGCTGCGACGGTGTTGTCACCGAGCACTTCACCCCACGATCCGACTCCGCGGTTGGTCGTCATTACGATCGATGTTTTCATATACCGTTGCGAGACAACCTGAAACAGCGCTGACGCCGCCTCACCGGGCAGTGGAAGGTAGCCGAGTTCGTCGATCACCAGCAGCGTCGGGCCGGCGTAGAAACGCATCGTTGTCGCCCACCGCCCCTCCAATGCAGCTCGATGGCATCGGGCAGCGAGATCAGCAGCGGTGGTGAAATATGTTCGATATCCCGCATGCGCAGCAGCTCTCGCGAGCCCGACCGACAGATGTGTCTTCCCGACTCCGGGCGGCCCGATGAGCAGCACATTCGTCGCCGTCTCGAGGTATCGGCAGGTCGCGAGCTCGTCGATGAGCTTGCGGTCGACACCGGCTGCGGCGTCGTAGTCGAAGTCCTCGAGCGACGCCGGTGTCGGCAGGCATGCGAACCGCAGTCGTCCGGTCAACCGGCGTGCCTCGGTGGCCTCGACTTCGATCGAAAGCAACCGATCCAACGCCGCGGTCATCGACAGGTCCTCGGCCGCGGCTTGGTCGAGGACCGAGGGTAACGCTTCGGCGGCATCGTGGAGTTTCAGGACCGCCAGATGCCCGCGCAGGCGTTGATAGAGACTCGCCGCTTCGGCTGTGTTCGGTGCCGGAATCCGGTCGCCTGTTTTCTTGTCGGCCATCAGAGGGTGTTCCTTCCGTGTGCGGCCCGTTCGTAGATCGACAGGTCGTAGACAACCGCGCCTGTGTCAGTGGATTTGGCTGCGTGACTGCCACTTTCGCGCCGTCCATCTCTGGAGGACAGTGTTGATTCGGCCGAGGTTCGGAGCTTCTCGGCGGCAGCGAGAGCGTCGGGTCCGGGTGGGATTCGTTCTTTGCGGCGGTGCGGGCGGCCGGTGTTCGCACCCGCCATCGCTGCTTGTTCGAGGGCGTAGATGTGGCCGTGGTCGCGGACCATCGCCCCGGTGCCATCGGCAGCGAGACGATGTCGGGCGATGGTGATGCCCGAGGTGGTGACGATGTCGATGACATCGGAGCCCAGGACGTGCGTCACTGTCACAGCGGCACAGGCGAGTTCGGGTGGGACCGAGTAGCGGTTGCCGCGATAGGAGACCAGCGCTTGGCGCGAGACGACGCGGTCGGTGGTCAGGATCGCTGGATATGCAGCCGCGGGCATCGGATGCAACCCCTCGGTGGTGGCGATCGTCGCCACCGACGCCTTCCCGTCTTTCGTGGGCCGCAGCCGGGTGTCACTGCGCAGACTGCAGAACCGGTCGAGGCTTGCTTGGGCTTGCTCGACGGTCAGATCGTCGGCGACTGCGCGCCACCACCGTTGGGCTGCAGTGTGATTGGACTTCTCCACCGCACCTTTGCGGTTGCCGCGGCGGGGTGGGCAGATGGCAACGGAGACACCGTAATACTTGGCGATGCCAGCGAAGCTGGCCGTGATGCGACCGGAGTCGGGGTGGCAGACTGTCGCCATCCGATCGAACCGCCAGACTCGGCTGACTCCGCCGAGGCCTCGGCAGATGCGGTCGAGTCCGTCGACGACATGCGGTTGGGTCATGTTCGGTGCGAGGACCCCGCGCCATTTGCCCGAGCACGCCAACGTTCCGACGAACAGATGCGCCATCGAGCCCCACCCCCAGGAAGCGGGCGGGTTGGGTAGGTCGACCCAATCCCATTGGGTCTCTTCACCTGGCGGGTGATCGATCACTGCGTTGGGTCGCTCGGTCGCGGTGAGGCAGGCTTTGCAGATCGGACGGAGTTTGAGCACGCGGATCTTGCGGTGCAGCGTTTGATACGACATCGCATAGCCGAGGTCTTCGAGCTCGTCGCAGAGGGTGCGGACCCACAGGTGCGGGTCCTCGGACAGGCGTGCGATGACGTAGGCGAGGAACACCTCGAACGGGTCCGGGATGCTGCGCTTACGCACTCCGGGGGTGGTGGTCCCGTTGAGGTAGGACCGGATGGTCTTGCGGTCGCGGCCGGTGTGTCTCGCGATGTCGGCGATCTTCCAGCCTCGTTGATGCAGGGCGTGTATTTCCACGTCTTCCTCCCGTGTAAGCATGAGGAGCGGGTCTCCTTCGGGTAGCTGGTGTGTGGTCAGAGACCATCAGCATCCGGGGAGACCCGCCCTCGTTGGCGGTGCCACACGGGTGGGGAATTTCAGTGAGCGTCAGTGGGGAATTTCGTTGAGCGCCGTCAGGACCCCCAGGGCGGCGTGAGGTATCCGAGTGATGAGTGCCGGTGTCGATGGTTGTGGTGGTCTTTGAAGTCCTCGATCACCACCCTCGCTTCGAGCAAGCTCGTCCAGTGATTGCGGTTGAGGCCCTCCGTAGTCGATTGTTGACGGATTCGATGTGTCCGTTGTTCCACGGCGTCCCCGGCTGGATGTAGGAGATACCGACACGGTCGCGCAGAAATGTTGCAGCACATGGGAAATGAACTCCGGACCGTTGTCCGTCCGCAGCACTTGCGGCGGCCCGTCCCACAGCACGAACGTCTTGTCGAGCTCGCCGGTCAGCCGCTGTGCGGTGATCGACCGCTCTACGATATTCAAGAGGGACTGCCGGGTGTGTTCGTCGATCATCGACGCGATCTTGATCGCCTTACCATCGACGGTCGAATCGAACTGAGAGTCCTTAGCCCACAACACTTTCGGGGCATCGGCTTCGACCTGCGGTCATGAACTGATGCCGGCGCGTTTGCGGGGATGGTAGATTCGAACCTGCAGACCCTCCTTCCAGAGCCGGTGGACCTTCTTCTTGTTCACCGACAAGCCCCTCGTCGTGCCTCAGATGCGCCCAGGCGCGGCGGAAGCCGTGCAGTGGATGCGAGCCTGCGTACGTCCGCAACGCGGCCCTCAGGGCTGCGTCGGCGATCGGTGTTCGTGCGTAGGTGGAGCGGGTAAGCCCAACAGCTTCGCACGCCCAGTCGTTTCGACAGACTCATGGTGTACACGAGCATGTCGACAGCGCTGCGCTTGGCGGCTGGGCTCAGAATCTTCCCTTTCGCTACCTCCCGCAGTGCATCTTTCTCCAGCTCGGCCTTGGCGAGCAACCGTTTGAGCTTGCCGTTCTGCTCGCGCAACTCTTTGAGTTCCTTCGCGGCATCGGTGTCCATCCCGCCGTACTGACGCCGCCAGTTGTACAACGTCGCCGCCGACACCTCGAGCGCCGCCGCGATCTCCTCCTGCGTCTTGCCCGCAGCGGTCAGTTCGTCGGCACTGCGCAGCTTGCGCACGATGCCCTCGGCAGAGTTGCGTTTCCGTCCAGCCATGTTTTCCATCGTCCTATCCGCCCAGCTCATGGGCAACAAGGCTCTAAATCGAGATGGCTCCGTTCACTTGGGGACACGCCAACCTGTCAGCTGATTAATCCGACGGAAGGGGCTGTTGCATTTTGATAGTGGGGCGTCTCGAGTGTCGAGGCGCCCCATTGTCGGTGGTGCGGGACAATGTGTTGGTGGCGAAGGGTTATCGACCGGTCGATCGTGATCAGCAATTTCTGATTCCACCGGACATGCGCGAATGGTTACCACCGTCGCATCCGGTGTGGATGCTGATCGACATCGTCGACACCCATCTGGACACCTCTGTCTTTCATGCCGGACGACGCACCGGTGGGGTCGGCCGCGCCGGATACGACCCGGACATGCTGCTCACGCTGCTTATCTGGGCCTGGTCGAAAGGGATGCGGTCCTCACGTCAGATCGAATCCGCGTGCACCGATGTGGTGTCCTACCGGGTCATCTGCGCCGGCGATGCCCCCGATCACGCGACGATCTCCCGGTTCCGTAAAGACAACCACGCGGCCTGCGAGTCGCTGTTCGCACAGGTATTGACGTTGGCAGCGCGGGTCGGTTTGGGGTCGTTGGGGACCATCGCTCTCGATGGGGTCAAGATCGCCTCGAACGCCTCCATCGGAGCCAACCGCAGCGCGGACGGATTGAAGGCCGCCGCCGACGCCGAGGCGGCGAAAGCTGCTCAGGCTCGGGCACGTGAGATCGCTGTCGCCGCGGCCCGTGCGCACGCCGAGGTCGATGCTGCCGAGGACGAACTCTACGGCGAGGACGATCCCGGACCGGGTCGGGTTCCTGCCGAGTTGGCCGATCCGACGTCGCGATCGAAGCGGATCGCGGAGGCGTTGGCGCAGATCGAAGCCGAAGACGATGCCCGCGAGAAGGCTGCGAGGACCGCTGCCGAGGGTCATCTCGAGCGTCTCGACGCCGGGCAGTCACCGGCGGGTCGGGTGCCGCTTGCCGCGCAGGTAGCTGCTGCTCACCGGCGTCTTGCACGGGAAATCGCACGACACGAGGCCACCGAGGCACGGTACCGGCAGCGAGCCGATGCTGCTGCGCGTCGCGGTGGGAAACCGAAAGGCAAAGTTCCGGTTCCGGTCGAGAACCATCACCGCGTGATCGCCGCACGCACCTCGTTGTCGAAGGCGGTCGCCGAGCACAGTGCTCCGGAGCGCAAAACGCCAACGGTATTGCGGCGCAACATCACCGATCCGGATTCTCGGATGCAGCCGCTGCGAGGTGGTGGCTGGGTGCAGGGCTACAACTGCCAAGCGTACACCGCCGAGGACGGCATCATCATCGCCACCGGCGTCGGTGCCAGCCCTTCCGATGTCACCTACTACGAGAAGATGGTCGACAAAGCGGTCGCTGCGGCGGCAGTGATCGCCGACCACGCACCACCGCAGGCCGAGCCGCCGTCGATCGGGATCATGCTCTTCGATGCCGGCTATTGCTCGATCGAGAACCTCGATGCACCGGGTCCGGACCGGTTGATCGCCACCGGAAAATCGCGGACACTCGAAGCCGCCGCTGCCGCGGCCGTAGCGACGCCGGTATCGGATCCTGCACCAGCACAGGGTAATTCGATTGCCAGGATGGCCGAACGATTGGCCACCCCGGAGGGAATCGCAACGTACCGCAAACGGTCTCACATCGCCGAGACACCGTTCGGACATGCCAAACACAACCTCGGTTTCCGGCGATTCACCAGCCGCGGCCTCGACCGAGCGACCAGTGAATGGTCCTTCCATGCCGCGGTGCACAACATCGGCAAGATTCTCACCCACCTGACCGCCGCACCCAACGTAGCGCTGGCCTGACCGAGCGGAACAGAGCACCCCAGAGCCGAAAAAGAGGTGACCCGGGCATCGAACCCGAGCCACCCCTTCGGAACGAAGAACTACCGCTCACTCAAAATGCGACATCCCGGGAAGTTCCCGAAACCATGTATCAGGTACTGCACGTACCTGATACTGTGCGAACAACCTTATCGCGACGAGCTGCGCAGACAGAAGAGGAGACCGGTATCTATACAGAAATTGCTGGTCGAGCGACAGCCAGTCTTGTGACCTTTGGAAATTCGATTGCCCTCGCCGGCCAGGCACTGCGGTGGGCCGTGCGCGATATTGTCACCGGACGGTTTCCGTTTCGGGAGTTTGTCACACAGACGTGGTTCGTCATCACCGTAACGACGTTGCCAGCGATCCTGGTCGCGATTCCGTTTGGCGTCATCGTCTCGGTGCAGGTCGGAAGTCTAACCCAGCAGGTCGGGGCCACATCTATCGCCGGAGCCGCCGGTGGACTCGGGATCATTCAGCAGGGGGCACCGATCGTCACCGCGCTCCTGCTCGGTGGTGCGGCAGGGTCGGCCATCGCCTCTGACCTTGGCGCACGCACCGTCCGTGAAGAAATCGATGCCATGGAGACGCTCGGACTAAATTCGACACGTCGACTCGTCGCACCTCGATTCGTCGCGGTTCTCATCGTCGCTCCGATGTTATGCATGCTCATCGTGTTTACCGGTCTCGTGGCTGGCTACATCCTTAGCGTCAACGTCCAGGGCATCACGCCGGGGAGCTACGTCGCATCGTTCGCATCGTTCGCATCATCGGCGGACATCCTTGTAGCGCTGATCAAGTCAGTGGTGTTCGGTCTCGTGGTCGTGACAATCGCGTGTCATCGGGGCCTGTCCACGAAAGGTGGCCCCAAAGGTGTGGCTACATCTGTCAACGCCACCGTGGTCCTAGGGGTGGTGGCGTGCTTCGTCATCAACGTGTTCATCACCCAACTGACCATCATGTTCGTCCCGCAGACCATCGGATGACGGAGAACACGTGACCGCAGTACCATCCACCCGTTATACTTTGGTTACTCGTCCGATCGTGCGTGCTGTGACACCCCTCGCTGAGGTCCCCGCGCAGCTCGGGCACATTACAACATTCACCATCGACACCGTCGCCGGAATTCGGCACGTCGCAACCACCTATCGACGACAGACGTTTTTATTCATACAGGAGTTTGCCTGGGGACGAGGCGCTGTACTGGTCGGCGGGGGTACCGCGATCGTGCTTGTGATTCTCGGAATGGCTGTCGGGGCGTCCATCGGCATCCAGGGCTACGCCTCGCTAGACCTGGTCGGGATGGGGTCTCTTACGGGATTCATTTCGTCATACGCCAACACTCGAGAGTTGGCACCGATGATCGCCGCGATCGGCTTCGCAGCCCAGGCCGGCTGTCGCCTCACTGCGGAAATAGGTTCGATGCGTATCGCCGAAGAGATCGATGCGCTCGAGTCGATGGCGGTGCGGCCGATTCCGTACATCGTCAGCACGCGTGTAGTCGCGGCGATCACTACCATCATCCCCCTCTACATCGTAACGCTGATACTCAGTTTCGGCGCGGCCAAGCTGGTCGTCATCCTTCTACACGGCCAGTCGGCTGGCACCTATGACTTCTATTTCGATGCGTTCCTCAAACCGCAGGATTTGGCTTTCTCAGTCATCAAGGTCCTCGTTTTCGTGGTGTCGGTCGTCATCATCCACAGCTACCAGGGTTACTACGCCAGCGGCGGGGCAGAAGGCGTCGGCCGCGCGTCTGGTCGAGCGATCCGCAGCAGTCTCATCATCATCGTCGTGGAGGACATGATCTTAACCCTGTTGATGTGGGGTTTCGATTCGGGCGTCCAGATTTCGGGCTAGGAGTTCAAGTGGCTGTATTTCAAGATCCATCAGGACGCGCGCCCTCACTGGCGAACTTGACCCTGCGCGGGATCGGGGTTCTCGTCGTAGTGACGGTTGCCGGCTATCTTCTGGCGGGCAACGCGACCGGAAAATATGAAGACAACACGACAGTGACGATCACCACCGACGCGGTTGGTGACGGGTTGAAGGGCGGATCGGAGGTGAAGTATCGGGGCTTCACGGTGGGCAAGGTGTCCTCGGTGTCGGGGCGCGACCAAAGTGTAAATGTGAAAATCGAGCTCACCGGAGTGAACGACGACATCCGGTTGCGTCAGGGCATGGCCGTGAATTACACGTCCGCCAGCGCGCTGGGGCCGACGGCACTGGAGATTGTGGACCCCGGGCGGGGAGTCCTCATCCGTGATGGCGGCAGCGTCTATGTGAGCAAGCTGCAGTCCGAACACACTTCGGTATCGACCCTGATTCGAAAACTCTCGAAGCTGGTCGATGCTCTCGATCAGCCGGCGTTCAATTCTGTGGTGAAGTTTGTCGTCGATGATTCCCAAACGTTTGCCGATGCCGGCCAGCTCATGTTCCAGATCGCGCAGCTCACTCGGGACGTTCAACAGCGGCCAGTGGGCCAGGATTTGGCGATCGCGGCAGACCTGTCCCAGGGCGTTGCCGACTTCATGACGCCGTTCGTTCCGGGCATCCTCATAAACGTCGACGTCGCTGACTTCTTCGCCACCGACGAGGCCATCAAACAGGCCACAGGCAACCTCAACAGCACCGGCGAGGTTCTGTTCGGGGGACTGGGAGGACTGTTGAGCGAAAACTACCCGGCGTTGAGTTCGGTACTGGACGTCGGCCTCGATCTGGCGAGGCCGGTCGCCAGATCGGCATCGGGACTCGCGCAGACCATTTACACCATCCCGCAGATCCTGGACAGCATCGACAACGCCACGCCGCAAGTCGGCGAGCGAGTACAACTTCAGGTCGCCCTGGTAGTGCAGACGTCACCTGCGCTGCAGAGCGCGCTTGCAGCAGGAGGACCAAGAAGATGAAGCTCAAGTCGTTAATTCCCACCATCGTCAAGATCGTCGCGTTCGCCGCAGTCATCGGCGTTCTCACCTACGTGATCATCGCCATCCTCGAACCCAGCTCGGACGGAGCGAGTTCTGAACGGTCTGCGGTCTTCTCCGATGCATCTGGGCTCAAGCCTCGCGACGGTGTGCGTTTGGCGGGAGTAAAGGTCGGATATGTGACGGCGATCGGCCTGAAAGGGCCCACCGCGGTCGTTCATTTCCAACTGAACAACGACGTCGCGATCACGTCGAGCACTACCGCCGCCGTGCGTTATCAGAATCTTCTCGGACAGCGATATGTCGAATTGATCGGTGCGGCACAGGGAAAGACACAGGGGGCGGCGCTTACACAGGTGGCGCTCGACAAGACCGTTCCCTCATTTGATGTGTCCACCTTGTTCAACGGGTTCAAGCCGGTGTTCGACACGCTTAACGCCGACGAGATCAATGAACTGCAGTCCAACTTGTTGCGCGTTGCTCAAGGTGATGGGAGGGGTATATCGCCTGTTCTGGAGCAGGTCGCCAACATCACCGCCTACGGGGACCAGCGGTCTGAGATCATCACGAATATTGTGACGAGCCTCGGCCAGGTCTCCGACCAACTCGAAGGCCGCTCGGCGCAGCTGGTCGAACTCGTCGACCAGCTGGGATCGATCGTCGACGCCTTCAGCCGCGTGAGTGACCGGTTGCGGGAGTCGCTAGGCGAGGTCAACCGGTCCATGGAGAAAACTGTCATCGCCGGGGAGCAACTTGAGTCAACTTACGACCAGAGTTTCGCGACGATCTATCAGCGTCTGGCGCGAGAACCCGGGGAGTTGGAGGGGCTACTGAATGGCGCGGTACTGCTCAAGCCCCTTATGGACTCGCTGAACGCTTCGACGAATTCCACGCCGACTGAGGCACGATGTTCGAAAGGCCTTCTGCCCCTGCCGGATACAGCTACGATTGCGCTTATGGGGCAACGATTGGTGGTGTGTAAGTGAGGTTGTTCAGTCGAAATCGACCGCATCACCAGTCCGAACGCAGACGCGACCTCATCGTCGCCGCTGTGGTGGTGGTGACCGTGGTGGTCGGTCTGGTAATCGCCGGGACCGTGTATATCGCACCGCCCGGCCAAAAGGTGTACTCGGCGCAACTGGTCAACACCGGAGGGCTGGAGTCGGGTGATCAGGTGCGTATAGCGGGGATAAGACAGGGAACGGTGTCGTCGGTGGACCTCGCGGGAACATTTATCACAGTCGAATTTCGACTCGACGACTCAGTGCCAGTCCGTTCGGATGCCACCGCAGCGGTTCGCCTGATCACGCCGATCGGCGGGCGAGTTCTGGATCTGGACCCAGGGTCAGGACCGACCTCGCTGTCGGGGGCGATCCCCCTTGTTCAGACATCGAGTACTTACGACATTTCGGACACGCTCGAGACGACGACGCCGGTGTTCCGCGATGTAAAGGGCGTCGATCTCCGTCAGACTGCGTCGCTGCTGCAGAATGCGTTCTCCGACGGCAACACAAACATTCCCGACGCACTGAGGAACACCAGCAGTTTGATGGAACTCTTAGAGCGACAGTACGGTCAGCTCGACAAAGCGGTCGCTCTATCCGATGAATACGTCAACGCTTTCGCCGATCAAAAACAGGTGCTGGTCGACTTTCTCCGTCAACTCAGCTTCCTTGCCAGTACGCTGGGACCTGATATCGAGAACGTCCGCGGCGGGTTCGACCTTCTCAGTCGTCTGTTCAAACTTCTCACGAGGCCGCTCGTGGCTTACAGCGATGGAATCGAACCGTCTGTCCAACAATACAAGACGCTCCTCGACAAGGTGTCGTCAGAGCTGCCAGGCTACTCCGATGCCCTGGCCCAGGTTGATCAGATCACTCAGCGCCTCGGCGTCCTCCTCCAGGCGCCGGTCGGTGCGTCGACTACCACAGAACCAGAGGTTCGTGTGTGCATTCCGAGTGGTGACGACAAATGTTGACTACATGGATCCGAAGACTGTTGCTCCTGATCGCCGTGGTGGTTGTGGTGGTCGCTAGTGTGGAAATAGGGGGGAGGGTGTCCGACGACACGCGCTCCCTGTGTGCCGAGTTCACCGACGCATCGGGCCTCTTCGAAGGCAACACAGTAGCCATGCTCGGCAAGAAGATAGGCAGCGTCGTCGGGGTGCACCAGAATAGTGATCAGTCCGGTGTAAGGATCGAAATGCGGATCGACAAGAGCGTTCCGCTGCCCGCCGACGTCGGCGCGACTCTGGTGTCGACATCCATCGTGACCGAACGTCAAATCGAGTTCACCAAGCCGTACTCTGATGGAGCCCGATACGAGACGGATCAGTGCATTCCGTTGAGTAAGACGAGAACCCCGCTGGGAATCAGTCAGACGCTCGACTCGATCAGCAACTTGTCCGAGGACCTGGTCAAGGACAACGGCAGGAACACCGACGCGATCTTGCAGTCCCTCGAGCTCGTCTCCCGCAATCTAGAAGGAACGCAGGGTGACGTGGCCGGGATCATCAAGGACTCAGCCACGCTCATCAACGACCCGGCAAAGCGGGATATGCAGATTCGCAGCATCGTCGGGAACCTCGCCGCACTGACGGGGGTGGCAACCGAGAACGACAAAGAGGTGACCGCCCTCTTCGACAACTTCGTAGGTGCCATCGAGGTCATCATCGCGTTCGGCCAGACCTTCGGCGCGGCAGTCGAGTACGCGGGGACGTTCGTTCCGATCCTCTCGAGGTTCGCAACAGATTTCGGTCCCCCGATATTCGCGATCGGTGATGCTGCCGTTCCGCTCATCGCCGACATGGGAGAGCAGCCGGACATGGTGGTAGCGATCGCAGCCCGCACGGCAGACCTCATCGTGAAACACCCCGATGCCAAGTCAATTGTGCAGGCGTTCGCAGTGTCGCTGCCTTTGCGAAGCCTGGTCGGTGGCTGCGCCGCGCCGGTGGCAAACGGAGTCTGCGGGTCCAGCGATGTATCGAGGACGATCGCAGGGATGATGGGGGGAGGGGCCTGATGATCTCGGTAAATCGCGCATGCCTCGGACCCATGGTGGTCGCACTGATGGCAACGATAGTTTTCGTAACATCGTGTGGGATCAACGCCGACAATCCGCCGACGATAGCGACCTCCGACGCGGACGGTTACGACATCCAGATGGAGTTCACCAGCGCACTCAACTTGCCGGCCCTCGCAAAAGTTCTCTCGGGGGGAATCAGCGTCGGGTTCGTCGAAGATGTCACGTACGAGAACGGGCATGCGGTCGTGAAAGCTCGCATCGACAACACGACTCAGCTGCCGGGCGAATCGCGGGCTGAGCTACGTCAGGACACTCTCCTTGGTGAGATCTACGTTGCCATCCTTCCCCCAGCCGAGCCGTCGACGGGTGCCTTGCTGCGGTCGGGTTCGGTGATCCCGTTGGCACGGACCGAGCCGGCAGCAAATGTCGAGGACGTCATGCGCGGGATGTCGAATGTTCTCGGCGGCGGTGAGCTCGACAAGATCCACACCGCGATCTCGACATTGAACACCACGTTCCCCAAGGACTTGCAGCAATTCGACGCCCTGTATCAGACAACGCTGGAGACCGTCTCGGAGGTCTCCTCGAATACCGACAAACTCGACGTAGTGTTGAGGTCGGCTGATCAGACTCTGAAAGTGATCTTGGACGATCCGTCGGGAATCGACCGGATGCTGACCAAGGGCGGACGCAACTTTTCTGGCCTCGGCTACTCCCTGATCGAGGTCGCGTTACTCATCGCCAACTTGCGTGATTTCGCTGTGTCCGCGGGCAGGATCGTGGATCCGGAGTACTTACGGATCAAGGAGTCAGTGGCCGGGATCGCCCCGGTGATCGATTCGATCGCCAACTCCGACATCTACTCGAAGTCCGTCACGGAGCAGGCAACGAGCGTCATCCGCGACAAACTCATTCCATTCGTGCGGTCGCCCGACATCAACCTCTCGGACATCTCCATCGATGGTCGGGACCTAGCGCGGCGTGACGCCGAATCCTTCATAACCGTGTTGAGATCAATCGGAATGATGCCGTGAACCGCAGCAGCACGCTCATATCGATACTGGCTCTCGCCGTCGTGTTCGTCGTAGGGCTCGGCTACCTCGTCGTCGGCGTGGCACACATCAACCCCACCCGCTCCGAGTACTCGTTAACCGCCATCATCGACAGCTCAGGCGGTCTGCTGGACACATCGCCGGTGATGGTGCGGGGGGTACCCGTCGGAAAGGTGTCCTCGATCAACGTCGCGGATTCGGCAATTAAGGTCGAGATGACGATCGATTCCGACCACAAGATCCCCCAGGACAGCGAGATGTCTATCCAGAATCTGTCGCTCGCGGGGGAACAGTACATCAACTTCGTGCCCGCGGGCACGGCAACCGGTGGGTACTTCGATAACGGAGACGTGGTGCCCGCGGACGCGGTGCACGTGTCGCAATCGGTTCCCCAGGTGTTGCCAAAGTTGGCTGCAGTGGCAGATGGGCTCGACCCGGAATCGATCGAGTCCATCAACAAGACCGTCGCCGAGGCCGTCGCCGGACGGCAGGACGACCTCGACACGATCGGCGACATGATGCACCGTGTAGTCGATTTCGTCGGCAAAGATGGGTCCGTCCGGGTGACCGCGGACAACGCCGAGTTCCTGCTCGGCCTCTTGTCCAATGCCGGGGACGTCCTCACTACGGCATCTGTACGCACCCCTGACGCCGTGAACGGGCTGGCGCGGATTCAACGGGCGTTCATCAGGTTCACAACCACCTCGTACGACAAGTGGCCTCCCGTGTTGAAGCTTGTGGAAAAGCTCAACGGCTATATTCAGATCCTGCAGCCGGATCTGCTGACGATCACCCGGGCGGTGAAACCGGCGACCGAGAAAGTTGCCGACACATACGTCGACTTCGGGTCGATCGGCGACCTCCTCGGCCGAACTTTCCCGGCGTCGCGACCAGGTCGCGCCGAGGTCCCCGTCACCGTGTCGCCGCCACTACGGTGACGCCCCGTCCGCAAGCGACTGTCACCGTAAGTACACAGAAGGTCCCACATGACAAATGACGACCGAACGAAACCGCACCCCGAGCCCACTGAGGTCGAGGACAGCGCGGCAGCAGCGACGCCGGATGGCGATCTACTGATGGACGAAAACGCCCCAGCCGCGTCCGCCGTAGCCACGGCTGGGGCTGGAGACAGCGACGTCGAACCCCCCTCGCCAGGTGGGCACCGCTGGTCAGCATCGCCGCGATCACGTGCCGTGGTGGTTTCGGCCGTGATCGTGGTGCTCGCTGTGCTGGCCGGCGTGTTCGCCTACCTCTACCTCGAGGCCGACGAAGCGAAGTCGGTATTGGAAAACGACGCCGCGCAACGGGCCGCCGCGGCGAAGGCCGCCTCGGATTACACGACCAGATCCCTGACCTACAGCTACCAGAACACCGACGCCTTTTTCGCGGCAGTCAAAGAGGACGCGGGTGAGGCTCTAGTCAAGCGGTATGACGAGGTTCGGCCGACGCTGACCCAGATTATCCAGCAGGCCCAGGTGCAGGCGTCGGGACGCGTTCTGGCCACCAGCGTCACCGGTGACACCGGTGACACCGACGAAGAATACACGGTGATGGTCTTCGCGAGCCAGAAGACGCAGAACGTGCAGAATCCACAACCGAGTGAACTGCCGACATTGTTGAAGGTGGTCGTGACGAAAACCGCCCAGGGCTGGCAAATTCAGGACTATGGCCCAGCTGAATGAGGCGGCGGCTCCGCAGAAGGAGTTCCACGAAGAGCAAGATGCAGGACGGTACTCATTCTTCGACGCGGTCGCAGATGTCGGAGATGTCGGCGGGGTCGACGCCGGTGAGGAGTTGGGTGATCTCTTCGGGTTGCGGGTGCCACTCGATCGGGTCAGTTTGCGAGTGGTCGAACACCGACATAATCGGGAATGTCGGGATTTTGCAGGCCTCCTCGCCGTGCCGACGGTCAAAGACACAGCGATGGTCACCACGGCGCTGAAGATGGCGTTGTGACGACGAGATCACGGTGGACGCCGCGTCGGCTCAGGGCTCATCCATCACAGCGGTGCCGGCAGTCAGGGCGGATTCAACCTGTCGTCGCAACACAGTGCCGTGAAGCCGAGCGTATCTGCTCTGCAAGCACTTCCGCTGGGGTTCGCCACCCATGTGTTTTGCGCGGGCGGTTGTTGAGTGCATCCGTCACGGCCTGAACGTCACTTCGACGGTATCGAGCGAGATCGGTTCCCTTCGGAAAGTATTGTCGCAGCAATGCATTGGTGTTTTCGTTCGGTCCTCGCGGCCAGGGGCTGTACGGGTCGCAGAAGTACACACGGATCCCGGTTTCTGCGGTCAACTCCGCATGACGTGCAAGCTCCGCCGCGGTCCCAGGTCACCGATCTGCGCAGGTGCTCCGGCAGCGGTGTCATCGCAGCCTGGAGTGCATCGCGGACCGACTCCGATCCGTAACCGGACAACGCCGGCCCGTTCTTCACCGGGGGCGCATCCCCGTACCCATCCTTACGTGGCAGATGCAGCAACGTGGTGAATCTGCTGGTGCGTTCGACAAGCGTACCCACTGCGGACCTGCCCAGCCCGATGATCAGACCTCACCGTTTTCGTCGCGGATCACGCCCGAGAGCACTTCCTGCACGTACTCTCGAAGAGGTTCGTGTTCAACGAGTTTGGCTACCTTGGGTCGCCTTGCCGCAAGATCGGCTTTCCATTGCGCCACTGATGTGCGGTACTCGAGCTTGCCGTCGCGGGTGGCAGCGTTGCGAGGGGATTGCGGCATCGATCCGCTGTGTCGGGATGCGTACGACAATGCGTTGGCCGAGAGCACAATTGGGTTGTTCAAGACCGAGGCAGTATCGAAGAGAAGCCCGTTCCTGAACGGCCCGCTCAAGACCATCGACGATGTCGAGTTCGCCACGATGGGATGGGTCGACTGGTTCAACCAACGCCGCCTCCCACAGCACCCTCGACTACCTCACACCAGACGAATTCGAGAAGGCCTACCGCAGTCAAGAATCGGCTGTCTGGTGGCGTTGCTTCACCCGCCTGGGCGCTATCGGACTGGATGCTGGGGAACGCCCAGGGCGCAAAGCGGGTCGGTCAACCCTGATGTTCACTCTCTGCTATCGACTCAACTTCCTCGAGCGTGGTGGGGATGTGGTACGGCGGTCTGCTCGTGCCCGAGATGCGATAGCGGTCCCAGAAATCAGGGTCGCCCACGACGCACTCGGCGCGTCCCTCTGGTGTCGCAAAGACGGCAACCGTGCGCCTTCCCGAGAGGGCGGCGTGGAGCGCATCATTCTTGTCGATCCTGCCGTACCAGGTGTACAAGCCGTTGAGGGGCTGGAAATAGCCTTTGATCTTCACCCCGACAGCAATCTCCTTGCCACGGCACACCAAGGTGCCCTCGCCGGAGTAGTCGAGATCGTGGTCGTCAGACACGCAAGGCTCACTTTCTTCACATCGAACATTGACAAAAGAACGCATTGGCGCTGACACTATCAGTATCCGGTACCCGGAGTACGGGTGAAGTCGAGACTCAGCTCGGCCCGGAACGCAACGGAGGTGTCACATGACCGTTCAAAATGTGGAGACCAAGCCCGACGTCTCAACGGAAGGCGCTGCGCGTGTCAGCGCCCGCAAGCCCGTCGACATGCAGAGATCTGCCGGCCGACTGCTGCGGGCGGCGGCCGAAAAATTCTATGACGCGGAGATCGACATCGATTGGGACTCACCCTGGGAGGAAGGAAAGTACTACCTGCCAGAGCATCGGGTCTCGCTCTACGGCACCAAGCTGTGGGAGAGAATGAGCGATGAGCAAAAGGCGGAACTCGGGCGCCACGAAATCGTCAGCATCCTCAGCTTCGGTATCTACGCGGAGAATCTGCTCAGCTCGGCGCTGCTCCGAACATCCGCCAAAGGCGCCCTGACAGATCAAAGGTCCCTCTACGCCCTTAACGAGATCGGCGACGAGGCACGTCACTCGACGATGTTCGCCCGACTGATCAACAAGACGGGCCTGGCACCGTACAAGTTGCCGAAGGGGTTCTTGAGCATCGCGAAGATCTTGCACTTTGTGCCTCTCGGCCCGTCCGTGTCCGGCGCGACTCTGCTCATCGAGGAGATCCTCGACCGCGCTCAGCGCGAGGCGATGAATGACCCGAAAATGCAGCCGCAGCTGCGCCAGCTCATGAAGATCCACGTTCTCGAAGAGGCCCGTCACATCACGTTCGCGCGGCTGGAAATGGTGGAAGGGATGCAGCGTCGCGGACGCATCTCGCGCGCCTGGCATAGAGGCACGTTGGCGGCCATTGCGAACTTTGCATACCCGTTGCTCATCAATCCGAAGGTATATCCCGATGTCGGAATCAGCCGTCTGCGCGGCCTGTGGGCGCAGCAGACGAGCCCGAACTATCGCGTCAACTTGCAGTTCATGTCCGAGCCGATGATCCGATTCTTCCACGAGGCCGGAATGATGGAGGGGAAGTTCACGATGGCGATGTGGCGCGCAACGCGCAGCCTGCCCGACGATCTGCGCTAACACGCCCGGCCCGGTCCGCGCGTCCCACAGCCCATTCCTCGACCCCACCACCGGATTCCTCGGTTCGTGGGCTTGGGCGGATGACATTCCCACACCTGCCACGCGTCACGGCGCGCCGTGCGGGTCCGTTTTCTGCATTCGATCAGGAGATTTTCACAATGCCGTCCTCCAACGCCAAGTCCGCCGCCACGGCGACAGACCCGGGAATAACCGAGCCCATCACTACCAAAGTTCTCATCATCGGCAGCGGCTTCTCTGGCCTCGGTATGGCCGTCCAGCTCCGACGACGCGGGTACAGTGATTTCATCGTTCTAGAAAAGGCCGACTCCGTCGGTGGGACGTGGCGCGACAACACCTATCCGGGATGCGCGTGCGACGTACCGTCACTGATGTACTCCTACTCGTTCGAGAGTCGCGGTAGCTGGTCGAAGGTGTGGTCCTCGCAGCCCGAAATCGAGCAGTACCTGAAAGATATCTCCAACAAGCGTGGTGTCACTCAGAAGATCCACTTCGGGCAGAAGTTGGTCTCCGGATACTGGAGCGAGTCCGAATCTCGGTGGCACCTGCGTACCGAGTCGGGCCGGGAGTACGTCGCGCAGTACATCGTGTCCGGTGTCGGCGCTCTGCACATCCCGAATTTTCCGAATATCCCCGGAATCGACGAGTTCGCCGGCCAGGCGTTCCATTCGGCACAGTGGGACCACACGGTGGATCTCCAGGGCAAGCGGGTGGCCGTCATTGGCACCGGTGCCAGCGCGATTCAGTTCGTGCCGTTCGTGCAGAAGGACGCCGGCACACTCACGGTCTTCCAGCGAACCCCGGCTTGGGTACTTCCACGCAAGAACTTCGCGGTGCCGCCGGTACTTCGGACGCTGCTCAGCAAGATCCCCATTACTCGCCGCCTCGCTCGGTGGTCGGTCTACTGGGGCGCAGAGAGCCTGGCCTTCGGGCTTAACGGCCACTCCAACCTTATGCGACCGATCGAAAAGGTGGCGAAATGGAACATCGAGCGTTCTATCACCGACCCCGAGCTCCGCCGGAAGCTGATGCCGTCCTACCGCATCGGATGCAAGCGCATCCTGGGATCGAACGACTACTACCCTGCGCTCGCCGCCCCCAACACGACAGTGATCAGCGATCGGATCGAAAAGATCACTGCCGATTCGATCGTCACCCCTGACGGCGTGTCACACCCTGTGGATGTGATCATTTACGCCACAGGGTTCCATGTCACGGACGGGTTCGATCAACTCGCGCTCAAGGGCGCTCGGGGCGAGGACTTGCCGTCGCACTGGCACCGGACGGGCATCAATACCCACCTCGGCATCACCACCGAGGGCTTCCCGAACCTGTTCTTCCTGCTCGGACCTAACACGGGTCTTGGGCACAACTCTGTCGTGTTCATGATCGAGCAGCAGATCAAGTACATCATGAAGGCCATCGACGCCGTCGACAGTCGAGGTGCGGAGCGTGTTGATGTGCGGGCCGAGGTTCAAGAACACTTCAACAAGAGCATCCAACACAAGCTCGCCAAGGGCGTGTGGACCAACGGCGGATGTACGAGTTGGTATCTGGACTCGCAAGGTGTCAACCGTACGGTATGGCCCGGGTTCACCTGGCAGTACTGGCGAGCGACGAAAGACTTCGATCCCGCCGAGTACGAGATCGCCTGACAATCCAACCGTAGGTCATCGAGAAGTGAGTATCCGACAGTGAGTAGTTCGACAGCAGGCAATTACGCGACCCAGGTCGCAGTCGTCACGGGAGCCGCCTCAGGGATCGGTCGGTCCCTTGCCCTCCAACTGGCCGAACGCGGGGCCAGCCTTGCCTTGTCCGACGTCGACGAAGTGCATCTCGAGGAGACGGCGGACATGTGCCGTACCGCGCATCGTGCGACCGTGGAGACCGCGGTGTTGGACGTGGCAGATCGTGCTGCGTTCCAGGTTTACGCAGAGAGCGTGCAGTCGTCTTTCGGGCGCGTCAACATGGTGTTCAACAATGCCGGCGTCGCCCTCGGCGCCGACGTTGTTGACATGTCCTGGGAGGATTTCGACTGGCTGATGGGCATCAACTTCGGTGGTGTCGTCAACGGGACCAAGGCGTTCCTGCCTTATCTGATCGCCTCTGGTGATGGTCATCTGGTAAACACCTCCAGCGTCTTCGGTCTGGTCGGGATCCCCAGTCAAAGCGCTTACAACGCCGCGAAGTTCGGTGTGCGTGGCTTCACCGAAGCGCTTCGGCAAGAGATGAAAATCAGTCGGCATCCGGTCACGGTGACATGCGTTCACCCCGGCGGCGTCAAGACTAATATCGTCAACAACGCTCGTGGTGTATCCGATATGGGGGCAGATACCGCCACCATTGCCTCGATGTTCAACAACATCGCCAGGACCACTCCGGAGAAAGCTGCGTGCGCCATCCTCAAGGGAATGGACAAGAAGAAGCCCCGAGTGCTGATCGGCGCAGACGCACGTGGCTTCGACTTTGTCGCACGCGTTGTCGGTCCGCGCTACCAGGACATCTCTGCGCCTGTCACACGCGCGGGCTACGCCTTGGCTCGTAAGCGGGGGATCATCAAATGACCCTCGAACAGGAGAATCGGCCGGGCACCACCGCGCGATCGCGAACGCTGACCGTGTCGGAGGTCGTGCAGGAGACCAAGGACTCCGTGAGCATCGCCTTCGAAGTGCCTGACGAGATCGTCGACGATTTCAAGCATCTACCCGGGCAGTTCATTACGTTGAAGATCCCGTCCGACCAGACGGGCCACGTCGCACGATGCTACTCGCTGAGCAGTTCGCCTCATGTCGATGACTTCCGCCTCGAGATCGGGGTGAAGCGCACCGCTGGGGGGTATGCGTCGAACTGGTTGTGTGACAACGTTTCCATCGGCATGGAGGTGACCGTCCTCACGCCATCGGGAAAGTTTACCGCTAAGAGCCTCGACGTCGACTTGCTCTTCTTCGCTGGCGGAAGCGGCATCACTCCGGTTCTGTCGCTGGTGAAGTCGGCTCTGGTGTCGGGCAGTGGGGAAGTTGTCCTGTTCTACGCAAACCGTGACTCCGATTCGATCATGTACGAGTGCCAGCTTGAGCAGATTAGATCTGAATTCGCCGAGCGGTTCACTTTGGTTGACTGGCTTGAGTCGGAGAACGGGATTCCCACATCAGAGGCTGTAGAAAAGATTATTCGTGAACACAAGGGATCGGCAATTTTCACCTGCGGGCCTTCCCCTTTCATGGATCTTGTGGAAAGCTCTGCCGCCGCATGCGGAGTGGATCATTCGGATGTACATCGAGAGGTATTCCAGTCGCTGACGGGTGACCCGTTCGACACCGCAACACTGCGTCGACTCAGTGACGACGAGGGTGTAGCTACGGCCACGGTTTACCTGAACGGAGAGTGCATCACCACGGAGTGGCCACGTAACACGCCTCTGCTCGATGTGCTGCTCTCGCGAGGGCACAATGCCCCGTACTCGTGCCGAGAGGGCGCATGCAGCGCGTGTGTGTGCAAGCTCATCGATGGCGATGTCGAGATGGTGCAGAACAACATCCTCGTAGACGACGACATTGAGGACGGCGAGCGACTCGCGTGCCAGGCACTTCCGCTCACCGACGCTGTGACGGTGAGTTTCGATGACCTCTGACTCCTCGAAAGCTGGCCTATTGTCGCGGCGGTCGCGGGAGGTTCTCTCCAGTGACGGCACGAGGCTGTTTGTCGAGGAGTACGGGCTCGGTGATGATGCGCCGCTGCTGGTGTTCAGCCACGGGTGGGCTTGCCAAGGTCGGTTCTGGAGACCTCAGATCGAGCACTTCGCCACCACACACCGTGTGGTGGTGTATGACCAACGAGGGCATGGCTGGAGCGACCGGGGTCGCGCGCCCTTCTCTTCGTCGGTGCTCGGCGACGATCTCGAGGCTGTCTTGCGCGCTGTCGTCACGTCTAATCGTAAGGCATTGGTGACCGGTCACAGTATGGGCGGGATGTCCATCATGGGTTGGGCTGCCGAGCACCCGGAGTCGGTGCCCGTCTTATCCCGCGGTGCCGTCTTGGCGAGTACCGGCCCCTCGCAGTTGGTGAGTAAATCGACGCTAATTGGGTCGCCACGTCGATTCCGCGCCTCACTGGAGCGGGCCTTCGCAGCCGGGCTCGCCACCGCGGGACCGGAGATGCTTGACACTCGCTTCAACCGACGGTTGGTGAAATACGGGACGATGGGTCCACACGCGCCAGCAGACGTTGTGGCTGAGTGTTCCGACATAGTACTGCGGTGCCCCCCTGCGGTTCGGGGAATGTGGGGCAGGGTCCTGGCCACCATCGATGTGAGCAAAGGAATCGACTCACTTACGGTTCCGACGACAGTGATCGTGGGCTCGGCCGACAAGTTGACACCCGCGGTTCATTCCATTGATCTCGCCGACCGACTGCAGCAGCGCCGCCGGTTGCATGAGTTCGTGGCGTTGCCACAGATCGGTCACATGATCAACATGGAGGCGCCAACCTATTTTAACGAAGCAGCGGCCCGATTGGACGCAGCCACGGTAGGCGATGGCTTTTGAACCGTCGACCGGACACACATGAGCTCGTGAGACGGCCACGATCGTCGACAGGCCGCGCGTGTCCGAGTTGGGAGGGGTCCATCGAGGCGTACAGCATCGATGGCATCGCCACGGTGATCTTTTTTCGTCGATGGTGCGCAGCACCTCGGCGGATAAAACTTCGGCAGCACCATCATCGGGCCGTCTTTCGTCAGGGTCGGTACGAAGAACGCAGCCCCGCAACAGCGGGGTGCACAACGAGAATTTGGGGTACCCGGCCATTCTCACTCCGGAGAGTTGAATCTGCGTCATCGTGAACAATGCCGAAGCCTGCCGATGGCTCCCTTCGGCTTTCCGGTCGTGCCGCCGGTGTATGTGATCGACACGGTGCGATCCGGCGGACGATCGGCTGCTTGAGGGAGGGTGCCGAACCGCTGCGAGCGAACCGAGTGGTTTCAGCGAACGGCTCTCCAGCCCGACTCGCTTGAGAGGACCCTTCCGGGTATTGTTAACCCCACAATGTCATTCGTCCGCCGCGTTTCATTTACTCCATCTCAGGTGCAGCGTCGAGCGGCCGATGCCCGTAGCACCCGCTGGGATGAGCATAGAGTCGAGGTACGCGCGCAGCTGGTCGACGCGACCATACGGATCATCGAACGGTATGGTGCAGGCGTCAGCATGGACGACATCGCTGCGGAGGCCCGTGTATCTAAACCAAAGCTGTACCGCTACTTTGGCGACAAAGCGGGCTTGAACGCGGCGGTGGCGGCGAAACTCGGTGCGTTGATGTGGGATTCGGCGAAAGTCACTATTCTCGCCGACCAAGATTATCTTTCGGTTGACGATATGGTTCGCTCGTCCGTCCAGAGCTACGTCACGATCGTCGGGCGGTATCCCACGGTCGTCAGATTCCTTATGGCGAATCACTTGTTTCAGTACTCCGGATCGGGAAATGGCGGAGTTGCTGACGAACTGAGGTCGGTGATGGAGGTCGTCGCCGATCGGTTCACTGAAAGTCTTCAGCGTGTTCACGCAGATACCTCGGTCATTCCCATGGCCGTGGCGTCCATTCTGGGTTCTGGTCTATCTGCGACTCAGTGGTGGATCGACAACGGTCGTGAGCAAGGGGTGGACGATACGTTCTTCGTCGCACACCTATCAGAGACGACGTGGGGAATCATCGACGGCGCGGCCGCAACCGTAGGCGTGGCCTTCTCACGCAGTCTGCCATTCAGCCATCCCGGTTTCGCCTCCCGCCACAAAATAGACTGAATCACCCTAGATATCCCAGAAGTGTAACTGGTCAAGCTGCGTCGGGTTGTTGCGCGGTGCGGTGTGCCCAAGCGGTGTGTTCGTCGTATTCGGTGCAGTGGCGTACGCACCCGTGCAGGAGCCCGACAAGTCTGTTGGCGAGTGCGCGGAGCGCTTGGGTCTCCGGTAGCACGGTGTTGGTCGTAGAACGCGCGAGCGGCCGGACTCTGGCTGAGGGCGCAGAACGCCCACCGGTCGATGGCATCGTAGAGCCGCCGGTTGCGGATATGTCGAGCCAGTACGGCCCGCTTCTTGCCCGACGCAACTGTCAGGGGTG
Source organism: Rhodococcus sp. 05-2256-B1 (assembly GCF_002258465.1). Lineage (NCBI taxonomy): Bacteria > Bacillati > Actinomycetota > Actinomycetes > Mycobacteriales > Nocardiaceae > Rhodococcus > Rhodococcus sp. 05-2256-B1. The sequence continues at coordinate 3,793 of NZ_NOZA01000039.1, read as the reverse complement.
ACGTACCGGAGTAATTCTTGCGAGACTTGGCGTTGGTGTAGCGGTCGACGTCGTCGCTGAATTCACCGAGCCACGGGCGGCGAGGATGACACCGATTCCTGGCGGGGAGAGGTAGATGGCGGCGTTGCGTGTCCGCGTCCGGGTGTGTTTCAAAATGGCGGGTCAGTTCGGCTTCGAGGTCGCCGATCTGACGGTTCAACTCCGCGATCAGCGCCAAGAGTGCGCCGAAATCCTCGCGGCAGATCACTTCTCTCTTTAAGCTATGTCGGCTTGGTCGATCCTTTAGTGCAGTTGAATTCTGACATAGTGCAGTTTGTTCTTTTGAAACTGACAGCGGTGCAGGCCGAGCGCGCGAAGACGCGACAGACTCGGCACAATTTTTTTCACGACAGAGAGGTCCGACCATGAAGAGAATTCCGGACGAGGTCAGCGGGTCGGCCGGCCCCGCTGTCGAGAACTGGGCGCGCTCGTTCTGGAGCACGAGTTTCGATTCGCCTGATCTGCCGCCCCACCACCCCGACTGTCTTGGTTGTGGGCCGGAGAATCCGCACGGCCACGCCCTGTCGGTCCAGCGTGACGAGAACGGCGTGGTGGCTCACCACGTGTTCGATCAACGTCATGTCGGGGCACCCGGGATAGCACACGGCGGCGCGGTGGCGACCGTTCTCGACGATCTGTTCGGCTTCCTGCTCTACACAGTGGGTGAGCTCGCCGTGACGCGGCGTCTCGAGCTCGACTACCTAGCGCCGGTTCTGCTCGGCACTCCCTACGTGTTGCGTGCTGCCGTTCGGTCTCGTGATGGGCGCAAACTGGATCTCACGGCCACGATGGACGATGCGCAGGGCAGCTCCGTAGCCACCGCTACTGCCCTGTTCGTGGTGGTCGAGGTCGAACACTTCATGCAGTCCCAAGCCCGAGCCCAACTCCGGGCCACAGACACGAATCACACCGAACAATAGACACCCTGGCCGACCTTCACCGACGTCCATCACCCGCGGTGGCTGTCGTACGGCTGCGTCTACCTGGCGCAAAGACGGCGAGGACGAGTGCCCCAGCGGCGGTCAGGGCCGCCAACGACAGCGTCGCCTGACCACTTCCGTGTACGAATGCGGCTCTGGCGAACTCGGCCAGCGGCTGACCAGCTGGTCCTGCGCGGTCGGCGACCTGCAACGCGGCGGCCAGAGAATCGGCCACCGGACCACGGGCAGGCTCGGGTAGCTGGGGCAGAGCCGGCTGAATGTGCTGAACGTAACCGGCCGCGAGCACGCTACCGGCTACCGCAATCCCAATCGCGGCACCGATTTCGCGAGCTGCGTCGTTGACCGCGGCAGCCACCCCGTGCTTGGCCTCAGGAGTGTCCGAGACGATGGCGAAAGTCGCAGGGGCGGTACACAACCCCAAACCTGCGCTCATGATGAGCAAGGGCCACAGCAGGTCAGGGTAGGTCGCCGCGACGGTCAGTCTGCTCACCATCACCAGTCCCGCCGCGATGGTGAGCAGACCTACAGTGGTCATCACCCGCAGCCCAACAATGTTCGACAGCCAGGGTGCAATCACCGAGATCACGATGAGCGGCACGACCATAGGGGTCAACGCCAACGCGGCGGTGAGCGGTCCATAACCGAGAATCAACTGCAGATACTGCACCAACAGCAAGAACACCCCGAAGGTCACCAAAAATTGGATACAGACAGACAGCGCGCCGGCACCGAAACCACGGCGGGCGAACAACCGGACATCGAGTAGCGGTGCCGAGGAACGTAGTTCTACGACGACGAACACCACAACCGCGAACAAGCCCACCGCAGTGCTGACGGCGACGAGCGAATCCGACCAGCCACGGGCCGGAACCTCGATCACAGCGAAGACGATCGCCCCGACTGCGACAACTACGGTCACAGCGCCCACCCAATCGACCGGTGGATGCTCCTGCTGGCGGGACTCCGCGATACTGCATGCCAACCCGGCCAGGACTGTTCCGGCGACGGTCAACCCGACGAACACCGAGGTCCACGACCACTGCTCGAGTAGCACACCAGCTCCGAGGATGCCCAGGACCGCCCCGGATCCAGCAACCCCGGCCCACACACCTACAGCGCGACCGCGATGCGACGGTGGAAATCCCGCGGTCAGTATCGACAGCGTCGAGGGCATGACCAGCGCCGCACCCGCCCCAGCCAACGCGCGAGCAGCGATCAGCCACGCCGGGTCGGCGAGAAACAAGGGCAATGCCGACGCGAAAGCGAACAACGCCAACCCCGCCACGAGCACCCCCCGGCGACCGTACCGGTCACCGATCGCACCGGCAGGCAGCACGAAGCACGCCAATACCAACGTGTAACCGTCGACTATCCAGGTCAGTTGGGCTTGCGTCGCCCCTGTCGCGACCGCGATCTGTGGCAACGCTGAATACAATGCCGCCATTGCGGCCACCACCAACGCGACTGCCATGCACGACACAATCAACATCCACCACTGGGCACCGCTCCATCGAGCGACGCTGGCAGAGTCGGATCTACGTTCGTTCAACGGCCAGCCTCTCAGTTCGAGACTGATCGTCTCGGTACGAGACTATTAGTATCACAACTCAGCGGGTGTGACAGAATGATCAATCGAGGACATGTCTTGTCAGTCAAATGGAGCGGAGCCCGTTCATGGTCGACCCTCTCGTTGCAACCGAGGGCTCGGCCGACCCCCGGCTGGCGCGCTCACGTAACCGGTTACTCGAAGCGGCCGGTCAGCTGCTGTCCACCGGCGGTGTGGAGGCGGTCACCGTGGAGGCGGTCACCCGCATGTCGAAGGTTGCACGTGCCACTCTGTACCGACATTTCGGAAGTACCACTGACCTGCTCGCTGCAACCTTCGAGCGACTATTACCCCCAGTCGACACCGATATCGATACCGGTCCGCTACGTGAACGTCTGATTTCGTTGCTCACCACCCAAGCCGACCTCATCGACCAAGCTCCGGTGCAGATGACCACGCTGGCCTGGCTGGCAATGGGGCCCGTCAACAGCGGCGACGCCAGCCGGCGCGATCTCGATCCTGGCGCGGTGGTCTCGCTTCGGGCCCGTGTCATAGAGCAATACCGCAGGTCCCTGGATCAGATCCTGACGGCGCCTGACGCTCGCGCTGTGCTCGGCGAGATCGACACCACCTTCGCCCTCATTCAGCTCCTCGGACCGATAGTGTTCGCTCGCCTCACAGGACTGCGCCACATCCACGCCGACGACTGCATCCAAATCGTCGACAACTTTCTCGCCGCCCATGCCGCAAGTGTCCGATCGAGCACTTCGCGCGACAACAGCCGTCCATGGCCGGCCGCGGCGCTAGACCCGCAGCTCACCGACGGCCAGTAAAACTTGATGGGAAATTTCACCATCAATGCGCTATCCAGTCAGGGATCGCAGCGCTCACTGGATAAGGCCGGACGTGTGCTCGAGAACTCGGAGTTGCACTGCAGTGCACTTCTGACATCGTGCAGCCGTCTTCTGAAACTGACAAATCGTGTCAGTTTCAGAAGTGGGCGTCATAAATTCCTGGGGTTTTACCTCCGATTGCAGTCGTCTTCTGACATTCTGAGTGCAGAAGTGGACTGCACAATCGGTCGGTCACGCAGGCCGGGCGTTCGGAGGCTGCGATGGACGCGGACAAGTTCGATGTCGCCGAGACTGGTGTGCTGACCGCGTCGGCGGAGCAGTGGGAGCAGGCACGGACGCGGTTTGCAGTGCTCAGCGAACTAGCGGATCTATCCTCGATTGGTACCGCAGTGGTCGAGGATGCAGCGCAGCAG
>NZ_NOZA01000024.1:0-45008 GCF_002258465.1 Rhodococcus sp. 05-2256-B1 | reverse complement strand
CCTCTCGGTTGTCGGTGCAGTTGTGGTAACCACACCGATACCGGAGGTCCTCACCTATCTGTCGCTGCCACGCCGTCCACAACGTCCCTGCTCATTACAGCTAGCGCTCGCAGGCGACGCCGTCGCTGTTGCCGTCGAGTTCCGGGCGGTATCCGGGTTCGCCAATATTGATATTGAACGCGCCCGCGGCTTTCGCAGCTGTGCAGTTTTTGTAGTAGACGCTCTCCGGCACCGCTGCCAACGGCGCGGGAACGGTGTAGACGGGCTCGGGTGTGTATACCGGCTCCGGGATGTAGACAGGTTCGGGAATGTAGACGGGCTCGGGATCGGGGATGTACTCCGACGTCGTCGGTATTTCCACGATCGCAACGACGGGCTCTGTTGTGGGTGCGGCCGTGGTCGTCGTGGTCGGTGCCGGTGTGGTGGTCGTCGGACGTGCGGAGGTCGTCGTCACGGTGGGTAGCGCGGGCACGGCCGCGACCGGGGTGACGGCCACCTTCTCGGGTTCGGTCGATCCCGTCATTCCCATGACGATCAATGCCGGAAGAACAGCGATCGCCGGTACGGCCCAACCCTTGCGTCCACGCTCGGGGGACAACCGCAGATACGCGATGCCCGAGGCGACCATCAACGCTCCGACGAGTACTGCACCGAATTCGAACGATGCGATCGCTCCGATCAAGAAGACGGCACCGAAAATGATTGCGCCACAGGCAATGATCACACCGATGAGAGGGCGTCGAGAAGGAGCTGGCTCGGGTGCGGGGCGCTGGAACGGTGGTGGGTAGGCACTGGTCATGTCGGATCGTCCTCGGGTCACGGGGTGTCGGCCTCGCGGCGAAGGGTGTCCGCGAGACGGGAGCAACCCCACGTTCTTCCGAACCGGGCGGTCGCATTTCCTTCCACCATGTCGCACCGCGTGCGAGCGTCGTTACACCTCGAGCCGAGACGGCACGCCCCGGCTCAGTAGTGCTCGCGAAAACCGCCGATAGCGGTGATGGAATTGCCGTCGAGATCCGTGGCCGTGGACAGCCGAACGCCCTTGTTCGCTTCGACGATGTCGGCGAAGTCGATTCCGCGCGAGTGGGCAGCCGACACGAACGATTCGAGGTCGTCGACCGCCACATTGAACAGCGACGAGCCTGCACGCTCGGAATCCACGGTCACCTGCACCCATGCTCCGGGAGCGGCCTGCCACTCCACCAGTGTCGACATCGGATTGTTGTCCGCCGGACGGTCGAACAACTTCTCGTACCAAGCGTTCGCGATATCGATATCCCGGACCGCCACGACCGCGAAAATGTATCTGAACATGCCGTTCTCCTCCGTTGCTGTCGGGTTCTGCACATACGGACCGGTGCCGAGGGCTCGACTCACCGGACAGAACTTGTCGGTGGCTCGAGTAGGGTCGTCACCAGTCCGAATTCGGGCGTTCTCAGACGAGCAGGCAGGGGACTTCGACCGTGTTGACGCTCCACCGCGCCGAACGTGCAGGAACGCTCGCTGCAGCCCTCGCCGATGTACTGTCCGAGCCGCTGCCCGATGCCTTCGTACCCGAAATCGTGTCGGTGCCGGCGAGAGGTGTCGAGCGGTGGCTCACCCAGCGTCTGTCGAGCGTCCTGGGTGCTCCGGACGGTGATGGAATAGCTGCGAACATCGAGTTTCCGAGCCCGGCGAGGTTGGTCGCGCGCACCATCTCCGAGGTCGACGGCATCGATCCCGACGACGACCCGTGGTCTCACAGTCGAGTGCTGTGGACCGCGCTGTCGGTGATCGACGACTGCCGCACCGAACCGTGGGCCGCGGTGCTCTCCAAGCATCTGGGTTCGGGGTCTGACGATCATCGGGTAGGGCGCCGCTGGTCGACGGCCGCGCACATCGCGGAGCTGTTCCGCGCCTACGGATCTCAGCGACCCCAGATGCTGCGCGACTGGCGCGCCGGACGATTCACCGACGGGCTCGGCCAGGAACTGGACGACGACCTGACGTGGCAACCGCGGATATGGAGCCTGGTACGCGAGCGGATCGGCAGTCCGAGTCCCGCCGAGCGCCTTCCCGATACGTGTTCGACACTGCGATCGGAACCGAACGCGGTGGACCTACCTTCCCGGTTGTCGGTGTTCGGTCCGACTCGGCTGACCGCCGACCAACTCGACATCCTGCACGCGCTCGCGCACCACCGCGACGTCCACATCTGGATCCCACACCCCAGCCCGTCGATGTGGGCCACACTCGCCGACATCCCAGCAGCCACCCGACGACGAGACGACGTGACCGCTCTGGCCGTCGAGCACCCGCTGCTGGCGAGTCTGTCGCGCGACGTGCGGGAACTGCAGGCAACCATCGGCTCGATCGCCGATCACACCGTGCACCACGAAGGGCCCGAACCAACGCGGACCTTGCTCGGAACGATCCAATCCGACATCGCCGGCGACGAAGTGCCCTCTCGCGCAACGACGGTCGGCGATCCGGCGCTCGCCGACGGCACCGTACAGATTCACGCATGTCATGGGCCTGCTCGCCAGGTCGAGGTGCTGCGCGAGTCTCTGCTGCATCTGTTCACCGACGACCCGACTCTCGAACCCCGTGACGTGCTCGTCATGTGCCCGGACGTCGAGACCTATGCGCCGCTGATCCGTGCCAATTTCGGCCAGGCCACATTGGTGCATCCCGGTCATCGACTGCGGGTCCGGCTTGCCGATCGGGGCCTGCGTCGCACCAATCCGGTACTGGATGTGGTGGCGACGGTGCTCGACTTTTCCGAGGGGCGAGTGACGGCCAGCGAACTACTCGATTTCGCGGCGAGCGGCCCGGTGCGGCAGAAGTTCTCGTTCACCGACGACGACCTCGAACGCCTCCGCGAATGGGTCGCCACGTCCGGAGCCCGCTGGGGCTTGACGGTGCGACAACGAGAATCCTTCGGTTTGAACAACTTTCGGCAGAACACCTTCAAGTCCGCACTCGACCGTATTCTCCTCGGGGTAGCGGCGGACGAGAGTGGGAACGACTATCTCGACCTCGCGCTGCCCCTCGACGACGTGGACAGTAACGACATCGGGCTTGCGGGCCGATTCGCCGAGCTGGTCGACCGGCTCGCCTCGGTACTACGGGCGCTGTCCGGGCGCGCCCCGGTGACCGAATGGACGCGGCAGCTCGGCCGCACCCTCGATCTGCTTGCCGACGTGCCCACCGCCGACGAATGGCAATTGGCGCAAGCGCATCGCGAGATCGCCGAGGCCACCGAACACGGCGACACCGCCGAGCTGCGGCTGGCGGACGTGCGCGCCATGCTCGGTGGCCGGCTGACCGGCCGCCCCACCCGAGCGAACTTTCGCACCGGAGAGCTCACCGTGTGCACGATGGTGCCGATGCGATCGGTCCCGCACCGCGTCGTGATCCTTCTCGGTCTCGACGACGAGGTGTTCCCCCGTGTCGGCAGCCTCGACGGAGACGACGTCCTCGCACGCGACCCGGCCGTCGGCGAACGCGACACCCGCAGCGAGGACCGACAGCTACTGCTCGACGCCGTGATGTCCGCCGAAGAAAAGCTACTGCTCTTCTACACCGGTGCCGACCCCGTCGACGGATCGACCAAGCCGCCCGCGATCCCACTGCGCGAGTTGATGGACGTCCTCGACGTGACCGCCGGCCGTAGCGTCGAACACCGGCATCCACTGCAGCCCTTCGATCCTCGGAATTTCGAGGCCCGACACCCGTTCAGCTTCGACACGGTGGCGTTGGCGGGCGCCGTGTCTCAGCAGCGACCGTCCGTACCGGTGCCGTTGTTCTTGCCAGATGCACTGCCCCCAGCGAATTCGGGCGACGTGGAACTCGCGGACGTGATCGCGTTCGTGGAGAATCCGGTTCAGGCGTTTCTGCGTCAACGTCTCGGGTTTCGAGTTCCCGAGCTCGAAGACAATCTGGCGGACAGTCTCGACATCGAACTGGATCCGTTGTCTCGGTGGAACATCGGCGATCGGATGTTGGCAGCGGTGCTGGCCGGCACGGACATCGGCGAATTCGCCGACGCCGAGTGGCGGCGAGGCACGTTGCCTCCGTTTCATCAAGGTCGACGCGAGATGTCCGACATCCGCCGAGTCGTCGGAATCATCGCCGACGCGGCCGCGCCGTTTCACGACGGCCCGGCCGAGACCACCGACATCGTGGTCGATCTCGGTGATGGGCGACGTCTGACCGGTACCGTCATCGGCATTCACGACCGGACACTCGTGCGTTCGTCCTATTCACGGCTGGCGGCCAAGCACAGGCTCGCGGCGTGGGTGCGTCTGCTGGCGGTGGCAGCGTCCGAGCCGGGGGAGTGGAGCGCGGTCACCATCGGGCGCGCCAGCGGAATGCGTCCGCCTCGCCGGTCCCGCCTGACGACCCCTCCGAATCCCCTCGCGGTACTCCGTGACGTGGTGGACCTGCGGGATCGCGGATTGGTTGCGCCGCTGCCGATCTCGACCGGGACGGCAGCTGCCTACGCGGAGAAGCGGTTCGGCGGCGGATCGATCGAGGACGGTTACGAATCTGCCGGTTGGGCGTGGCGCGGCGATTTCGGTGACGGCACCGACCGATCGTTGCGATACGTGCACGGCCCGTCGCTCTCGTTCGGAACGTTGCTCGATCCGAGCCCTCTCGACGACGAGACCGACCCCGCGAACGAGCAGAGCCGCTTCGGAGTTCTCTCCCGCCGGTTGTGGGATCCATTGCTGACCGCAGAGAACATGGGGAACGCATGACCGCCGCACGCGGATTCGACCTCCTCGGTCCGATGCCGACCGGGACGACCGTGCTCGAGGCCAGCGCCGGAACGGGCAAGACGTACGCGATCGTCGGACTTGCGGCGCGGTACATTGCCGAAGGACTGGCCGAGATCTCGGATCTACTGCTGGTGACGTTCAGTCGGGCCGCGACCCAGGAACTGCGCGATCGCACCCGCAGCCGGTTCGCGTCGATCGCCCGAGACCTCGGGGATCCGGACGCTGCGCGTGGTGCGCGCGACCCTCTCGTCGCCTTTCTCGCCGCGGCAGACGACGAGGAAGTGGACAGGCGGCGCCGGCGACTGCGTAAAGCGCTGTCGGACTTCGACGCCGGGACGATCGTCACCACGCACAGCTTCTGTCAACGCATGCTCGACGGGCTGGGTATCGCGGGTGAGCGCGAACCCGAATCCACGTTCGTCGAGTCGGTGTCGGATCTGCTCGAGCAGGTGGTCGACGATCTGTATCTGCAGATGTTCAGCGGCGATGACGAGGCACCACCGTTCGGGCGACGCGACGCCCAACAACTGGCCGCGGCTGCCGTCGGAGATCAACAGTCGATCCTGTACCCCGACATCGACGACCTCGACGGTGACGACGGCAACCGGGAAGCCGCCCTGCGGGTGCAGTTCGCTCGGGAGGCCCGCCGTGAGGTCGAGCGTCGCAAACGTCTTCTCGGCATCCGCGACTACAACGATCTACTCGGACTGCTGCACTCGGTGTTGTCCGATCCCGTGCACGGGGAGGCAGCATGCGCGCGCGTGCGAGACCGGTTCCGTGTCGTGTTGATCGACGAATTCCAGGACACCGACCCCATGCAGTGGGACATCTTGCGCCGGGCCTTTCACGGCTACACGACATTGATCCTCGTCGGAGATCCGAAGCAGGCCATCTACGCTTTCCGCGGTGCCGAAGTGCTGAGTTATCTGGATGCGGTGCAGTCGGCCGATCATCTGTACGAGCTGACGGCGAACTGGCGTAGCGACTCCGGGCTCCTCGACGCGTTGGACCATCTCTACGGAGGTGCCGCTCTCGGACACGACGATATCGTCGTCCATCGCGTCGAAGCGCGGAACCCGTTCTCGCGCATGGCAGGACATCCTCCGCTGCGGCTGCGCTATCTCCCGCGCACCGGAGCAGGGCCGTTACGTTCGGGATTTCCGGCGGTGGATCGACTTCGCTCTCGGGTGGCTGCGGATGTGGCGGCCGAGATCGTGACGCTCCTGTCAGGGAACGCCGTCATGGACCGGCCGGACGGGCCGAGGACGGTCGAACCGCGGGACATTGCGGTGTTGACTCGCACGACCAAACAGGTTGCGCTGATTCGAGATGCACTCGACGCAGTGGGTGTGCCGTCGGTGGTGTCGAGCAGCACCAGCGTCTTCGGCACCGACAGTGCTCGACACTGGTTGTGGCTACTGCAAGCGATCGAACAACCGCACCGCACCGACCGCGTCAGACTCGCAGCCCTGACACCTTTGCTCGGTTGGACTGCCGCCCAACTCGATTCCGGAGCCGAGGACGCTCTGTCGCAGGTGAGCAGCCGGCTGCGTGAGTACTCCGTGCTGTTCGACGAGGCGGGTTTCGCGGCAGTGTTCGAGCGGGTGTCGGCGCAGTCGGGTCTCGATGCTCGGTTGCTCGCGGTCGAGGCAGGGGAGCGCACGATGACCGACCTGCGGCACATCGCCCAACTACTCAATCGTGCAGCGGTATCCGAATCGTACGGAATCACCGCTCTCACTCGGTGGCTCACCGATCGAATCAAGGAACCGGCAGCCGGCGGGTCCACCGATCGCAGCCGCCGACTCGACAGTGACTCGGCGGCAGTGCAGATCATGACAACGCACGGGAGCAAGGGGCTGGAATTTCCCGTCGTCTACCTTCCGTACGCCTGGGACACGCTCTACTTCAGCTCACCGTCGACCCTGCTGCTGCACGAGGACGGCCACCGCATCCGGGACGTCGGCGGTCCCTCCGGGGCCGGCTACGCAGCACGGAAGCTCGTCAACGATCGTGAAGAAGCCGGAGAAGAACTACGGCTGCTGTACGTGGGACTCACCAGAGCCCAGTGTCAGGTGGTGTTGTGGTGGGCACCGGGACGCAACACTGCTACGTCGTCGTTGCACCGCATGCTGTTCGGCCGCATTCCGGGGATTGCGCAGCCGGAGCCGTCGTACAAGGTGCTCGACGACGCCACCACCGCCAACCGCTTGCAGTCCTGGGTCGGTCCGTCAGCGGATCTGATCTCGATCGAGGCAGTCGGCCCCACACCACCCTCGGATCAGCAGTGGGTGCGCCCCGAGGAGGAACACCGCGACGTCACTGCCGCTCGCTTCGGGCGTGCTCTGGATCTGCTGTGGCGTCGAACGTCGTACTCGGCCTTGACCGCTCACGCGCACGATGCGTCGCCCGTCGAGCCGGAGGTGGGGGTGACCAGTGAGGCCGAGCGGCCCGAGAAAGCGGATGAGCCTGTCGAACCTCCGCTGGGAAGCGCGAACCCGGACGAGCCCGTGGACGGGATCGCGTCACCGATGAACGGCATGCCGGCCGGTGCCGCATTCGGAACCCTGGTGCACGAGGCCCTCGAGCACGTCGATACCTCCGCAGCCGATCTACTGTCCGAACTCGAGCAGCGCTGCAGAGCTGCCGTTGCCTCACGAATGGCAGATGTCGATCCGACGGCTCTGGCAGCCGCCCTGTTGCCGGTGATGCAGACACCGCTGGGCTTCGGGACGCTGGGCGACATCGCGCCGAACGACCACCTGGCCGAGCTGGATTTCGAGCTACCCTTGGCCGGAGGCGACGACCCGGTGGACTCGAGCGTGACTCTGACATCGGTTGCGCAGCTGCTGCGTCGACATCTCGACCCGGCGGATGTCCTCGCGGACTACGCCGATCTGCTCGATGCAGTGGAAGTCACCCCACTGCGCGGCTTTCTCACCGGAAGTATCGACTCCGTTCTTCGGGTACCCGGCCCTCGCTACATCGTGGTCGACTACAAGACCAACCGCCTGGCCCGAGGCGATCTGACGACCGGCAATTTCACGCGCGAGAAGATGGCGCAGGAGATGATGCGGTCGCACTATCCGCTGCAGGCCATTCTGTATGCCGTTGCGTTGCACAGGTATTTGCGATGGCGGCAACCGAACTACCGGCCGGAGACGCATCTCGGCGGAGTACGGTACCTGTTCGTTCGGGGCATGGTGGGGCCGCAGACTCCGGCCGGCTGCGGTGTGTTCGACTGGGATCCGCCTGCGGCACTGGTGGTCGAGTTGTCGGATCTGCTCGCCGGAAAGGTACAACGATGACGAGTGTCTCGACGGCGCTGCGAGGCAGCGGAATTCTGCGGTCCTTCAACGACGCCGGTGTACTGACAGCGGCCGACGTGCACGTGGCGTTGCGGCTCGGTGCCCTGGCCGGGGAAGCCTCCGAACCGGTGCTGCTCGCCACGGCTCTGACAGTGCGCGCAGTGCGATCCGGATCGATATGTCTCGACCTGCAGCGCCTGCGGGATGTCACGGTGGACGAGGAATCGGACGTGGATCCAAGCCTTCTTCCCTGGCCCGATCTGTCCGACGTTCTCGACGGGTTGGCGGTCAGCCCGCTCGTGGTCGGCAGCGCCAACGGGCCGCTGACGCCGCTGAAGCTGGTGCGCACCGACCTGGGTGAACTGCTGTACCTGGATCGATATCACCTGCAGGAGAACACAGTTCGAGGCATACTCGACGCTCGATCGCAGTCGCACCCCGTCGTCGACGGTGCAAAGATCGACCGTGCGTTGGCCGAATTGTTCATCGACGAATCCGGCGCACCCACCACCCCTCCCGATCGACAGCGGATTGCAGCAGCCCTCGCGGCGACGCACTGGACCACGGTCATAGCGGGCGGGCCGGGCACCGGTAAGACCCACACGGTGGCTCGAATTCTCGCGCTGTTGGTTCGAGAACACGGCAGCGATGTGAGAATCGGTCTTGCCGCCCCCACCGGCAAGGCTGCCGCTCGTCTGCAGGAGTCGGTGGCCGAGCAAGCGGGACTGCTGGGTCTCCCGGCAGAACTGAAAGCAATGACTCTGCATCGCCTGCTCGGGTGGAAACCGGGCAGCAAGACCAGGTTTCGTCATGACTCCCACAATCGACTGCCCTACGACGTGGTGGTGGTCGACGAGACGTCGATGGTGTCGTTGACGATGATGTGCCGCCTGCTCGAAGCAGTTCGACCGGAATCGCGGTTGATACTGGTGGGCGATCCCGATCAGTTGACGTCCGTCGACGCCGGAGCAGTGTTGGCCGACCTCGTCGCACGGCCGGTCACTGGCACCGAGAACCCTGTGTTGGCGCACCTGGTCGACGCGGATTTCGACGCAGCCGAGGATCCGGACGAGGCGGCGCTCAGTGCATTCGAGCGAGACAGGTTGCGCGGCGGAGTGGTTCGGCTCAGCCGCGGTCGACGATTCGGTGGCGCGATCGCCCGTCTGGCCGTCGCAGTTCGAGACGGCCGCGGTGACGAGGTGATGAAACTACTCGAATCCGGTGACGACCAGATCTCGTTCCATGCACCCGAGGACACCGACGCATTGCGGGCCGACGTGGTCGACACCGCCGCCGAGGTCACAGCGGCGGCAACCCGCGGTGACGCCGCCGCGGCGCTGCTGGGACTGGAGAAGCATCGACTTCTGTGCGCGCACCGTGAGGGGCGGTGGGGCGTTGCGCTGTGGGATCGGCTAGCACTCGAGTGGGTGGGAGAAGCGAACAAGACCTTCCTCGACCCCGCCTACTGGTACCCCGGTCAGCCGCTGCTGGTGACGGCCAACGATCACGAAGCGCGAATCTACAACGGAGACACGGGTGTTGTGGTGTCGGGTGAGAACGGAACTCCGATGGCTGCCTTCGCGCGGGGTCGCGCCCACGTTCTCATTCACCCGAACGTCCTCTCTGCCGTCCAGACCGTGTACGCGATGACGATTCACCGGAGCCAGGGAAGTCAGTACGACACCGTGTCGGTTCTGTTGCCCGCCGAGGCATCGACTCTGCTCACTCGCGAGTTGCTCTACACCGCGATCACCCGTGCGCGGTCGCATGTACGGGTGATCGGCACCGAGGAGGCCATCCGAGCCGGAGTCGAACGTCAGGTCCTGCGGGCCAGCGGATTGCGGCGAAGGATTCTGTAGCAGTTCAGCGACAGGCGTGCCGGTCCGATCCGGCTGCAGCTGCGATACTGCGGGCAACCAACAGCCAGGTTCGGGCCAGTCCTGTCCACACCGCGATCGAGGTGCCTGTTCCCTCGGCTGCGCTGCGGTTCGAGTGTGCGGCAGCCGAGCGATGCAGGGCGAGCGCGTGTACACCGAGTTCGTCGATGTCCGCCCCCACGCACACCGAGTGCACTGTTTGCGCGTCGAGTTTGCGACCGGTCAATTGGCACAGGGTGTGCAGTGATCGCAGTTCGTCGGGAACGTCGGTGATGTCGAACGGGGGATCGGTCGGTGTCGAGTCGACACGGCTGTCCCAGGCAGTGCTGGACCGGACGCCGACGATTCCGCGCTGGAGGTCGATCGGCCCCGAGGCGGCTCCGTCTGCGGCGACGCCCCACACGCTGAGAAACGACGGATGGGGAACGTTCCACAGCTCGCGGAACGCCCGGGTCACCATCTCGGCGACGAGAGCAGCGTCGGCCCTCGAATCCGTTCGCGTGAGATCGATGACCGACCCGTCTGCGACGGGCTTGCCTCGGTCCAGCCACCCGAAGTCGAGCAATTGAACGTCGAGGGTGACCGACTCGGGTGCCTCTGGATACAGCAGCGAGGGCAGCGACGCGATCGACACCAGAGCCCCGTCTCGAGTTGCTGCGATGTCGATGTACGGCCGGAGCCCGCGCTCGCCCGGGCTGGCCTGCGCGGCCGTCACAGTGATGTAGTCCCGCATCGGCAGCGACCGCAGGTGCGCGTGCAGATTCTCGGTGAACGTGCCCCATGCACGCGCGGTGGTGGAGTCGAAATGGTCGTTCTGCACTGCGTTCACGGTGCACACCCTCTACTCGGACGAGAACTTCATTGCTGTGCCCGTGACGGTAGCGAGGGGGTCCGACAAGAACGGCCCGTCAGTAGACGTCGCGCAGATAGCGCTTGGCGCGCTTGAGGTCGTTCACGTAGTCCTCCGCGGCGTCGGAGGAGCGCCCACCGTGTTCGGCGACGACCTCGTGGAGTGCCTCGTCGACTCCCTGCGCCATGCGTGACGCGTCTCCACAGACGTAGATCTGTGCGCCTTCTTCGAGCCAGCCGTACAGCTGTTTTCCGGCCTCGCGCATGCGGTGCTGTACATAGATCTTCTCGAACTGGTCGCGCGAGAACGCCAGATCCAGCCTGGTCAACAGACCGTCACGCTCGAAGTCCGTGAGTTCGTCCTCGTAGAGGAAGTCGCTCGCTCGATGTTGGTCTCCGAAGAACAGCCAGTTTCGGCCCGAGGCACCGCGAGCCCGACGTTCATGCAGAAACGCACGGAACGGTGCTACTCCGGTGCCCGGACCGATCATGATGATCGGAGTGTCGTCGGAAGGAAGTCGGAACGACTTGTTGGCCGAAAGAAACACTCCCGCTTCCTGCGCGTCGCCGACACGATCTGCCAAGTACGTCGAGCACACCCCGCCGCGATCTCGCTCGGCCGATCGATATCTCACGGTCGACACGGTCAGGTGAACGCTTCCCTCGTGCGCTGTCGGCGACGACGAGATCGAATAGACGCGGTGCTGCAGGGGACGGAGCAAGCCCAGGAATTCAGCGGGGTCGAGAGCACCCGACCGATCGAGGTCGAGAACGTCGACGACGTCGCGTCCCCATGTCCACGCGTCGAACGACGCCCGGTCGCCGTTCTGCAGCACGTGGTCGAGTTCGGCGTCACCGGCCCGCTCGGCGATGGCTTCTATCAGGTCCATCGAGGGTATGCCGATTTCGTATTCGGTGGTCAGGGCCTGGGCGAGGCTGATTTCTCCGGACTTGGTGTGGACGGCCGTGTCTGCGGGGACACCGAGACGGTCGATGACGGCCGAGACCAGTGCGGCGTCGTTGACGGGTTTGACGCCGAATCCGTCTCCCGCCTCGTAGGTGATTCCGCTGTCACCGAGGTCGATCGAGAAGTGTCGTACTTCTTTTGCAGAGGTGGGACCGGACAGCAATCGGTTGCTCGACACCTGCGCGCGGTACGGATTCTTCCGATTCCACGGTGACCGCTTCGATGCTGTTCGGGTGGTGCCGAGGTCGCCGGTTCGAGCGTCGATGTCCTGTACCTGCCTTGCCGTAGCTGTCGTGATCGGTCGAATGTCGAGAGTTCGAGAACCCCGTGGTATCGAAATGCCCGAACTGATCGAAACCTTAGTAGGGACCGCTCAGTTGCGGTGCAGCACCTCGATACCGTCCACGGAGTAGACGACGTCGTATCCGGTGGTCAGTGCCCGGTCGATCGCCTGCCGATCGCCGCGTTCGTCGGTCGGCCAACCCGCGGGCCGTTCTCGGTTGACGACGATCCAGTCCGGGACGGTCGAGTCGGTCGGTCGCTGCGGAAACACCGAGACGTCGTGGTCGGCGACGAGTTGTGCCACGAGGTTGTTCGACGCTGCAACGCGGTCACCGGCCGGGATCCACGCCGAGATGTCGCGGGCAGTGGCTGCTTGTGGATCGACACGCCACTCCTCGGCGTGCACCATCCGCGACATGGGCAGGAACGGTAGCGCCACCAGTGCGAACGCAGCGACGAAGGCGACGATCGCTCGTCGACCTCGTTCGGTCAGCTGGGCGTGGCGCTCGCTGCGTGCCAAGGCGTCGATCAGGGCGACGAAGACGATCACCATCAGAATGGCGTTGTAGTGGTAGATCGGTTTCCAGAAGTTGGTGTTGTCGCTGAGGAAACGCCAGGCAACCGTCGGTACCGCGACCAACAGAAGTGGGGATCGCAGCGCGAAGAACCCCGTGACGGCAAGCAGCAGGAACGCCGTCGCGGCCCGGGAGTCCCCGGCAACCAGGCCGTGCGCGGTATCGGCGATCCCTTCGCCGATGGGCGGCAATTTCGAGCCCTGGCCGTACGAGTCGTCGGAGCTCAGCGCGGGAACGATCACCTTGACGGTCACTATCACCCAGGTCAGCCCCCACACCGCGGTCATCGCTCCCAGGATGCGCGGACGGCCGGTGGTGAACAGGGCAACCAGCGCGCCGATGACGACGACCGTCAAACCCATGTCCTCTTTGACGAACACCAGCGGAAGAGCCCAGGCCAGAGCGGGCACCCAGCGTTCGCGAACGAGAGCCACCAGGGACATTGCCAGTAACGGCATCGCGAAGGCCACTTCGTGGAAGTCGAAGTTCAGCGCGGCTTGTACGCCCCACGACAGGCCGAACGCGCCGGCAATCACTGTTCCGACGACAGTGCCGAATTTCTGCACCGCCAATCGACTGATCGGAATCACCGCGAGCGCGAACAGAACCGCCTGAGCGACGAGCAGCGTCTCGGCATGAGGGAAGACGCGGTACACCGGACCCAGCAGGGCCGTGATCGGCGAGAAGTGATCACCGAGGGTGTTGTAGCCGGTGCCCAGCAGATCTGAGGTCGGAGCCCGAAACTGCGAGTACGACGCGACCTGCTGCACGAATATTCCGAGGTCGAAGCCCGATGTGCGCAGTTGACGGTGGCCGAGAACGGACATCGTCGAGTACAGCGATGCAAGGAGTACGAACGCGACGGTCGGGACCATCACATCGGGAGACCGGAGTCTCCTGCGCAGACGGCCGATGACACGTGTGCCGGTCGTAGTTGCGGCGACGCTATCGCCGTCGGTGACGACCTGGGATTGCTCGGTAGTGGTCACGAGATGGCATGTCTACCGGACCGACGTGAGATCTTCCTGAGAAACGCCGGTCAGCGCTTGCGTTTCTTTCCTTGCGTGCGCCGCGGCGGCTGCGAGGTCAGGTGGTAGTACAGCGCGTCCTCGGAGTCTTCCACGACGACGTCGATGTAGTCGCCCACCTCGAGGTAATCGTTGACTGCGATGCGATCGGTCGAGCCGATCACGGCTTTGACCGACCGTGCGGGGACGAGCCCACGGCGCCCGTCCGGACCGACGGCCAGGGCGTAGCGGGGGCCGGTGCGCGTGACGCGTGCCCGGATGAAATCGGGGTCCTTGGGGATCGGGTCGGGTGCCACCACGCTGCCGTCCTTCGAGGCGGCGGTCAGCGAGTCGAGCTGCGCGGCGAGATCGTCGGCCATGGCGTCGACTTGATCGAGCAGGTGCGCCATGTGCGCGGCGTAATCGGTGTGCTTCTTGGTCGGTTTGAGTGCTTCACCGGGCTTGTACATGTCCTCGTGGGTCAGCTCGCCCCACGCGTCCTGCAGCCGAGTCTTGACCTGAACCTCCACCTTCACGTCGAGGTCGCCCTGATGAGTGGCCACTCGTACGACAAGCACAGCGTGATATGCCCGGTATCCGCTCGGCTTGGGAAACGAGACGTAGTCGGTGGGAGGCTGCGCGAACCGCACCGAGCATTTCGGATCGGTACACGCGCGCTCGAGTGCGGTGACGAACGAGAGCTGGTCCCGTGGGGTCTTGCACAGCACCTTGATGCCGACCAGATCGGGCAGTGCGTCGGCCACGGCGTCGGCGTCGTGGGGCTCGCTGATGCGTCCCTCGGACAGATAGCGACGGAGTTTGTCGGCAGATCTGCCGGGGTCCTTGATCCGCGCAGTCTGGGCATTGAGTCTGTCTCGGTCGACATCTTCGAGTATCTCGTCGGCGATGGTTTCGAGAAAATTCTGTGCGGTGACGAGTGCGGCTTCCCACGCGCGACGACGATGCAGATACAGCTCTTCTACCAAGTCGTCGATGCTGCTGAGCGATGTCACGAGCCGAGGTTAACCCAGAGGCCCGACCAATCCCGGCGGTGGCGCGCGATCGGCCGTCGATGCGACCGAACCCGGTTTAAGCTCTTCCGCATGACCGTGGCATCTGTGCAGAACGACGACTTCGTCGCGCAGTTCGATCCGTTCCGTCGCGAGCTGTTGGCGCACTGTTACCGCATGACCGGGTCCATCCACGACGCCGAGGACATGCTCCAGGAGACCTACATCCGGGCCTGGCGGGGGTACGCCAAGTACGAGGGCCGATCGTCGCTGCGCACCTGGCTGTATCGAATCGCAACGAACACGTGCCTCACCGCCCTCGAGGGGCGAGCCAAGCGTCCGCTTCCTACCGGGCTGGGCGCGCCGAGTTCGGGCCCGACCGACGAACTCGTGCAGAACAACGAGGTGCCGTGGCTCGAACCGATTGCCGACTCGGATCTGGCCGACTCGAACGACCCGGCCACGTTAGTGGTGGGGAGGGAGTCGGTTCGCCTCGCGTTCGTCGCGTCGCTGCAGCATCTGTCGTCGAGACAACGCGCAGTGCTGTTGATGCGCGAGGTGTTGCAGTGGAAGGCCTCCGAGGTCGCCGAGGTTCTCGCCACGACGACCACTGCGGTCAACAGCCTCCTGCAGCGGGCCCGCGAGCGACTGGAGGAGATCGCTCCGGAACTGGACAACGTGGAACCCATCGAATCTGCCGAACTGCGCCAGCTCCTGGCCCAATACGTGGAGTGCTTCGAGCGTTACGACATCGACCGGCTGGTCACACTCTTCACCTCGGACGCGGTGTGGGAGATGCCCCCGTTCGTCGGCTGGTATCAGGGAGCCGAGACGATCGGATCTCTCATCCGAAACAATTGCCCCGCACAGGGAGCGGGCGACATGCGGATGGTGGCGACATCAGCGAACGGCCAACCTGCGTACGGGCTCTACATGGTGGGCGAGGACGGAATACATCGACCGTTCCAACTACACGTTCTCGACGTCGACGCTCGAGGCGTCGGGCATGTCGCCTGCTTCTTCGATCTGTCGCTGTTCGATCGATTCGGACTGCCCGACCGCCTCTGAGCGACGTCAGCTCGTCGGAACGGCCGAGGGGTCCATCCACATCACTTCCCACACGTGATCGTCCAGACTGCGGAATGCTCGGCCGTACATGAACCCATGATCCTGCGGTTCCATCCACTTCGATCCACCCGCAGCGATGGCCGCGTCCGTGAGTGAGTCGACCTCGGCGCGGCTGTCGGCCGAAATACACATCAGTACCTCACGAGCCGACGTCGTGTCGCAGATCGAATCGGAGATGAAATCCCCGAACCTCGATGTGGCCAGAAACATCACCGTCGCCTGGTCGCTAACGATCATCGAGGCGGTGTTCTCGTCGCTGAAAATGTCGTTGAACTCGAAGCCGAGACCCTCGAAGAATGCGCGGGTGGCCACGACATCGCGGACAGGCATATTGGCGAACAGCAAACGGGACATGGATGACACCTATTCGTCGGGTACCGGCACTGTCAGTTTCAGAAGACGACTGCACTAGTTCAGAAGACGACTGCACTTACCCACCACACGGGAGCACCGGTCAGTAGCATTCATCCCGCCGAGCTACGCGTACAACCACCATATAGAACAGCTTCTGTGATCGAAAAGTCCTCGATCTACCAGTGAACATGATTGCCCTCGACACGTCGTGTGTGTTCCCTTGGAGTCTTTGACTTTGACGTAGCTCGTCACCGGTATGTTGAGTGCGCTTGTGCGCCAGACGTTCTATGCGTTCGATTCGAAGTATCCCGATTCACTCTCGACCTACTGCAGTGGGGTTAAATTGGGTGGCGCAGTTCATGTTCGAGTGTGGTCTAGTCGACTGCGTGTCGATGCGGCGTGGCAATGAACCTCGGTTCCGAGCCTGGTGCCCGCTCTGAGTTCGACGACAATGCTGTGTTCGGCGAAATGTTCAGCGTCTTGGTGACGCCGTGTGCCACGTACCCGTGTTGAGAAGATCGCGGTGGTCGGCGGATCGGGAATACCGGGCTTGATACGCGAACACAGGTGTCCAATCCGACCCGTTGCACGGCCGGTGCCGTCGTGGCCGGTGCCGTCGTGGCCGTTAGTCGAGCTCAACAACCGGGTTCGGTTGTTGAGCTGCAGCGCTGGCACATAGACACCTCGGCCTGCTGACCGAGAATCTCGAACGTACATCGGATCTGCTTGGGTCGATCCCTGGTCAGGCTATAGTGGTGTCCGGCGATGGATCTCCGCCGAGACCGCCCCGTAGGGGGTTGTCTGAACCGCCCCAACCCTGGGGCTGATGGCTCCTTTCCCTGAGTGGAAGGAGTCTGTCCATGAACGGCCATCACGACCCGAATCCGACCCTACCGGTCGATCCCGACAGTGCGCCCCCAAGCCCGCTGCATGCGCGAGCGTCCGCGATCGCCGCCGTCGGTGTCGGTGGATTGGTCGGGGCCCCGCTCCGATACCAACTCGGACTGTGGTGTTCCTCTGCCGCGAGTGGCTGGCCGGTGACGACCTTCGCTATCAACATCGTCGGGGCGTTCCTGCTCGGAATGCTGCTGGAGGGATTGGCTCGCCTGGGCCCGGACACAGGGTGGCGGCAGCGGGTCCGGCTGTTGGTGGGCACCGGGATGCTCGGTTCGTTCACTACCTACAGCACACTGGCCGTCGATACCGATCTGTTTCTGCGCAGCCATCAGTGGTGGGCCGCCGGCAGCTACGCGGCCGGCACCGTACTGGTGGGTCTGGTCGCCACCACCGCCGGAATCGCGATCGCCGCGCGACTGCGGACACGGCCCGCGGAGGCAACACAATGACGACACTCTGGATCGCCTGCGCGGGCAGTGCAGGGGCGATCGTCCGTTTTGTGCTCGACGGGGCCATCAGGCACCGCCGGGCGTCGGATTTTCCCTGGGCGACAGCGATCATCAACGTGACCGGATCACTGCTCCTCGGATTCGTCACCGGACTGATCCTTTTCCACGGACTACCCCAGGAACTTCAGCTGATCGTGGGCATCGGTTTCTGCGGCGGGTACACCACCTTCAGCACCGCCAGTTTCGAGACGGTGCGGCTGATCCAACGTCAGAAGTACATCGCTGGCGTGTTGAACGCGGTCGGCACCCTGCTGGTGACTGTCGTCGCCGGCGGTGCCGGTCTCGTCCTGGCTTCCGTATGAGGAGAAAACAATATGAGGAGAAAACAATGACCGAGGACGATCCCAGCCACGCCTCCTGCGACGACCTAGGGGACTGGCGCGCTCCGCTACAGGTGGACGGCCCCGCCGCCTCGGTAGAACCGGTGTGCCACCTGGTCGTGGGGTTCGACCGGCACCCAGCAAGCCACGCTGCCTTGACCTACGCGATGGACCTTGCCGGTCGACTGAACGCGTTCCTGCATGTAGCGCACATCGTCGACACCGATGACCTGCCGATCGACCCGGACAGCGACGACTGGGAACAACGCATCGCCGACGCTGTCGAACAAGAGCGCCGCGAGGCATGCGCGATGCTGGCCGCCATCCCCGGGAACTGGGCGTTCTACTCGAGGCGGGGCAACCCGGCTCGACTGTTGACCACGATCGCCGACGCCAACGACGCCCTGATGATCATCATCGGTACCACCCGCGGCGGGATGATGTCACTGGTGGAGAGGGCCGTCGGCGAATCGGTGTCCGCGACACTCGCCCGCCACGCCCACCGCCCGGTCCTCCTCGTCCCCGCTACCGATAGGCAGCATAGTGACGCAGCCCAAACACGCCGGTGACCCATCCGCCGCACCGGGTTCCCGCCGCGCGCTTCCAGAAAGAAATCCACCGAACCGCCACGACCATCGATGGGGGGCGTGTCGGTTCGTTGTCGCGTTCGGGACGGTCAGCATGCTCGCGGACTTCGTCTACGAAGGTGCCCGCTCGATCACCGGCCCCCTCGCCTCGCGGGGGGCTACCGCCTTCGTCGTCGGGGTGTGGTCACCGCATCCGACGAGGTCGCAGCGCTGATGGTGCGCTCGGTCTCCGGCCCGGTGGCATACACCAAGCCGCCGCTTCTGGGCGTCGACGTTTCCGGTTACGCCCACCCCGTCATCGCCGTGCACTTCCTCTGGATCGCCGGCGCACTGGCGCGTCTGCGTTCTCGTGATCGACGAACGGAGCGGCAAAGCCATCCGTTCCCCAGCCGAAAACCGATCTGCTCTACGACATTCGATTCCCGCGTCGCTCACCGTCGTTCCCGCAATCCAGGTCATCGCAGTGGCCGCCCTACTCGCCACCGGTCGTCGCCGCACCTGGCACCCCACCGTCCATCCCACGCAACCCAACCAAGGAAAGTCACCTATGTTTCCTGCTCGTCCGTGGATTCGGCCGTTTGCCGCCGCTCTGCTCGCATTTGCCGCACTGCTCGCCGCCGGCACTCTCGCCTCCACCACTGCTGTGACAGAGGCGGGTCTGCGGTTCCACGACCGTATCGCCCTTCATCGCGCCGGCTGGGCCACTGCCCTCGCCGAATTTGTCACGGACTGCGCACAACCGGTCGTCGGAATCGTGGTGGCGATCGGTATCGCCGCATGGCTCACGTGGAGAGGCCGACGGGTCGACGCGGCATGGGCCCTGGCAGTGATGGCATCTACCCTCGTCGTGTCGACAATCGCGAAATACAGCATCCGCGAACCCCGTCCCCCGCAACGGTTCTGGCTGATTCCTCCCGACACCGTGTGGTCGTTCCCGTCTGGACATACAGCGGTGGCTGCGGCCATGATCGGGCTTGTGGTCCTGCTCACCGCTCGGGCGCACGTAATTGTCCGGCGGTTGGCCCGCACGACATCAGTGCTGTTCGCGCTCGCCGTCGCTGCCTCCCGGCTGTACCTCGGCGTACATTTCCCGCTCGACGTCGCCGCGAGCATTCTTGCCGCCAGCACTGCGCTCCTCGCACTGTGGACCATGTGGTCGATCCCTCCGGTCCGACACTGGGTCAATGTCCGGCTCGGACCGACCCCTCAGGCAGCCTCACCCGACTGATCGCGGACCCACTCCGACTCCGAGCACTACGTGACGGGAAGGTGAATTCGAGTCCTTCATCGACGCGCCGGCGGCTGGTAGCGCAGGTGAGGATCGTTGCCCACAACTCGATACCCTCAGGTTGGTCAGCCGTTGAGAGCGTGCATGCAGACGGGGCCTTCATCTCGCTGAGAGGCGTCAGGTCTAGACGGATGAGCGCCCGGACGTCCGGGCGCGGTCTCGCTGGGAACATGGCCCGACGTTAGGCCCAGTAGCTGGGTGGAAGGTCAAGGATTTGACCTTCCACCCGACTCGAAGGTTTATCCTCGGCGCATGTCTGCTCTGCGCATTTCACAGCTGTCGTCGGTGACCGGCGTCCCGGCGACAACGCTACGGTTCTACGAAAGCGAGGGCCTGCTCCCGGCGGACCGTTCGGCGAACGGCTACCGCGTTTACGACGACCGCGCTCAGCAACGTTTGGCGTTCATTACCGCCGCCAAGAGCCTGAACTTGTCGCTGCCGGAGATCAAACTTCTCCTTCGTGTTTGGGAGAAAGACTCCTGCGCCGCAGTCAAAGCCGAACTCGGCCCCGCCATCGAATCGCACATCGCTCACGCGAACGAATCGATCGCTCAATTGACCGCACTGCGTGACAGTTTGACCGATGCACTGTCCCTCCTTGGGGACACACCCGACGCGTCGACGCCATGCAATCCGGAGTGCACCTGGCTGATCTCTGCGAACACCGCGGTGGGCACCTCGTGAACACATCGAGCGCCACCTCGGTGGTGGCCTGGATGGAGAAGTTCCAGATCCCGCTCTACCTGCTGGCCCTGCTCATCGGTGCCGTTGTCGGCTTGGGTGCGCCGTCGTCGGCGCATTCGTTCGAGATCGCCATCAACCCGGTACTGATCGTGTTGCTTTACGCCACGTTCCTCGTGGTTCCGTTCTCCGCCATCGGCGCATCGCTGCGCGACGGGAAGTTCTTGCTCAGTGTCGTGGTGCTGAATTTCGTGCTCGTCCCGGTCGTCGTGTTTGCTTTGACCCGGTTCGTCGCTGACAGCCAGGCGGTATTCGTCGGTGTGCTGTTGGTGTTGTTGGCTCCCTGCATCGACTACGTCATCGTCTTCAGCGGGTTGGCGGGCGCGGCATCGGAACGGTTGCTCGCGAGTGCGCCGCTGTTGATGTTGTTGCAGATCGCGTTTCTGCCGCTCTACCTGTGGTTGTTCGTCGGGTCCGAGTTGGTGGAAATCATCGACATTGCACCGTTTGTCGAAGCGTTCGTGCTGCTGATCGTTGTTCCACTGGTGTTGGCGGCCCTGACGCAAGCGCTCGCGCGTCGTCGCCGAATTGGCACCCGGATCATGGATGTGATGGCCGCGGCGATGGTGCCGGTCATGATGGCCACTCTTGCGGTCGTCGTGGCGTCGCAGATCGACGCGGTCCGCTCCGAGGGCTCCCAGCTGATTGCCGTGGTGCCGATCTTTGTTGCATTCCTGGTCGTCATGGCGGTTGTCGGATGGGCGACGGCCAGGGTGACGCGCCAGGACGTTCCCGCGACTCGGGCGTTGATTTTTTCCGGTGCCACCCGAAATTCGTTGGTCGTTCTGCCGCTGGCGCTCGCGCTGCCACCAGCACTGTCTCTTGCTGCCGTGGTCGTGGTGACGCAGACACTGGTGGAGCTGATCGGAATGGTCGCCTACGTCCGACTCATCCCCTGCCTTGTCCCAGCTCACGCTGCGAGAGCACCGGTGAAGTTCGAAACAACTCGCACGAACCAAGGCAATCCTGGGTGACGAGAACTGGATAAAAGCAGGTGGCGTCAGTGAGGGTGAACGAACCACGGGATCCAGTGCCGCGACCCCGTTCCACTTCCCGCGAGCATTGAGCATCGAATGGGGACTTTTCCGGCAAACGCGCCTGTGGGCTCCGCGCCCGCTACGACTGCAGTCTCTACGCTGGCACCGTGCCCCTGCCGACCCATGTGACCGACCTGATCAGCTACGAATTATTGCTGTCCGTCGCCGAGCTGGGAAGCATCGGACGCGCAGGGGAGGCGCATGACATGTCGCAGCCAGCGGCGAGCGCACGCCTGAAAGCACTCGAAAGCCGCATCGGGGTAGCACTCCTGCATCGCGGGCAGCGAGGTGCCACCCTCACCGCAACCGGCGAACTGGTCGCCGGCTGGGCCGAGCGCGTCATCGCCGAAGCCGCCGAGCTCGCCACGAGCATCGCAATGCTGCGCACCGACCGCCACAGCCACATTCGTATCGCCGCAAGCCTCACCATCGCCGAATACCTCATACCGCGATGGCTCATCACACTGCGCTCCCACGACACTTCCATCACACCGACTCTCACCTCCGGAAACTCTGTCGACGTAGCCGCATCGGTGCTCGACGGCCGCGCCGACATCGGATTCGTCGAAAGCCCCGATCTGCCCAGCGGACTCCACTCGAAGGACGTTGCCCGCGACGAACTCGTCGTCGTCGTCGCCCCCGATCATCAATGGGCTCGACGAACGATCACGGCGAGCGAACTGGCCGCGACACCGCTGGTCACCCGCGAACCCGGGTCCGGCACACGTCTCGCGCTCGAACGTGCGCTCCGGACTGCGGGCCCACTCGCCGCGCCACTGCTCGAGGTGTCCTCCACCACTGCCATCAAAGCTGCCGTCATCGGCGGCCTCGCACCGGCCGTACTCAGCTCCCTCGCGGTATCCGCCGAGATCGCCGCCGGAACGCTGGCCCGCGTTCACACAGAGGGGCTCGACCTGCGCCGGTTCCTGCGTGCCGTGTGGCCCGCGGGCCGTGAACTGCGAGGACCGTCGAGCGACCTGCTCGTCGTCGCCCTCAAATCCCCGCAGTCATAACCTGAGGTTGGGACCGGCCAGGTAATCGGTGTCTACCGGTGACGACTGTGTGCGAGGACGCTGGAAGTCATGACCACGACAGCTCTGCACCGCTCCTCCATCACGTCTCGGCGCGGCGACGATACCGAGCGGCCGCGCAAGTGGCCGGTGCTCTCCGACCTCGACCACCCGAGCCAGATCTTCGAACACATCACCCCCAACTGGTTCGCCTCGGTCATGGGCACCGGTATCGTCGCCAACGCCGCCGCCACCCTGCCCGCCCACATCCCCGGACTGCACGTGTTCGCAACGATCGTGTGGATCGCAGCGTCGGTCGCCTTGATCACACTCTCCGGTGCCTTCGCAGTGCACTGGATCCGACACCGGCAGTATGCGCGTGAGCACGCCGCGCATCCGGTGATGGTGCAGTTCTACGGCGCACCCCCCATGGCGCTGCTGACCGTCGGTGCCGGGACGATGCTGCTGGGCAAAGACGTCATCGGAGCGGCGCCCGCAACCGTGATTTTTGCCGTCCTGTGGACCGCTGGCACAGCCCTCGGGCTGATCACCAGCATTCTCGTGCCCTACCTGATGATCACCGCCCACGATCACCAGACCGCCGTCGCACTCCCGGCGTGGTTGATGCCCGTCGTACCGCCGATGGTGTCCGCCTCCACCGGTGCGCTGCTGCTCCCTCATATCGCGGATGGGCAATGGCGCCTGGCCATGCTGTCCGGTTGCTACGCGATGTTCGGGCTGTCACTGATCATCGGAATGCTGACCATGACGCTCATCTACGGACGGCTCGTCCACGGCGGAATCCCGCCGGTCCAGGCAGCACCGACGGTGTGGATCACCCTCGGCATGATCGGTCAATCGATCACCGCCGCGAACCTGCTCGGCAACGATGCACCCTTGGTGTTCACCGGCGAGACCGCCTCCGTCGCAACCGGCCTGCACGTGTTCGGCATTCTGTACGGACTGACGATGGGCGGCTTCGGCGTCTTGATGTTCACCCTCGCAACCGCCCTCACCATCCATGCCGCCCAGAAGGGACTGACATTCTCACTGACCTGGTGGTCGTTCACCTTCCCCATCGGCACCTGCGTCACCGGTGCCACTGCCCTCGGCGGCGCTCTGGGGTCGGCCGCGGTCGAGGCCCTTGCAATCGGACTGTATGCGGCCTTGCTCGCAGCCTGGGGCACAGTCGCCGCCCACACTCTCCGCGGCAGCGTGCAAGGAAAACTTTTTCAACCCAGCTGAACCGACCGCCGGGTAGTACCCACTCGGAACGCTGATACCGAACGAACAGCGTTGATCCAATCGACCACTGACCCCGGAAAGGACTCACGATCACGATGAACACACCGAATGCAGACACACCGACTTCCGATACCCCGAGACGGGGCAGCCGCGGACGCGTCTGGGCACGAGTCACCGAAAATTATCTGACCTGGCTGTTGCTGATGGCGGGAACAGCTGCTGCGGGGGCCTTTCTCACGGCCCTCGCCGGCGGGTTCGAGGGCTGGACCGTCGTCGCAGCGATCGTGACAGTGGTGCTGTTCGCGGGATGTTGGTTCTCATATCGAGACGGTGCACGCCGGGGTGCCGCCGAACCACACATCATCCAGTACCACCCCGACAGCCCGGACGAGGTGATCGACATCGACACCGACACCGGCGAACGCCAGCCCCACCAGGACTGACCGGTCGGAGGCAGCAGCAGCACGATCCGCCCTACCTCAGCACAGTGCGGGGTTCAGGTGCCTTCTCCAGGTGCGTTGCGACCGACAGTGCTGCGTTGATCAACCGCTGGCGAGCAGCCGCCGGTGCGTGTGCGTTGCGAGCCGAGGGGTGCGGTGCCGCTATCACCGGGAGGAGGCGGGTGGGAGCAGATGCAGTGATGACGCGCATGTAGCCATCGAGAGCCTTCGCACCAAGAACGAAAACCACCTCCAGTTTCGGCAGCAAGGCCATAAGCTCGCCGACATATGGGCCCGCCTCACCGAGAACGGATGCCGTCGGCGATACCGGATGACCGGCGTCATCGAGCACTGCCCACGGCACAATATTCCACTTGACGCACTGCACCCGGTCGATACCCGCGTCGGCGAACACCGATTTCAGCACGGGGTTCGTTCGATCTGGATTGTCGAACGAACACATGTTGGTCCCGCCCGGACGTATCGTTTTCGGCCCCGGAGACTCCAACAGCACCAGACAGCGAGCCGCGTCGCCGCCGTCGTCGGGATCGAACAGTGGAATGGACCGTGCAGTGTCGATCCTCCATCGCAACACCGACGCATTGAGTGAGCGGACCGGGGCATCGTGCGCTCGGGCGTGCTTTCCGGACCACACGTCATCATCTGTCATACGCCGCACTCACTGCTGACCCACGCCACACGTACTGCTGGCCATGGGGAAACGCACCGTGAGCCGTAGACGCCAGCTCTCGGTGGCTCGCCTCGACGACCACTGCTGAGCGTTTGACGACTCCGCTGCCTGAACACACCTATGAGATAACCACGACAGGCCGTGTGGTGCCTATTGCACCCGTCTTCTCATCGACTTCGATTCCAGATCAGGTCGGATACCCCCTAGGGTACTTACATACCCCCCTTGGTATATGCCACAGCGGGTACCGAACCGACCGAAAGTATGCACGACTTTTCTGGAATGAGTCCGGAAAACGAGCGACGGACCGATGCGGTGCGGCGAACGCAGAGCCAGCGCGTTCGGACTCGGATGTCGATCCGGGGTACGTCGTCAGCGTCCCGATCTCACTCGACCGCGGTCCAGCCGTTCGGGCGGCCACGCGACCGACACGCTGTCCGAGGCACCGCATCGAAACCTGCCCGTGTCCGTGACGACTCGGTCTCAGCGAGAGGCCCGCGCGATCGTGTTGCCCGCCGGATCGTCGATCACGATCGAGTGGATGTCCTCGACAGAAAGGGACGTTGCGCCGGTCACCGCTGCTGCTCGGCTCGCGGTGACCGACCATTGAGCTGCTTGTTGTCGAGTCCCGTCGTTGCCGACCACTTGCAGAGTGAGGATGCCTGCGCCGGGGAGTTGTTGAACGTCGACGTCGATCGATGTGCCCCAGGCTTTCGTGGTGAGCTCGAGGTCACCTGTGGCCCCGACGGTGCTCGACAGAACGAGCGGGCGGGCACCCGCATCGTTCACCGTTGTCGAATCGTCGGAGCGGGCGAGGGTACTGAGCGGGACGATCGCCGCAGCGACTCCCAGAACGAGGGTCGCCGACACCGCAGTCCACACTCGCCGCCGCCTCTTCTCGGAGGTCCGTTGATGCCTCATCGCGCTCAGCAGGTGGTCGAGTCGCTGGTCTGCACCGGCCGTCGAGTGCACCGGTGAGAGATCTGCTGGCTGCCTGCGACGTCGAAGCACTCCTGCGACGGGTGCCAGGACGTCGATTTCGGTTCGGCAGGCAAGGCAGTCGTCGAGGTGTCGTCGTACCGCTGCTCGGTCGTCGCGCTCGAGTCCGTCGAGTACGTACGCCCCGAGCAGTGGTCGGATCTCGTCGTGCGCTGAGCTCATGGAATCAATCCCAACTCGTCGAAGATCCGGCGTAGGGCACGCACAGCGTAATAGGAGCGGGACTTGACCGTGCCGACCGCGATATCGAGGTGCGCGGCCACTTCGGAGACGGTTCGACCCTCGTAGTAGATGAGCACGATGACTGCTCGATGCTCCTCGGACAACCGACGCAGCGACTCGTCTATGAGCCACCCGTCGAGGACCCCGCCCAATTCGTCGTCGATGCACTCGGCGGCGAGTGCGATCTGATCGTGGACGAGAGTCGGCCTGCTCGTGCTCGCCCGCCACTGATCGGTGAGTACGTTTCGCGCGATGGTCATGAGATAGGACCGCGTCGATGCTGCCGTCACATCGATGCGGTCGATCCCGCGCCACGCGCGCAACATCGTCTCCTGGACGATGTCCTCACACTGCTCGCGGGTCTGGGTGTAGCGGCTGACGAATCGAGTCACTGCGTGCTGGTGCTCGCGGAAGAGCGCCGACATGGCGACTTCGGACGCATCGACGAGCTGGTGGTTGTGCTGTGAGCCGGATTCGACACCGTCCACCTAACTGCCCGAGCCGGAAGCGGCATCGGTGAAACCGGTCGTGGCGGCGGCGACCATGTCGAGAACAGGATTGGTCGGCGAGATCGAATGCCGAGCGGCGAGTACACGGATATCGGGGTGAGCCACGTGAACGATCCCTTCGGCATCCTGCCACGCCACGTATCGGGCGGGGAGGTCGATCCCCATGGTCTGCTGCGCTCCGACCAGCGCAGTCGAGACCGCAGGATTACCGACGTAGGTGACCATGGTGGGCCTCAGAGGTGTCTCGGCAGCGGCGGACGCGAGATCGACGGTTGCGACTGTGGGCTGATTCTTGGCCGCGAACGCTGCCTCGTATCGGGCAATGGACGCTGCAACCGATGCATCACTGGTCTTCTCGACCAGGTATCCCGGCGCTGCGGACACATCGGTGCCCTCTGCGGCGGCCGCCGAGGATCCCGTCGCATCGGACGCGGTCGATGCCGAGCCGGCCCGGAGTCCGTCGAGGGCGTCGGACGAGACCGGGATGCCTGCGAGCGTCGCGATGTACTCGGCGGAGTTGTATGCCAGAAACACCGTTCCGTTGGCGGCCTGCCAGACCAGGTACTTCTGTGGAAGGTCGATCGCGGCCCGTTGGTCCGCGGCGATCAACGGCGACGCCGCTTTCGGATTCCCCCCGATCACCACGGTGGTCGGGCGGATCGTCTCACCTGCTCCCTGTGCCAACTTCTCGAAATCCACAGTGGCTGCCACAGCTCCCGCCGTCTCCAGCGCGCGCTGTACCCGAGAGACCGTGTCACTCACAGAGTAGTTACTGGCGTACACCACCAGTCCGGGTTCGGACGGTGCCACATCGGGTGTCGCAGCCTTCGCGTCCGCCGACGTGGACACCGGAGTGCTCGACACCGCCACCGAACCGGTGGGTTCGGTGGAACCGCACCCGGCGAGGGCGATCACCGCCGCCGACGCGAGCAGCGACGTTGCCATACGGAACCTTGAAGTGCTCATCACGTGTCCTGTCCTCGTGCCCACGCCAGCGGTGGGCTTCACTGTGGTGTACGCACACCGAGCCTGAGGGGTTCACCCGAACCGAAGTTCCCTCCGGCGATTGCTCCCGGAATGTCGGTGCACCGGAGGGCGACACAGTCGAGTTCACGCAAGCGGAGATCTGATCGATCGGTTCACCCCGGTCTCGTCGAGCGTCTCCACGCCACAGAAGCGGCCTGAACGGGTGCAGGGACCATCTTCGCGGCACGAACGGCCGACCTCACGGCGGCACTTCTGCCTCGACGAATTCGAGAAGCCGCTTCAACAGTGAATCCGCACGCTCTTCGACGTCGTCGAGCGTCGAATCGACGCCACCGAGTAGCTGGTGTGCGTCTCGGCGTGCCCGAGTCCCGTGTTCGTAGTAGCCGGGGTCGAGTAGCGAAGCCGAGGCGGGCTTGGGTACGAGATCTGTGCTCGGCTGCCGTGCCTGCACCGAATGGTGTCGGTGCACAGGTGCTCGTCCGTCCAGGTGCGCTCGAACGATGTCGGCGACCGCATGGGCGGTAAGTGCAGTCGCAGTCAGCGGGGTGTGACCCCACCGGTCGATTGCGGTCGACAGCGGCTGTCGACCGGCCGGATCGACGTACCGGTCGAATCCGCTGAGCCCGGTACCGCCCACGGCATCGAGAGCGTCGGCGAGCATTCGAGTGTTCGGGTACCGCGTGTGATGGCCCAGCACCTCCAACCAGCGCTGGAACACCGTCCGCGGCGAGATACCCGTCTCCATCAGTGCGAGAGGAGTGACGGTGCGAACGCCGCGGCCTGTGTCGATACGAAGGGCATCGATCCTCGGATCGGCGGTGACGTCGCAGGGCCGCAGGGCCGCGATCTGGGTGTACGGCAGACCGGTCGAGGCAAAGACCAGGACGAGGGCGTCTCGCCGCGCGAACAGTTCGGACGGCCAACCGGATTCGGGGAGGCGCGCGATGACGCCGCCGATCACGGCTGCCAGCTCGTGCAGGCGCGCCGTACGCGCCACGTCCAGCGCAGCCCGGACGACCTCCGCACGGCCCGGCTGGGGTAACAGGTGCCGGGAATGGGCGGCGTCGATCACCGCGATCCGGCGGCGCTGGGTCGTGGACGCCGCGGGGTGCGCCGAGAGGAACCGAGCAAGTGAATCCGGGGAGGCCGCCAGTGGTGTTTCGTCATGGGCGGTGCACCAGTCCTCGAACAGTGACCACGTGTGCCGATCCCGCTTCGGCACCGCCACGTTCGTGATATCCGCTGGTCGAATCGAACCGGTGCAGTCGTCGTGGTCAGCATCTACCCCGGTCGCCCTATCGGCGTTCACGGGTGAAGTCACACGCCCGGTCATAGACCGAGTTCGGTGACCGCGTTGCCGACCAGAGGGGCGTGCTCGCGGGCATATGTCTCGACCATTGCGGGTGTGGTGTGCCCGGTCTGGCGCATGATCGCATGTGCATCGGCACCGTTACGGAAGGCTTGGGTGACGAATCCTGCCCGCAGGGAATGGCCGCCGAGCTGCATGACAGTCTCGGGGTCGTACCCGGCGTGAGCTGCGCGGCGGCGGATCGCCGCATGGACCGCTGCCCCGGACAACACAGTGTCGGAGAGGTTGCCGTTCTTGCGGACAGACCGGAACAGCGGCGACCGTTTCTCGGCGGTCGGCAGGGTGCCGCGGCAGAGATGGGAGTCGAATTGTGCTGCGCGAGAAAGCAGTCGAATGACGGCGGCTCTGCCCCCGGTGTCGAACGCGGCGACGATCTGCAGCCATCGCACCCACGCGCAGACCGGGCAGGATTCGTGGCAGTCGGTGAACGGAAGCGCTTTCACCGTTCCGATGCCGGTTCCGTCCTGGTCGGTCTTCGATCTTCGGATCCGTACGTGCGCACCGTCGAGACGGTCGCGGCGCACATCGCGGCATTCCAGCGCTACGAGTTCGCTGCGTCGAAATGCGCCGGTGTATCCCATCAGCAGCAGCGCGGTGTCGCGGCGTTCGAGCACCTCCGACGCCCACCCCGCTGTAGTGCGTCGGGCGTGGTCGACGATCGTGGTGATGTCGGAGGTCAGCAGCGGTGCGCGCGGGTTGCGGGGCCGCTCCCCCGCCGACGCGTAGTCCCGCCGGATACCGGCGAGGGTGGCGCGCACCATCTCGTGCCCGCACGGGTTGTCGTGTCCGGTAGCGCGGTGGCGGTCGGCGATCGCCGCAATCCACTTGCCGAACGTCGCGGCCGCGTACGCCCGCGTCCCGTCGACGGTGAGCGTGTCGGCCGCGGCGACGAGGTAGGCCGCCACTGTCGCGGGATGCGCCGGCAACGCGTGGTGCCCGGCGACGGTGCACCAGGTCTCGAAGCGTCGCCACGCCGAGGTGTAGGCCCGGCGGGTACCGGTCGAGCGGGACGCGGCCATGGAACGCTCGATCCGAGCAGCAACCTCGGGCGGTAGGTCTGGAAACACCGCCGCGGCACCCGGCACGACAGCCGGGATCGTGGTCGGGCCGTCTACGAGCTGGCGATCTGTCATGGCTGGACTGTAGCGGGCCCTCCCGACAGACTTCTCAGGCCGAAAGCACGCTGAGCAGGCGTTTCCGCGGAGACGGTGCGGGAAGGAAAATTCTCGTCGGTCACCGCACAGATAACGTTGGTGACTATGACCCTGCCGCGAAAACGGGTGTCTCGGCTGTCACCGCGTGTGCGTCGCGGACGACCCCGCTCCATCGGGCGATAGCTATGTCGGCGGATGGTGCAGCGGGATCCCGTGGTCGAGGAACAGTTGCACCGTCTCATCCAGCTCCGCTGCGGTGCGGCACCCCCAGCGAAGGAAGTTGTACAACGAACTGGCGGATGCGGGATCGACGCGCGCTGCCGCGATGGCGGCCTCGGCCGCAGCGTGCGCGTCAGCCCACAGATCGCGCTCAGGTGCGGGATAGGACGAGCGCGTCGGAGCTGTCCCGGGATCGACCGGCTCATACTGTCGTGGGCTCAGCAGAGATGCGTGCGCACCGCCGGCATCGATCTCACCGCTCTCGACCATCGCAATGCCGATCGCTGCGGCCTCGAGGACTGTCGCCTGCTCGTCCCAGTGCAGGTCCTCGAACGGAACCCACGCGGCCCGGAGCGGGCGAGAACGACCGGCGGCCTTCCAGATCGCAACGAGTCTCGTCGCCCACCGTCCGGTGCGAACCAGTGGTGTAGACACTTCGTCGACGACGGTGCGCAGCAGTCGGAACCAGACTGCGGCATGTACCCGGCCTGGGCGCAGTTCCACCCATCCCGTTGTCAGAGCCTCGGTGCTGCGCCGATCGAGGTCCGCCACCGCTGAGGGAACCGGAACGGGCGAGACCCGTTCGTCCGAACCGAACCGGACCTGATCCCAGAAGATCGCATGACCAGGCAAAGCAGAGCAGGGTTCGAGTCGACAACGGTGGTCGAGGCAGCTGCTCAGTACCGGATATTGCTGCAGCAGAGCCATGTTGATACCAGCAGTGGATTCGAGGCTGTCGACACATGCCGGGCATGCCCGACTACGCGGAGTGCTCGCCCACGGCAACCATGCCTCGCTCGTGGGTGTGCGACGTCGTCGATCCTCCCTCGCGAGGTCGGCCGGTAGCAGGATCGAGAACTGGTGGACGTAGGTGTCGAAGTCGCAGCCGGCGGGGTCGGTGCTGTCGAGCAGCCACGGTGTCCACCCCGCCAACGTCATCATCCGCACCCTCTCTACCGGGACTGCACCGCGACCGGCCAGCTCGACGAGTATCGGCTCCGGTGTGTAGCGGTCGAGATTCTCGACAGCACAATTGATTTCGAGGTCTGCAAGCAGGTCAGAAGGCTTGATGTGCGGATACAGCTCGCATATCCGGGCCAACCAGGACGTGAGGGCCTCACCGGGCAGTGGCTGCGGGTGCAGCGGCCACGGGCGAACGTACGCATCATCGGGCATCGCCGCGAGCCGCGCGTTCACGCGAGGTGGCGTTCGAACTGGCGGCGTCGCTCGGTGGGACCGAGGTACGGAGTGCGCGTGAGCACCGATGAGGTGATCGCTTCCTCTCCGCTGTCGACGGCGGTCACTGCTGCGGCAGTGAGCAACGTTGCCAGTTCACCGATGGTGCCCTCGGAGCGAGTGAGGAGGTAGTCGGTCATCTCCAGTGATGTCACGTGCGAGGGTTTGCGGAGGGGGAAGCTCGTGGTGAAACTGGCCAGCAGTGATCTGGTGTCGGCTGTGTTGGTCCAGACCGGCAAAGTGATGGGGTGGAATCGATTCTCCAGCTGCGGATCGGTCCGGATGGCGAGGTAAGCATCACGGGTGCCGACAGCGACGAGAGGAATGCGTAGTTCGTTGCCCAAAAACCGCAGCACGTTCAAGAATTCGCGGCGCACGTTGTCGCGGCCGGCGAGAACATTGTGGAGCTCGTCGATGATCAACATCCGTACGCCGGTGACGCGGAGCAGCATCAATGCTTGCTGTTCGAGTTCGTGGACCCGATTGCGGGGCCTGGTCGGTGTTCCCAACGCTGTGAGCAGTGCGAGGTAGAACCGGCCGGGTGACGGGTCCGGGGGCATCTGCATGCACAACACCGGTATCTGCTCGCGATCGGACAAGCTGATCGGCGGATGAGTGCGCCGGAACTTTTCGATGATCATCGACTTGCCGTTGTTCGTCGGACCGAGCAACAGTAGGTTCGGCATACGCTGTCGGTCCGGCCACGACAACAACGTCTCCAGATGGTCGATGACCGTACGGGCCTGCGGATACCCAATCCACCTCTCCGACCGGATCAACCGGATCCTGTCCGCGTCGTCGAGTGCGGCGAGCGGACGAACCGACTCCCGCAGGTGCCCCAAATCCTCACCGGACGACTCGGTGGCTTCGTCGCTGCTTCCTGTCGATGCGGTCATCGGCTCACCATTCCTCGATATCGCTGAAGACCGGCGTTGCGGTGCCGCCGTCCGCTCGAGGCTCCACCGGCGGGTAGATCGCCGGGATCGGCGCAGACGCGGCGCCGGTGAGATGCATGCGGCGGGCACGGTTGCGCCGGGCTTTGCGGGTGGCTTTCTGCGAGCGGTCGGTGACCTCGCGCATCTGCTCGATCATCGAAAACAGTGCGCCCTCATCGACGTTCGACCGACCTTGTTCGCGGAGACGGGTGATAGCAGCTCTGTGCTCCCACAGTGTCACCGCGGGATGTGACATCGTCCGGTACGGCACCTCGACATAGCCGGCACCGTCTGGTTCGAGGACCCAGATTCTGCTCAAATCGCGTGGGTCACGTCGTATCACGAACCGCCCCAGATCCTCTCGCCGCGCAACCCACGGTTTGAGCGCGTTCGAGAAGTAGTGCACGTGATCGAGGACGAAGCCCGTGCGCGTCAGACGTCGCCGGATGACGGGAAGAAAGTCCACCAGGAACGCGGTTTCGCCGAGCACCACACGAGGGGCATGACCAACTGCGGCGACCCCGCCGGCCCACACCGCGGCCGGAGTGTTCCCGATCCCTGCGTGAACGCTCGCGTGATACGAGGCTATGGCCAGGACCAGCCAGCGTTCCAACTCACGCAATGTCAACGCCGCATGCTTGTCCGAGTCGTAGCTTCCTCGGTCCGCTGGGTTCGAGAAGGTGGTCCCAGGCAGCTCGTGCACCGCCGTCATCGCCGTCCCGATGATGCGTTCGACGATCCCGCCGTAGTGCGGTCGGCCCGGAGGACGGTATTCGAGGGTGATGGCGTGCTGGGCGCATCCGCGGCGCAGCGCTTCGCTTTTGAACTCGGAGGCGTTGTCGAGATACAACTGCTTCGGCTTCCCTGCCATCGGCCACTGCACCTGCTCAGCGAGCTCGCATGCCTCCAGCCATGTCTGCTTCTCGCAGCACACGCGGCCCAGGCACAACCCGACCGATATCGACGACGGCGGCTCCAGAGTGACGACGAACCCGAGTACGGAACGGCTGAAGACATCAATGGCGATCGTCAGGTAGGGGCGGCCGATCGGTTGCCGCTCGTACTCGTCGACGATCATCACATCGACGACGGTGTGGTCGATCTGGACCTGATCGAGAATCCCCGCAACTGTCGGTGGAACGTCGCCGGCGGACTGACGCGGGCGGGCGGCATCGGGTCCTCCGCGGGACCTGGCCACCGATGCCGGATGGAGGGCGGCGATTCGTGCGGTGACGGTGTTTCTGGCCGGCACTGGCAGACCCGCGCGGTGACACGCCAGCGCGATACGTCGATGCAGCGCAGCGACACTCAACTTCTGGCGATGAAGAAAATATCGGGTGAGATGGTCGCCGATCAATTCCTCAACCTCAGCCGCTACTCGGCTGCGGCCACGCCCTCCCGACGAGACCTTCGTAAGAAGATCGGTGACTGTCCCCGTCCCGTTCCTGAGCCTGCCGATCAACGTGTAGACCCGCCGCCTGGATAGTCCCAAGCGCTGCGCTGCAGCGTCGACCGCTTCCGAACGCACCGGATGCATCTCCAGCAAGGGAGCCAGGACACCGAAACGGGCCTCGGCCTGGGACCACCGCTCCCCCGACGCTGTCAGCACACCGGTCTCCACGATGGCGAGCTTGTCGGGGTCCATCACAAGCCTCCCCTATCACCGAGAGCCGAACGCGACCGTGCACCGCACTTCTGACATCAGAATGTCAGAAGACACGTGCACTCACCCTCGAAACGCCTGCAAAGAGTGCAGCCGTCTTCTGAAACTGACAGGCACGACCGTCGAACAACGGTCGTGCCGGTACTGACAACGGTCCGTCGACAAATTCACCGGTGCCGTGCCCAGACACAACGCGACCCCGCCGAGACGTGCTCGACGGGGCCGCGGACTGCGAAATAAAGGGGGAAGGACGTTACCGGGTGATCTGCGCGAGGCGGGAAAGCATCCGCGAGAAAACACGGCCGTCGTTGCCGAGATCGGCGTAGGGGTCTGCTGTGGTGTCCGACACGGTGGCGTCGGGCGTCACGGCAGCGAGGGTGCGCGCCAAG
Organism: Rhodococcus sp. 05-2256-B1; assembly: GCF_002258465.1. NCBI lineage: Bacteria > Bacillati > Actinomycetota > Actinomycetes > Mycobacteriales > Nocardiaceae > Rhodococcus > Rhodococcus sp. 05-2256-B1. The sequence continues at coordinate 10,441 of NZ_NOZA01000024.1, read as the reverse complement.
CGGGTGCGGCGCTCGATGGCGTCGAGGATGTTGGCGTCCAGCGTTGAAACTTCGTCGAAGAGTTGGTCGACGTCTGCGATCGCATTGTCGGCATTGCTGGTGCCGGCTGCGAGCGAATCGATCTGAACAGTCACATCGTCTCCTTTTGTTCGCGTCCTGAGGTGTGAGTCGTTCGTCCGAGCCGAACCGTTACAACCCAAAATGTGTGAACGCGATGTTTCGTCTCGCAAACCAAGATGCCCACTGGACGGGCCTGGGCCAACCTTTACGGGGTGTGATGCTGCATACAGTTCGTTCGGTTCGATTTGTTCCGGCCTTCCGAACCGAGGCGTCGGAGTGGTTGCGCGCACGCGGTTCCGGGTAGCCAGGTCGTCGATACCCCCACGTGCAAGGAGTGAGCGATGCGATACGACTACCTGATCATCGGCGGCGGAATGGTTGCCGACAGTGCTGCTCGTGGGATTCGTGAACACGACGCAACGGGTTCCATCGGGATCTTCGGAGCCGATTCCGACGAGCCGTACACGCGCCCCGCGTTGTCGAAGAAGTTGTGGACCGACAGCGATTTCGGCCGTGATCAGGTTCCGCTCGGCACCGCCTCGGACACCGGTGCCGAGGTCCATATGGGTACGCGTATCGCGTCGGTTGACCGGTCGAAGCAGGCGGTCACGACAGCGGCCGGCGAGAACCACGAGTACGGAACGCTCTTGTTCGCAACCGGCGCAGCGCCGACGCAGATCGACCTGTCGCCCAGTCCACGAGTGATCTACTTCCGCACCTTCGCCGATTACCGGATGTTGCGGGAACTGACCGAGACCGCGGAGCACATAGCGGTGGTGGGCGGCGGCTACATCGGAACGGAAATCGCAGCAGCGCTGTCTCAGCAGGGTGTCAAAGTCACCCTCGTCACGTCCGACGACGTCGTGGGCAGCCACATGTTTCCCCGCTCGCTGGCCGCCGGGTTCGACAAGGGGTTCTCCGATCACGGGGTCACCGTGCGCCGAGGAACCAAGGTCACGTCGGGTGCGGAGGCGTCGGCTCGTGTCCAGCTGCAATTGGACGACGGGTCAGCGGTGGAAGCAGATGGGGTCGTGTTCGGCCTCGGCGTCCGGCCCAGCACAGACCTGGCCGAGGCGGCAGGTCTCGAGGTGGACAACGGCATCGTCGTCGACGAGTTCCTGCGCACCGCGGACGAGCACATCTACGCGGCCGGCGACGTGGCCAACTATCCGGACGCCATTCTCGGTCGCCGACGCATCGAGCACGTGGACAACGCAACCGAGATGGGCAAAGCGGCGGGCCGCAATATGGCAGGTGCCGGCGCGGCCTACACCTACACCCCGTACTTCTATTCCGACGTGTACGACGACGGCTACCAGGCAATCGGAACGGTGGCAACGTCGCTGAACACGGTGGAGGACTGGAAGACGATCGGCAAGGAAGGCGTCGTCTACTACCTCGACGACGATGCCGTCGTGCGCGGGGTACTGATGTGGAATGTCTGGGAGGGGCTGGACGAGGCGCGCACCTTGCTGGCCGAGAAGAAGCCGCACACGGAGGAAACCCTGAAGGGGTTGATCTGAACTTTCTGGAACACTCGACGGCGAGCACGCCGGACCGCGGTGCGACCGAGGAGAAATGATGTCTCAGTTCGATGCAGGCGATTCGGCACAGCAGCGCGCTCGATTCGATGACCGGGTGCATCGCCTCTGTGCCGACTGTCGGCTACCCGGCCATTCCGAGCCGTTGTCCGACGCCGCCGCAACGGCAGTCGCGGCGGGCAGGGTCGATGAAGCAACCAGAACGGTGCTCATCGCTCGGTGGCGTGCGGGGCGTTCTCTCCCGTCGGTCGGGGGATTCGGAACCTTGCGGCAGTTGGTGGACGAGCGGGATCGATGGCGTGCCAAGGATTCGTCGGGTAAGCCCGGCGCGGCCCTGGTCTACAAGTTGCGAGTCGCGGAGTCGAACAAGCGGATCGAGCATCTGCGAACCACGGTGGTGATGTCGAACCGGCACTACGCCAACGGCGTCCGCGCGGCACGTAAGGAACGTCGCGAAGGTATTCATCTCGACCTGGAACAGCGCGACGCGGTCTTCGATGCACTGATGCACACGCCCGCACCCATCAAATACGGGGTGCTCGCCGAGCGAGGTCTGACGTTGGCGGACGCCGCAAAGGATCGAGTCAGCACGCTTGCACGTAGAACGCCCATCGACAAACGGGTGCAGTGGGCAGCCGGGGTGGTCGATCAGTTGATCGATCGCAAAGACGACCGATTCTCGGACCGCTACGACACGCTGCTGTTTCTCGCGGGCACCTCGTTCGATCGCATACATCGCTCGCCGGCGTGGCAGTCGACGTACTTCGAGTTTCAGCGAAGCCAGGTCGATCTGTTCGTCGAGCTCGCCGAAATCTCGGTCGATGCAACGTCTTTGCGCTCGGTAGGGGACGAGTTGATCCGTATAGGTCGGACGATGGTCGACGAGGACACGGCGGAACAGGTCGAATCACGTCGCCGCGCACTGGAAGTCGTATGGACCCAGTTGACGGGACGAGTGGCTGCGTTGGTTCGTTTGGCCGATCTGGTCGAGTCTTCGGAGGGTGAAGCACGTACGTCGGACGCCATGGCTCGCGCCCACAGCCTGGACGATCGAATAGACGATCTCGTCGGACGGTCGGGGAGCCGGGAGATGTCGGCAGAGAACACCCATTTCGTCGGTGATCAGGTGCACTCCCAGTGGCGCGATCAGGTGCCGACATCGACACCCGACCGCGCTGTCGGACTAGGCGATGATCGCGAAGAGAATGCCGGCAACCGCGAAGCTGACCACGGACAGAATCGTCTCGAGGACGGTCCACGTCTGTAGCGTCTGCTTGACGGTGAGGTTGAAGAACTTCGAGATGATCCAGAAGCCTCCGTCGTTGACGTGGCTCGCGATGATCGAGCCCGCTGCGATGGACATGGCGATCGATGCGACGGCGGGGGCCGAATAGTCCTGCGCTGCGACGAGTGGGCCCACGATGCCACCGGTGGTGACGATCGCGACGGTGGCCGAACCCTGTGCGACACGCAGTGCGCAACTGATGATGTACGCCAGGACGATGATCGGTAGACCTGCCGCCGCCATGGTGTCGGCCAGTGCAGTGCCGATCCCGGTGGCAGAGATGACCTTTCCGAAGAAAGCACCCGCGCCGACGACGAGCAACAGCATGCCCACCGGGCGCAGCGACTCACCTGTGAGCTTGCTCAGCTCCTGAACGGTGGACCCGCGGCGTATACCCAGAACGTAGAACGCGATCAGCACGGCAATGAGAAGTGCGACGGCCGGAGTGCCGAAGAATGTCAGCACTTCGAGCAGATTGCCCGGGTCGAGGAGGATGCTGCCGAAGGTGGCACCGAGGATGAGGACCAGCGGCACTGCGATGATCGCGCCGATGGTGCCCACCGAGGGAGGCGTCGTGACTACCGGTCGGGCAGTGGTGACGGCACCGGTGCCACCGTTCGAGTCGCGGGGCGAGTTGTCCCCATCGTTGATGAAGTCGTCCGGAACCTCGACGATGACGCGCTTACCGATCCAGTTTCCCCATACCAGGCCCGCAGCGATGAATCCGGGTATGCCACAGATGAAGCCGAACAGGATCAGCCAACCGAGATTGACCTCGAGCAGTCCACCGAGTGCCACCGGCCCGGGGTGCGGCGGCAAGAATGCGTGCGTCATCGACAAGCCGGCGAGCATCGGCAACGCGTACAGCACCAGCGACTTTCCGCCTTGGCGCGCGGCGACGTACACCAGCGGGGCGAGCACGAAGATGCCGATGTCGAAGAACACCGGGATACCGAAGATCAATCCGAGCAGGCCCATCGCGACGGGAGCGCCGCGCTCGCCGAATATTCCGAGCAACTTGGCGGTCAACGCCTGTGCGCCGCCGGACTTCTCGAGTATGGCCCCCAGTACGGTGCCGAGGCCGATGATGACGGCGATATGCCCGAGAATTCCGCCGAAGCCGGTCTCGAGCAACGACTCGTTGCTCTTGATCGCGGTTCCGACGATTTGATTGACCGGAAGACCGGCAGCCAGGGCCAGGCCGAGTCCGACGATGAGCAGTGCGACGAACGGTTCCAGCTTGATCTTGATGATCACGACGAGCAACACGGCGATTGCTATGCCGCACAGCACCAGAAGGCCGGGTGTCGAGGTTCTCAGCCAGTCGACGGCAGAATTCATGACAGTTCTTTCTCGTTGTCGGTTTCGATGGCGTGGACGAATGCCCGGGCTCGTGCTGCGATGTCGTCCCACTGAGCGGTAGCAACAGAATTCGGCGGCACCACATCCGTGCCGGCAGTTACTGCCACTGCTCCGGCTGCCAGAAAGTGCGCGGCATTTGCGGCGTTGACGCCGCCGGACGGGACGAGACGTGCATCCGGGAACGGACCGAGCAGATCCTTGAAATAGGCCGGTCCGACGGTGCGCGCCGGGAAAATCTTCACCGCGTCTGCACCGAGGTCGAGCGCGGTCATCACCTCGGACGGGGTGAGTGCCCCCATCATCAGCGGTATGCGCGCGGCGGTCACCACGGCGGCGACGTCTGACCGCAGCCCCGGTGTCACGACGAAACTGGCACCCGAGTCCAGGGCGGCCCGGGCTTGATCGGCTGTGAGGACCGTTCCGGCCCCGACGATGGCACCCGCATCGGATGCGGCGCGGATGAGGTCGAGGACTCCCGGCGTGGTGAACGTGAGCTCCACGGCGCGAATTCCGCCGCCGGCTAGGGCGTGTGCGAGTGCGGCGGGATCCGAGATGTGCGGCGCGCGCACCACGGCGAGTGCGCGGTCTTCGAGAATTGCCGTCAGTGCATTCACGACGTCTGCTTTCTGGCTGAGTCCATACGCAGGGCATGGCCTGCCAAGGAGTGGGTGGGAAGGAAATCGTCTATCGCGAACGAGCCGTTCACCATCACGTGGCTGATTCCCTCGGCCTGCTGTTTGGGCTCTTCGAACGTGGCGGTGTCTCGAACGGTATCCGGGTCGAACACCACGAGATCGGCAGCATGACCCACGGCGATCGTGCCGCGCCTGCGCAGTCGTAACCGTGCAGCCGGACGACCCGTGAGGTGATTGATGCACTCCTCGAGTGAGAGCAGTTGCTCGTCCCGCACGTAGTGGCCCAGATAGCGGGGGAACGTTCCCCACGCACGCGGATGTGGCTTTTCGCCTACGAGAATGGCGTCACTGCCGCCCATGTGGCGCGGATGCTGCATGATCTCGCGAACGTTCTCCTCGTGCCCGACATGCTGCAGGATGGTCGTGGCCAGAGCGTCGCGGCGTAGAAAGTCGAAGAAAACGTCGACCGGCTCGAGCCCTTCGTCCGCCGAGATGTCGGCCATCGTGCGACCGACGTACCGGTCGAGTTCCGGGTTCGATACTCCGCTGAGCTGAATCGTCTCCCACTCGACGGTGACTCCGTGGCAGCCGTCCGAGCCGTCGACATCGACGTCCTGCGCTATGCGGCGACGCTCGGCCGGATCGTCGAGTCGTTCCAGCGCTCGGTCCGGCCCACCCGACATCGCCCAACTCGGCAGCAGCGCAGACAGAGTCGTGGCCCCGGGTAGGTACGGATACGTATCGAGCGTGACGTCGCAGCCGTCGGCGATCGCGGAGTCGACAAGATCGAGAAATTCACGTGCCCGACCACGATTGACACCGAAGTTCATCGTTGCGTGGGTCAGGTGCAGGGCGCATCCGGTTTCTCTGGAGAGATCGAGCATCTCCTGGTAGGCGTCGAGTGCACCCGCGCCGTACGACCGGGTGTGGGGAGCATAGAACCCGCCGAAGTCTGCCACTACCTCACACAGTGCTCGTAATTCGCTTGTGTCGGCATACATTCCGGGTGTGTAGGTGAGTCCGCTCGACATTCCGACGGCACCGTCCTGCAGGCCCTGCGCCAGCAACTCCTGCATGTGGGTGATCTCGGACGGCGTTGCGGGACGTCGATCGGCACCGACGGCCAGGTAGCGCAGCGTTCCCTGCGGAACCAGATATGCAGCGTTCGGAGTGATGCCTCGGTCGAGTCGGGCGAGATACTCGGCAACCGTCCGCCAGGAGAAGTCCAGATCGACGGGATTGCCGTTCCACCCGGCGATCTGTCGCCGGATGACGTCCAACGTCGCATCGTCGATGGGCGCGTACGCGATGCCGTCCTGTCCGATCACCTCGGTGGTGACACCCTGGCTGATCTTGGCGAAGTGCCCAGGATCGGTCAGCAACCCCAGATCGGAGTGCGCATGCATGTCGATGAAGCCGGGGGACAGGACGTGACCTGGTGCTGCATCGACGATTCTGTCTGCACTGGAAAGGCTTCCGGGCTCGACGAGTGCTGCAATGGTGCCATCACGGACGAGAACGTCCCGACGCAGCCGCGCGGAACCGGTGCCGTCGATGACGTCGAACCCGCGAAATAGTGTGTCCGCCATCAAGTTCTGCTTCCTAGAAAAAGGTGTGTATCAGATCGACCACGAGTGGGTCGTCGCTGTCCGAGTCGTCCACGACGGGGATCAGACGCCATTTGTCGAACGCAGTGCAGGGGTGCGAGAGGCCGAGCCGCAGCACCGCCCCCACCGGAAGTGCGCCGGCGTCGTCTGCCGGTATTCGAAGAAAAGCATGCTGGTCGTTGAGTGCCGTCACCTCCGCGGCCGGATCCAGGACTTCATTACCTCGAACACGTTGCGGGACGGGCATTCCTTCGTCGAAAGGAAAGTCGCGCTTACCTGCGTCCAGCAATGCGAGGCCGGGCTCGGGGCGTGACACCACTCGGGCCCATCCGTGCATCGCAGAAACCAACGGCGTCTCGGTTCGGGCGGGAGTCAGCGGTGAGATCTGCGAATAGAAGCCGTCGTCGTGCGCCACATAGGCCCCGGATCGGAGCACGACGTCGGTGCGCACGCCGTTGCCCGAGGTCAGAGAATGCAGGCGTTCTACCACCAGATCCTGGTACGCGCTCCCGCCTGCGGTCACAATGGCGTGATCGCCGTACAGTCCTTCGGCATCGAACGTGCGATGCAGTGCGGCGAGAGTGTCGAGGTAGGTGCGTACTGCCGCGAGACCGGCCTCGGAACGGTCGTGGCTCAGGGCACCCTCGTAGCCGCCCACACCGGCCAGTTCGAGACGCGGTGACGCGGCGATCTCCCGTCCTACTGCGACGGCCTCCTCGGTCGTTCGCGCGCCGGTTCGTCCGTGCTCGCCGCCGAGTTCGACGACGACGGACACCGGTCGATCGCCGTGGTCGGCAAGGATGCGGTTCATCTCTCGCACCGTGGCGACGCTGTCCGCCCAGCAGTAGAACTCGAACTCGGGATGCGAGTCCAGTTCGGCGGCAACCCAGTTCAGAGCAACAGGATCGACTTCGGCATTGGCGAGAACGATTCTCTCCACACCGAATGCGCGTGCCACCTGAACTTGCCAACCGGTAGCGAGGGTGATGGCCCAGCAGCCCGCATCCAGTTGCTGCTTCCACAGTTGGGGAGCCATGGTCGTTTTGCCGTGGGGTGCCAGGAGGACGCCCGCCTTCGCGGTCCACTGCGCCATCACATCGACGTTCGATGCGATGCGTGTCCTGTCGAGGGTGAGTACTGGGGTGGTGAACTCCGACAGCCGCGGCGCGGTGGCCAGAAAGCTCTCGGCGCTCTGTCCCCACGATCTCGCTGGAAGCGATTTGTGTTCGGGCCCCAGGAGTCGTCGACTCAGCGCCTCGACTCCGGCAGTGTCGATCACGTCAGTCTCCTCGAGTTCTGCGTTGCGCTATATGCAACGACGGTTGCGTATCGTGTCTTTCATTTGTAGTCTGCATCCAACGATGCATTCCCGCAAGAGTTCGAGGAGACGGACATGGCAGCCCCCCGGGTGGTGTGTGTAGGCGAAGGCCTCGCTGTCCTCGTCGCGGACCCTGGCCCACTGGAACGGTCGGAGACGTTCCATCGGACGGCTGGAGGTGCGGAAGCCAACGTGGCTCGTGTCCTCGTCCAACTGGGAATCGAGGCTGCGTGGGTCTCGCGGGTGGGTGACGACGGGTTCGGCCGATATCTGGTCGCGGAACTCGACGCTGCCGGTGTGGACACGTCGGGCGTGATCGTCGATAACGGGCGGCCGACGGGCCTCTACATCAAGGAGCGCGGATCGGGGTCCGATCACCGTCACGACCTGCCTCTGGGAGACAGCGCGATGACGTACTACCGGTCTCTTTCGGCTGCTACTGCGCTCTCGCCCACCGATATTCACGACGAGGTGCGAGCGGCGATCGACTGCGCCGACATCGTCCATTTCACCGGCATCACCGTCGCCATCTCACCCACTGCGGAACAATTGACGCGAAGCCTGATGGCCGGCCCGTCCACTGTCAGCTTCGATCTCAACTATCGGCCGGCCTTGTGGGCCGGGCGTTCGGACGACGCGGCCCGCGTCCTCGGTGAGCACGTCCGCGGTAGCGACATCGTGTCGATGGGTGCCGACGAGGCCGCTTCGGTGTTCGGGACCTCGAGTCCAGTGGAAGTACGCGAGATGTTTCCCGAGCCCCGTCATCTGGTGATCAAGAACGATGCGCACACGGTGACGGCATTCGAGGGAGTCGCGCGAGTCGACGTCCCCGCATTGACACTCGACGTCGTCGAAAAGATCGGTGCAGGTGACGCTTTCGCCGGCGGCTTTCTGGCCGCGTTGCTGATGGGATACAGCGCGGCGCAGCGTGTGCGATTCGGACATCTTTGTGCCGCAGGCGCATTGACCGGCCACGGTGATGTGGCGAAAGTCCTGCCGCACGACGAACTGGCAGCACTGGCCGGAATCGACGACAATGCATGGGCGACCCTCGACTACGCGGCCGTGGCAGCGGTGCACACCGAGGCGGCGTTGTGAGCCAGAGCTTGTCGAGGGCGCTGACGATCCTGGGTTTGCTCGGGGACGGATCGAAGTCACTCGACGAACTCGCCGCAGTCCTCGGTGTACACAAGACGACGGTGCTGCGACTGCTTCGGACCATGGAATCGGACAGGTTCGTCAGCCATGGAGCAGATCACCGGTACCAACTCGGTTCGAGGCTGTTCGAGCTCGCAAATCACGCGCTCGAGCAGCGAGACGTGCGCACCGTCGCGCGACCGCATCTCGCTGCACTGAACTCCGACACGGGCCAGACGGTGCACCTGGCCACGTACGAGGCGGGGGAGGTCATCTACATCGACAAGTTCGACGCACAGCAGAGCGTGCGGATGTACTCACGCGTCGGCCGGCCGGCACCGCTGCACTGCACCGCGGTGGGAAAGATTTTGGTCGCAGGCCGCCCGCGCGCCGAACGAGAAGAGATCGCTCGACGCATCACGTACACGCCGTTCACGGAACGCACGATCAGCACACCGGAGCAGTACCTGCGCGAGCTCGAGCTCGTGGACCAGCAGGGTTTTGCGGAGGACCGTGAAGAACACGAATCTTTCGTCAATTGCATCGGCTGCGCGGTGCGCAACGGGACCGGAGACGTGGTGGCCGCGGTGTCCATGTCGGTACCGGACATGTTGCTCGACCATCAGCAGGTACTGGCTGCGCTGCCCGCAGTGCGCGGCACGGCAGCGGCAATTTCCGAGGGACTGGGCTGGCGGCCGCCCGATCGACATGACCGCCCACTGACAAACGACAGTTCGATGGAAGGAAAATCATGAGCGAAAAGATCGAAATCCGCACCACCGGTGCGCCGGCCCCGGCACACACCTTCTCCCAGGGGGTGCGGAAAGGGCCGTTCGTGCAGGTTTCCGGTCAGGGCCCGGTGGATCCGGCGACGAGCGAATACCTGTTCCCAGGTGACGTCGCCGCGCAGACCACTCGAACCTTGGAGAACGTCAAGGCAATCGTGGAAGCCGGCGGGGCGACGTTCGACGACGTCATCATGCTGCGCGTGTACCTGACCAAGCGTGAGGACTTCTCGATCATGAACGACGCCTATGGCGAGTTCGTCTCGGCGAACACGACAGGTGACGTGCTGCCGAGCCGGACGACCGTGTTCACGGGACTCCCGCGCGAGGAGATGTTGGTCGAGATAGACGCCATCGCCGTCGTCTGACTGCACGCTCGACCGAGAAGTTCACACGAAAATTACATCTGACCTGGCGATTTGCGTAAGCGTTGGTCTTCGCGTAACTTTTGTCGAGTCAGAGCGACACGGACACCGACCCGGTCTTCACAAACCGGGACAACGAGGTTGTACGGAGTACGTCCTGAACAACCCAGACAAGGCAGAGGTTATCAGCCATGTCTGGGGTTCGAGCGTGTAAGCCCCGGACGTTGCCGTTCACACGGTGACCATGGTGTGTGCGTGTTCTTTGAGAACTCAACAGTGTGTCGATGAATGTCAGTGCCGAATTTTATTTGGTGAAAGCATTCGATGTATCAGCCATCCGCTTGTG
>NZ_NOZA01000018.1:0-46175 GCF_002258465.1 Rhodococcus sp. 05-2256-B1 | reverse complement strand
AACAACCGCCCCAGAAAAACCCTGGGATGGGATACTCCACTCGAGGAGTACAACAAACGACTGCACGTTGCGACGACCACGTGAACCCGTCACGAAGTTCCACTCACATGCCGCAGGCTCTACAGTGGCACGTTCGACGTGGTGTTCGGTTCGGACTCGGCAACCCGCACCGATTGCCGCGCTGCCGGGGTGCTTCTGATGGCCAGGGCTGCCGCGGCGACGACGGCGCAGGCGACGGCACCGGCGACGAAGGCTGCGGTGTACGCGCTCTCGCGGGCCACGTTTGTGCCGTCGATGGTGAACATCGCCAGCACGGTGGACAATGACGCACTCGCGATCGACGTGCCGACGGTGCGCACGATCGAGTTGACGCTGTTGGCCACGCCGGTGTCCGCCGCGCTGACCTCGGCCATGAGCAGGTTGGGCAGGGCCGCGAACGCGAGGCTGACGAACGTGTTGATGACGATGCCTGCGGTGATCAGCTGCCAGGTGTGATCGTGGGCCACCGCGACGAACGCAAATCCGAGAACGCCGATCACCGCGCCGCCGACGAGAACTCGGCGCGGCCCGAACGATCCGATGAGGCGACCGCTGATCACCGCGGCCACCACTCCTACCGCTGCACCGGGTAGCAGGTACACGACACTCGCTTCGAGAACGTTGGCGGTGAATCCGTAGCCGGCGACGGCACGTGGGGTCTGCACGAAGTAGGAGCAGGCCAGAAAGTTGGCGAACATTCCGACGCCGACGAACAGGGTGGCGACGTTGGTGGCCAGCAGGGGCCCGTGAGTGAGCATGCGGGGTGCGACGAGCGGGGCATCGATGCGCTTCTCGAAGATCCACCAGACGGTTCCCAGCAGCACGCCCGCGACAGCGCATCCGATGGTGGCCACCGAACCCCAGCCCCACGTGCGGCCCTGGGTGAGGGCCAGGAACAGCAGCAGGAGTGTGCCCGCCAGAAGTACGGCACCCCACCAGTCGACCGACCCGCTGCCGCTACGCGGTCGGGCCGGGACACCGAACCACGCAATGCCGAGTGCAACCACGACGATGGCGACGGTGAGCCAGAAGACGCGGTGGTAGTCGGCACCATTGGCCGTGAGCAGCCCCGTCAGCACCAATCCGAAGCCGCCGCCCACGCCGAGAGTGCCAGACAGGATCGACATCGAGCCGACGAGTGCGCGCGGTGGCATTTCGTCGCGCAACACCGCCAGGGCGATGGGAAACAGGGCGTACGAGACACCCTGCAGAATGCGGCCGACCAGCAGCCAGGTCAGTGAATCGGTCAACGCTGCCAGCAGCGACCCCGCCAGCACGACGGTCAGGACGCCGATGAGCACGGGGCGTTTGCCGTGCAGGTCGGCGAGTCGGCCGATGACGGGGGTGGCGATGACCGCGGCCAACAGGTTCGCCGTCAGCACCCACCCGGCAGCGGTGGTGCTGACGCCCAGTTGGGTGCCGATGGTGCCCACGATGGGAACGACCATCGTCTGCAGGACGGCGAGGGTCATGACGATGAAACAGAGTCCTGGCAGCAGCGTGCGGCGGGTGGACATGGAAGAGCTACCTCGTTACCTATGACAACCGAAAATACGAACCGATCGAACTAAAATGTTGAACGCATCTAATTAATTATCGGGTACCGGTTTCCCCGGTGTGAGCCGAGGTGCCTCGGACGAGCTACTGCGCCCGGTTGGGCTTCCCCAGGGCCTTCTGCCGGAGTTCACTGACGATCTCGTCGTTCCAGACGTGCTCGCGCACCAACCGATAGCGCTCACGGCTCATCCACAGATAGGCCTCGGCATCGGTGCGGTCCTCGAGAATCTCGGCCGCCCGGACCATGCGGACCACCGGCAGGTACTCCTCACCGAACCAGCGTCGTGCGACCGTTCCGCGGTCGACGAACTCCCCGAGTTCCTGCATCAGCCGAAATCCCCAGGCCTCCACCGACTCGCTCAGCTGCGCGTAATCGAACGGGTCGGTGACCTGTACCGCCTCGCGTGCGCGTCCCACCAGGGGCACCCGACTCAGGAAGATGCGGCGATGATCCTTGATCAACAGATCGCCGCGCCGGGTGATGCCCTCGGGGGAGATACGCGTGATGATCTCGGTGACGACGGCGTCGATCGTCGTGCGATGCATCGCGAACGCAATCGACACCCGGTGATGCCCGTCGACGACGAAGTGCATGCCGCCGATGCGATACACCTGGATCGGCGGCATCGCTTCACCGCGGCGCTGCGCCGCCGCCAACCGCTGCCAGCGTTCCCTGATCCGCGCCGAGGTCGGCCTGAAGAACCTGTCGAAGTCGCGGGTGCGGTCGACACTTCCGACGATGGTCTCGACGCGAATGACCTGCAGACCCAGGTGCCGTTCACCGACCTTGCCGAGGGCAGCAACCACCTCGTCGAACGGCAGGATGGTGTTGACGTCGTCGGGTTGACGCCGCAGCCACCCGACGAGTCTCGCCACGTCGGCGCGTCGACGCTGGCGGGTGAAGTCGTTCTCCGCGTCGGCGGCCGGAAATCCGGTGTCACGTGCCATGTCTGCGCCTCACGATCCTCGGTGCTTCGACGTGCTGTCGCTGCCCACCCGGTTCGACGTCGAGCAGGGTGTATCCGACGGTGTTGATCACCGCCGCCCCGTGCAGGGCCAGATCGTCCGGGGTGTGGCCGTGTGGATGAATGTGGCCGTGCAACAACAACTGTGGGGAGAGCCGACGCGTCACCTCGTCCAGGCAGTCGAAGCCGACGTGTGCCGGGTCGGTGTCGTCGCCGACTCCGAGGGGTGGGCTGTGAGTGAGCAGAATGTCCACCGGCCGTACGTCCTTGCGGACGTTGCGATTCCACGCGAATGTTCGAGTGAGGGTGCGTGAGCGTCTGCGCTGCTGACGTTGCGTCCATTGATTGGGTCCGCCGTTGTAGCGGATCGACCCGCCGAGACCGGCGATACGCAGACCGGCAGCGGACACGATCCGCCGGTCGACGTTGATCGCACCCACCGGCCCCGGCCAGGTGGCAGGCAGCCCGGCGCGCATCCAGCCGGCCTTCCCGGCCGAATAACCCGTCAGGTCCGCGTCGTGATTGCCGGGCACGAACACGCACGGAGCGTTCAACGCATCGGTCAGATACTCGAGGTAATCGAACGGAAGGTCGCCCGCGCCGAGAATCAGATCGACGCCGAGCGACTTCACCTGCGGACTCCACAGAGATTCGATCGTTTCGTCGGACACAGCGAGAACGGATACCACGGGTACGACGGTACCCACCTCGTCCGCGGTGGCACCTCCGAACGGACTTCTCGGGCACCGGTGGTGTTGGATGGGTCTCGTGAGCGAGAGTGTCATTACCGCGGTACGCGCACACCTGGTGACCGAGATCGGCGACGACAACCCGTCGTCCGCGTCCGTGACGTTCCTCGGCCTGGAGTCACTGGACGTGCTGCGATTCGGAGCGGACTCCGAGGTGGTGCGGTACGTCAGCCTCGGCTGCTCGCGTCATCCCATGGCAGACCCGAACGACATGGTCGCCGATCCGTCCCGTGGCCCTCGCGCCGAACTGGTACTGACCCTTCGCGGTGGCGCAGGCGTGGCGTCGGGCGTCCACAAGAGCTTGGCCGTGCTCGCGGCCTCGCCTGCGGTGGAGGGCGTCGTGCTGGTGGAGGACGCCCTGCTCGATCTCGGTGAGCCGCTGTGGACCAACGCGCCGTTCACGGCCGTGCTGCTCGGGCCGAGCGACATTGCGGACCTGCCGCTGCCGGAGCCTTTCGATCCGGTTCATTTCTTCGCCGCGGTGCCGTTGACCGGAACCGAGGCCGCCTGGGTGCGGTTACGCGGGGCGGATGCGTTGCGCGAGGCCTGGAAGGAAGCGGGGATCGACGTTCGAGACCCCAACCGGTCCGCAGCCAGCCTCTGATCGGGCGCTCCTGCGCACAGGGTGTCGACTTCCGGTGGCTACCCGCTTCTGTCGGAGTTCGTCCCTGGCTGTAGATCTCAGGCGCAGGATCTACAGCCAGTTGTTCTTGTGGAACGTTCGCCACAGACCGACGCACACGCAGGCGACGATCGCGACGATCGTGTGATACCCATAGGTCCAGTGCAGCTCGGGCATGTTGTCGAAGTTCATGCCGTAGATGCCGGCCACCATGGTCGGCACCGCCGCGATCGCCACCCAGGACGAGATCTTGCGCATGTCGAGGTTCTGCTGCATCGTCACCCGAGCCAGGGCGGCGTCGACGAGCGAGCTCAGTACCTCGTCGTATTCGGAGATACGTTCGGCGACAGTGGTGTGATGGTCCTGCACGTCGCGCAGGTACCGCCGGACGGATTTCGGAACACTGGGCTCCTGGACCAGCCGTGCGAGAGGCGTCGACAGTGGGGTCACCGACCGGCGCAGTTCCACGACCTCCCGCTTGAGCAGATAGATGTTCTCGATCGGCACGTGATGATGCGGAGAGAACACCTCCTCCTCCATGCCGTCGACGTCCCTCTCGATCGAGTCGGTGACGGCCAGGTACTCGTCGACGACGTGGTCGGCAACCGCGTGCAGCACCGCCGACGGGCCGAGTGCGAGCTGCTCCGGATTGTCCTCGAGGCGCTGGCGCACGCCGGCCAATCCGGAGTGTTCGCCGTGTCGGACGGTGATGACGAAATCTCGACCGACCATCACCATGATCTCGCCGCTCTCGACGATCTCGTTCGCCGTCGTCACCGACTCGTGTTCGACGTACTTGACTGTGCGCAGGACGAGGAATGCGACGTCGTCGTATCGCTCCAGCTTGGGCCGCTGATGCGCGTGCACGGTGTCCTCGACCATCAACTCGTGCAGGTCGTAACACTGAGCGATCGCGTTCATCTGACGGTCGTCCGGCGCATGCAGGCCCACCCAGACGAACCCCTCGCCGCGGGCTCGTACTTCGGCGATCGCGGAAGTGTGAGTGAACCGGCCGGGTAGCCGGGAGCCGTCGACGTAGACAGCGCAGTCGACGATGGCGCGCGCCGTCGGCACCGGTATTCGTGGACTCGAATCGGGAACGGCCTTGTTTCCTCGTCGGTGCAGCGAGGGCAGTGAGGGACGCGGTGGAAGGGACGGCATGGCGGGCAATCGTACGCCAGGAAAACGACAGAACAGTGGGCCCGGAACATCACGGCGGTACGCCTGGGACACTGTTCTGGTGCTCATCGATCTCCACACCCACTCGACAGCGTCCGACGGTACCGACAGCCCGGCCGAGCTGGTTCGCGCTGCGTCGGCAGCGGGCCTGTCGGTGGTGGCGCTCACCGATCACGACACCACGGCGGGATGGGACGAGGCCGCTGCCGCATCGCCCGCCGGCCTGACGCTCGTGCGCGGCATGGAACTGTCGTGCACCGGTCGTGGGGAGGACGGCACGCCCGTCCCGGTGCACCTGCTGGCGTACCTGTTCGACCCCGAGAACGAGGCATTCGCCGCCGAGCGTGCACGACTGCGCGGTGAGCGGGTGACCCGGCTGCGGGCCATCGCCGAGAACATGGCCGCGGACGGCCTACCCATCGATCCCGACGCGGTTCTCGCCTCGGCCGGGGAGGCCGCCGGTCGTCCCCATTTGGGCCAGGCTCTGATCGAGGCCGGCTACGTCTCGGACATGGACGCGGCGTTCGCCGGTCCGCTGGCAACGGGTGGCAAGTATTACGTGGGCAAGGTCGACACTCCACTCGACGTCGCCGTCGAGATGATCGCCGCCGCAGGCGGCGTCAGCGTGCTCGCGCATGCCCGGGCCCGCAAGCGCGGACGCATCCTGGATCTGGACCACATCCGAGAACTCACCCCGCTCGGGCTCGGCGGTGTGGAAGTCCACCACATGGACCACTCGCCGGAGGACACCGTGGTGATGGCCGAGTTGGCCGCGGAGTTGGACCTCATCGTCACCGGGTCCTCGGATTATCACGGCACCAACAAGACCGTGAAGCTGGGCGAGTACACCACCGACCCGGAGCAGTACGACCGACTGATCGCGGCGGCCCGGTCATGAACTTCGACGTGACGCTGTACCTGACGGTTCTGATCACGCTGTTCGTGATCATGGATCCACCGGGCGCGATTCCGGTGTTCTTGTCCCTGGTGGGACGCAAGAGCAAGGAAGTGCGCAACAAGGCCGCATGGCAGGCACCCGCGGTCTCGCTCACCGTCATCTCGGTGTTCGCGATCGGCGGCCAGGCCATTCTGAGCTACCTGCACATCGGCATTCCGGCACTGCAGGGCGCGGGTGGACTTCTGCTCCTGCTCATCGCGCTGTCGTTGCTCACCGGTAAGGGCGCGGGCGGCGACGCGGCGGCCGAGGACGTCAACGTCGCACTCGTGCCGCTGGGAACGCCGTTGATGGCGGGCCCCGGAGCCATCGCCGCGGTGATCGTCTACGTCAGTCAGGCCGACGGCAACGCGAGCTCGTTGCTCGCAATTGCCTTGGGCATCATCACGATTCACGTCCTGTTCTTCGTGATTCTACGATTCTCCACCGTCCTCATCCGGCTGCTCGGCGAAGGCGGCATTTCGCTGCTGGCGCGCATCGCAGGCCTGTTGCTCGCCGCCATCGCAGTGCAGTTGATCGCGGACTCCGTCCGCGGATTCGTGGCCGGAGCATGAGCGGGGCCGGAGCGGGCGCCGGACTGCGCTTCCTGCGCGGGCTCAGCGGCATCGTCACCGCCGGACTGCTGGTGCTGGCGATCGGCGTCGGCGTCACCCAATATCTCGGTCAGTCCCGCGGCTACCCGGGACCGGGCGCGCTGTCGGTCACCGTGCACATCGTTGCCGCTGTCGTCGCCATCGCAGCGCAGCGGATCGCCGATCACCGACGCGGATTCACCGCATTCCTCGGAGCGATCGTGGTCTTCGTGGTCACCGGTCTCGTCCTGTGGACCCAATGGTGGCAGTAGTTCACGCTGGTTTCTGACTCTGTGGTCAGGTCGGTGGGCGGTATGGCACACTTGGGCCGTTACAGCGATGCGGCTACAGCCCATCGTTGACTGTGCAGGCACACCCGCCGCACGTGCGAGACGCGCTTTTCGGCAGTCGGCAGCCAGTACTGGCGCCCTCCGGTAGTCCGCGACCCTTTCGAGCATCAATCACTTCGTAGACACGTGTTGCCTCGTCGAGGCCGACAGTGCGAGGAGCTTTCACCGTGACGGCAGTCGAAGACACCACAGGAACACCATCGGCAGTTGCGGCCGCGATCACCGACGACGAGATCTTCGCCGGGCATCTCGGCGGCAAGCTTTCGGTCCAGTTGGCCGCGCCGCTCGAGACCCAGCGCGATCTCTCGATCGCGTACACCCCGGGAGTGGCCCAGGTCAGCCGTGCCATCGCCGCCGACCCGGCGCTGGCCAAGCGCTACACCTGGACCGACCGGCTGGTCGCCGTCATCTCCGACGGTTCCGCGGTGCTCGGCCTGGGCGATATCGGTCCGCGCGCGTCGTTGCCGGTGATGGAGGGCAAGGCGGCGCTGTTCAAAAAGTTCGCCGGCCTCGATTCCATCCCGATCGTGCTCGATACCCACGATGTCGACGAGATCGTCGAGACGATCGTGCGGATGCGACACAGTTTCGGAGCCGTCAACCTCGAAGACATCTCCGCCCCGCGGTGTTTCGAGGTGGAACGACGCGTCGTCGAGGCACTGGACTGCCCCGTGATGCACGACGACCAACACGGCACGGCCATCGTCGTCCTTGCGGCGCTGACGGGTGCTGCACGGGTACAGGGCCGGGACCTGGCCGGGCTCCGAGTGGTCGTCTCGGGCGCAGGCGCTGCAGGCGTTGCGTGCGCGAACATGCTGCTCGCCGCCGGCATCTCCGACGTCGTGGTCCTCGACTCCAAGGGCGTCGTCTCGGCCGATCGCGGTGACCTCACCGGCGTCAAGGCCGACCTCGCTGCGCGAACCAACCCTCGTGGACTGAGCGGGGGACCGGGCGATGCGCTGGCCGGAGCCGACGTGTTCCTCGGACTGTCCGCAGGCAAGGTGGACGAGAACGTCATCGCCTCGATGGCCCCCGAGTCCATCGTGTTCGCGCTCTCGAACCCGGATCCGGAGATCCACCCCGAGGTGGCCAGGAAGTACGCGGCCATGGTCGCGACCGGACGCAGCGATTTCCCCAATCAGATCAACAACGTTCTGGCCTTCCCCGGTGTGTTCAAGGGCGCGCTCGACGCCGGCGCACGCCGCATCACCGAAGGCATGAAGCTCGCCGCTGCCGAGGCAATCCTCTCGGTTCTCGGCGACGAGTTGGCCGCGGACAGAATCGTCCCGAGCCCGCTCGATCCTCGCGTCGCCCCGGCCGTTGCGGACGCAGTTGCGGCAGCAGCGCGAGCCGAGGGCGTCGCGTAGGAAAACAGAAAAAAGCACCCCGAACCCCGCCCTATCCGGGCCGGTGGTTCGGGGTGCTTTTAGTTTGCGTGAGTCGTCGTCAGACTTTTGCCAGTCCGGTCGGCATGCGCCGGAGGCGACCGGTTCCCGGCACCGACGTCCACACCGCAAGGGCGAGAAGGCCGTCGACGACGAGTGTGAGCAGCGCGACGAGGATCGCCCCGACCAGAACCCGGCCGTAGTCGTAGAGCGCGAGACCGTCGAAGATGTAGCGACCGAGCCCGCCCAGGTTGACGTAGGCCGCAACGGTCGCGGTGGCGATGATCTGCAGGGTGGTGTTCCGTAGTCCGCCGAGGATCAGTGGGAGTGCATTGGGGATCTCTACCCGCAGCAGCACCTGTGATTCGGTCATCCCCATCGCGCGGGCGGCGTCGACCACGTGGGCGTCGACGTTGGCTATTCCCGAGTAGGTGCCCGCCAGCAGCGGCGGTATCCCGAGCAGGACCAGCGCGATGATCGGCGGGATCAGACCCAATCCGATCACCAGGACCAGGAACACCAACACACCCAGAGTCGGCAGTGAGCGCAGAGCGTTGACCAGTCCGACGACCACCGCTTCGCCGCGGCGCAGGTGACCGATGATCAGTCCGATGGGAATCGCGACAGCGGCCGAAAGCACCACGGCCAGCAGTGAGTACCACATGTGCTCGAGCAGTCGAGCGCCGATTCCCGTCGGCCCGGCCCAGTTGGCACCGTCGAGGATGTACGAGAACGCTTCGGAGAACAGATTCATGCGCGCGCCTTCCTCGTCGACGAGCTGCCCTGCCGGGTCCACGGCGTGAGTCGACGGCCCACCAGGTACAGGGCGGCGTCGAAGATCAACGCCAAGAACACGATCGAGATGATGCCGGCGAAGATCTGATCGGGATAGTCACGTTGGTAGCCCTGGGTGAACAGCTGGCCGAGACCACCGATACCGATCACCGAACCCACCGAGACCAACGAGATGTTGGTGACCGTGACAACTCGAATATTGGCTATGAGCACCGGCAAGGACAGCGGTAGCTCGACGGTCACCGCCCGGCGTAGCGACGAAAAGCCCATGGCCTGAGCCGAATCGACGACGGCGAACGGAACCGAATCGAGTGCCTCCGGAACCGCGCGAACGAGCAGAGCCGTGGAGTACACCGTCAGTGCGATCACGACGTTCAGCGGATCGAGCACAGGCAGTCCCACGACCGCGGGAATGGTGACGAACAGCGCCAGTGACGGCAACGTGAACGCAATGCTGGCCACCGTCAACGTGATTCGGCGGACCCACCGCGTGTTGCGGATCAGAGTGCCGACCGGAACCGCGATGAGCAGTCCGATGAGCAGGGGCACGAGCGAAAGATACAGATGTGTCTTCGTGTACCCGAGTACGACGCCGAAGTTGTCGAACAGCCAGGTCACTGTGCGTCGTTCCCGGCCGCGCCGAAGTGGTGGCGATTGCGCTCCTCGTCCTCCGACTTGCGCTGTACGGCCAGGTTTTCGAGAATCTCCGCACCGTCGACGCTGCCCACGGCGGCACCGGTCGAATCGACGGCTACGCCGATTCCCGACGGAGACGAGATCGCCGAGTCGAGCGCCTGCCGTAGATCGCCGCCCTCGAGGAACAGCGACCCACCGGCCGCGGTGCTCTCGTCCAGGCTGCCGCCGCCGCGTACCTTCTCGACGCCGGTGGCGTCGATCCAGCCGAGGGGACGACGCTGGGAGTCCACGACCAGAACCCACTGCCCCTGGTCGAGTCGCAGGGTGCTCATCTCGTCCTCGGTCGCGGTATGGATCGGATGCATCGTCACCGACTGCGCGGAGCGGAAAGACAGGCCTCGGTAGCCGCGGTCGCGGCCGACGAACGACGCCACGAACGACGTCGCCGGTGCCGCGAGCACGGTCTCGGGCTTGTCGTATTGCTGCAGACGACCCTGCGGTCCGAAGACCGCAATGTGGTCGCCCAGCCGCACGGCCTCGTCGATGTCGTGCGTGACGAACACGATCGTCTTCTTCAGATCGGCCTGCAGCCTGAGCATCTCGGTCTGCAGATCCTCACGCACCACCGGATCGACGGCGCTGAAGGGTTCGTCCATCAACAGAATCGGTGGGTCCGCGGCGAGCGCGCGGGCCACCCCGACGCGCTGTTGCTGCCCGCCGGACAGCTGTGCCGGGTAGCGGGACGCGAGAGCCGGATCCAGGCCCACTCGTTCCAGTACCTCGAGCGCCGCCTTGCGGGCCGCGCGCCGGGACTGACCGTTCAACACCGGAACCGTCGCAACATTGTCGACGACGGAACGGTGGGGCAGCAGCCCGGCACTCTGGATGACGTAGCCGATTCCCCTGCGCAGCTTCACCGCGTCTGTGTCGGCGATGTTGCGGCCGTCGACCGTGATGACGCCCGAGGTGGGCGCGATCATCCGGTTGATCATCCGCATCGACGTCGTCTTGCCGCAGCCGGACGGCCCCACGAACACGGTGAACGAGTGTGGCTGGATCACCAGGTCCAACGAGTCGACTGCCGTGGTGCCGTCCGGGTACGTCTTGGTGATGTTCTCGAAGGTGATCATCAGCTGACCGGCTGGTCCAGACCCTTGTCCTTGACCCACGCCGTTGCCGCCGCAGCCGGTTCGACCTTCTGGTCGCCGGACACCGACGTGTTCAGTGCAATGAGCTCTTCGGTGGTGATCTGCGCCGAGACGGCGTCGAGAACCTGAGTGAGCTTGTCGGACTGCTTGGACGTCCGCAGCACCGGGATGACGTTCTGAGCGGCGAAATTGTTCTCCGGGTCTTCGAGAACCACGAGATCGTTCTGCGCGATGGCAGGCGAGGTGGTGAAGATGTCCGCCGCGACGACCTGGCCCGACACGAGTGCCTCGACCGTGGCCGGTCCGCCGCCGTCGGAGATGGGCACGTAGTTACCGGGGGAGATGTCCAGGCCGTACTTCGCTTTCAGGCCCGGCAGTCCGCCGACGCGCTCCTGGAATTCCGGCGTGCCCGCGAACGTCACCTCCGAGGAGAACGGTGCGAGATCGCCGACGGTCTTGAGATTGCGCTCGGTTGCGGTCGCGCGGGTGACGACGACGGCATCCTTGTCCTCGCCAGGTGCCTGGGCCGTCACCGAGAGGTCGTCGCCGAGTGCGGCGGGCAGTGCCGCCAGCACGTCCTCGGACGAGGTGGCCGTGGCAGATTCGTCCAAGTACTGGAGCAGGTTGCCCGTGTAGTCGGGAATCAGGTCGATCGAGCCGTCGCGGACGGCGGGAATGTACGCCTCGCGGCTGCCGATGTTGAGCTTGGTGCTCACCTCGAAACCGTTGGCGCGCAATGCTTCTGCGTAGATGTTCGCGACGGTCTCGGACTCCGGGAAGTTGGCCGAGCCGACGATGATCGAGTTCGTATCGTCGTTGCTCTCGCCGCCTCCGCTCGAGAGCGGATCCGAATTTCCGCCGCAGGCGGTCAGTGCGGTGACCGACAGGGCGAGCGCGGCAACGGCCGCCACTGCCTTCGGGGCGGAGAACGCGCGCGTGATTCGGGAGGTGGTCATGGTGTCCTTCCATCGGTTCGGGCACAGACGAAGCCCCAACTCCGACGGGTGCCGCCCGATCACCGGGGACACCGCCGAACCAGGACTCGGGCTGCTCGGGATGGTAGTCGACGTCGCCGTGCCCATAGGGTTGGTTCGACTACCCTCTCGTTCGCATCTGTGCCCCGCGGTCGGGATCGGTAAACCCCACGGGCAGTGAACAGGAGAAAATGAGAGTGCGTTCGTCGATTCTGGCAGCGGCCCTCGCGGTCACTATTGCAGGTTCCGTCGGTGGGTGCAGTGCGGCCGACCGGGCCGAACCCGGGCACGTGCCCGTCGTCGTCGGAGCCGGGAATTCCGACCTCTCCCGGTTGCTCGCACAGATCTACGCAGGAGGACTCCGGTCGACGGGAGCCGAGGTCTCCGTCGCCGAGAACCTGGGGGATCGGACGGCGTACCTCGCGGCGCTGGACCGCGGCGAGGTATCGATGATCCCCGACCTGACCGGGGACCTGTTGCGAACCTTCGACACCCTGGCCGGGGCAACCGAAGCAGAGGACGTGTTCACCGAACTGAACCGATCGCTGCCCGCCGGACTGTCGGTGGGAGACTACGCAACCGCCGAGGATCGATTGGCCCTCGCGGTCGCGTCGAGCAATGCAGTGGACGACGACGCGACGGTGACCGAATTTCTTCGTCGGGACGACGTGACAGTCGGCACGGTCGATGGCCAAGTCGACCCGATGAACGTCATGAATGCGCCGCGGACGGCTCCGGCCTTCACCGGGGCAAGTGCCACAGATTTCATGGTCTACCCGGATGCGCAGTTCGCCGTCCACGACCTGAATTCCGGTGCGGTGGATGCTCTCGCGATTCGGACGGCGTCGTTCGGTCCGCTGGCCAAGGATCTGACGACTCTGCCCGACGACGATCATGTGTATCCGGCGCAGAACGTCGTTCCGCTGTACCGCACCGGTGTGCTGGACGAGAGTGCGGTGAAGTCGTTCTCGGTGGTGGCGGGGGAGCTGACGACAGCGGACCTCGCCGACATGATCGGCGAGGTCCGCGGGGGTGCTGCGTCAGGCGATGTCGCCGGCCGCTGGCTCGGCGAGCACAGCCTCTGACACGTCGGACTTCTGCTCTGCTCTGAGCTTGCGGCCCAGATAGGAACCCATGTGCTGGACGGCTTCGGCTGCTTCCCGCAGGATCGACGCCTGCAGATGCGCCACGTGCCAGAGCTTCTTGTACTCGATGTACTCGAGTTCGACGCCGGACAGGCGCAGCTTGTCCGCGAACGCGGTGATCTGCGGATAGAGCACCTCGTCCGTCCCGACGTGCATGACGACCGGAGGCAGCTCATCGAGGTTGCCCTGGAGCGGCGCGAAGCCTTGATCCAGCGGGTCGCCCGCCCCGAGATACGCGTCGGCCGAGGAGTTCGACCACCCGGTGTTGACCACCAGGTCGCGCGGCTTGACCGCGTCGCGTGCGCCCGGATCGACCCACGGTGAGATCAGTCCGAGTGCTGCCGGCCTCGCGCCGTCGTCCACCAGCCGCCTCGCCGTCGCGACGGTCAACCCGCCGCCGGCCGAATCACCGGCGATGGCGATGCGATCCGGGGTGAAGCCGTGCGAACGCACCAGTTCTCGGAACGCCGCCACGGCGTCGTCGAGCGCGGCCGGGTACGGGTTCTCCGGGGCGAGGCGGTAGTCGAGTACGTACACGGCGCTGGCCGACTCTCGGGCCAGATGGGCGGCGAGCGATCGGTGGGTGTTGATCGAGCCGATCGTGAACGCGCCCCCGTGGAGGTACAGGATCGCGGTGTCGCGTTCGGTGGCTCCGACGGTGATGCGCTCGGCTCGCCTGCCCGCGAGCGTCAGTTTCTGCGCGACGGTCCCGTGTGGGAGCGTCTGCACGGGAGCCGCGGCCTCGAGGACCGCCCGCTGCGCCCGGAAGGACAGACGCGGATTCAGCGCGAGGCGGTAGAAGGGCTTGAGCGCCGCCGCAACGATCGGCAGTGGAACGTAGAAGGCTTTCACGACGCGACCCGCCTACTTCTTCGACCGTGGCATGGCCCGCTTGGACACCGCTGCGATCAGGCCCTGGTACCGCGAGCCGGTGATGCGTTGCAGCAGATCGAGCGCGATGGCGTCGGAACCGATGAGCACGCGACCCCGGCCCTTCTCGACGCCCTTGAGAATGGTCTTGGCCGCGTCGATCGGGGTGGTCTTCGCCAACTTGCTGTCGAAGAATTTCGCCACGTCGGCCTGGTCGAAATTCTCGGCGACGGTGGCGTTGCGGGCGATGGCAGTCTTGATGCCGCCGGGGTGCACCACGGTCACCTTCACCGGAGCCTTCGCGATCAACATCTCCATGCGCAGCGACTCGCTGAATCCGCGGACGGCGAACTTCGCTGCGTTGTACGCGGACTGGGACGGCATCGCCAGCAGGCCGAACAGGCTGGAGATGTTGACGATGTGGCCGTCGCCGGAGGCCTTGATGTGCGGCAGAAATGCCTTGGTGCCGTTGACGACGCCCCAGAAATCGACGTCGACGATGCGCTCGATGTCCTTGAACGAGGACTTCTCCACGTCACCGTGGTAGGCGATGCCCGCGTTGTTGTAGATCTGGTTGACCTTGCCGAAATGCGCGACGACGGCCTCGGCATAGTCCAGCACGGTCTCGCGCTGCGAGACGTCGAGGAAATCGGACTTCACCTCGGCTCCGAGTGCCTCGACGCGGCGCACCGTCTCGTCGAGTCCGGCGGTGTCGACGTCGGACAGTGCGAGCTTGGCTCCGCGTCCGGCCAGCTCGAGGGCCAGGGCCCGGCCGATTCCCGAACCCGCGCCGGTGACGACGGCTACCTTGCCTGTGAATGTGCTCATCGTGCGGACACCTTGTCTGTGTTGTTGCCGGCGGCCGTGCTCGCCGACGCGGAGGTCAGATCTGCGGTTGCGACGCTACGGTACGCATCGAGATCGAAATGCTTGGTCTGACGACGGAACTCGAACGTGAACCCGGGCCACAGGGTGGTGTTGTTTCCGTGCTTGTCCAGATACCAGCTGGCGCAGCCGCCGTTCATCCAGACGCTCTTGGCGAGCTGGTCCTGCAGGGTCACGTTGTACTCGTCCTGCACGTCCTTGCGCACTTCGATGGTCCCGATGTCGTGCTTGTCGATGGTGTTCAAGGCGTCGACCAGGTAGTTGATCTGCGACTCGATCATGAAGACCATCGAGGTGTGCCCGAGGCCTGTGTTGGGGCCGACGAGGAAGAACATGTTCGGGAAGTTCGCCACCGCGGCGCCCTTGTAGCCCTGCTGTCCGCCGTCGTCGAACGTCTGCGCCAGCGTCCGGCCGTCCTTGCCGACGATGGCTTGGTATGCAGGCGAATCGGTGACGTGGAAGCCGGTGGCGACGACGAGTGCGTCGATCGGGCGCTCGGTGCCGTCCTTGGTGACGATCGATCCCTTCCGGATCTCGGCGATGCCGTCGGTCACGAGGTCGACGTTGCTCTGCGCGAGAGCGGGGTAGTACGCGTTGGAGATCAACATGCGCTTGCAGCCGATGCGGAAGTTCGGAGTCACCTTCGCGCGCAGCGCCTTGTCCTTGATCTGCGTGCGCAGATGATTCTCCGACGCCCACTGCAGCGGCTTCATGAACGCGGGGTTCTTCGCCAGCCCGACGACCTGGGTCTCACGCATCGCGTAGATGCCGGCGCGGGCGAGGCGCTGGAAGCCGGGCACATGCTTGAAGGCGAAGCGCTCGAGCTTGGTGTACGGGCGATCGGCGCGAGGGAGGATCCACGGCGCGGTGCGCTGGTAGACGTCGAGGTGCTCGACCTGGCCTGCAATGGCGGGAACGATCTGGATCGCCGACGCGCCGGTCCCGATGACGGCGACGCGCCTACCGGCGAGCGAGACGTCGTGGTTCCACTGAGCGGAGTGGAAGACGTCGCCCTCGAAATCGTGAATTCCCTTGATATCGGGCAGGTTCGGCTCACACAGTGCGCCGACGGCCGAGACGACGATCTTGGCGGTGTAGTTGCCGGTGGTCGTCTCGACGTCCCAGCGGCTGGTGGAGGCGTTCCATCGCGCCGACGTCACGTCCGTGCCGAAGACGTGCTTGTCCATGACGCCGTACTTGCGCGCAACTCCGGCGATGTACTTCTGGATCTCGGGCTGGGTGGAGAACGAACGAGTCCACTCCGGGTTCAGCGCGAACGAGTACGAGTACAGATGCGAGGGCACGTCGCAGGCTGCACCGGGGTAGGTGTTGTCGCGCCAGGTACCGCCCACATCGTGGCCGCGTTCGACGACGACGAAATTCTTCTTGCCTGCCTTGGTCAGCTTGATCGCCGCTCCGAGCCCGGCGAAACCACTGCCGATGATCAGCGTATCGACGTGACGCGGCGACGTTGCGCGGTCCGAAGTATCTGTTACGGGAAGACTCATGTAGAGCAGACTAGAAGCTTACTGAGTGTGAGTCAATAGTTATTGACTACTATTCAATAGGATGATTGCATGGCGGATGTGAACCGCGCTGGAGTATCGACGACGAAAAGGACCAGACTCAGTCCGCAGCAACGACGAGCGCAGCTGATCGAGCTCGGCACCGAGATGCTCGCCGATCGGCCACTCGAACAGATCTCCGTCGAGGACATCGCCGATCAGGCCGGAGTCTCCCGAGGTCTACTGTTCCACTACTTCGCGTCCAAGCAGGACTTTCACCTCGAAATAGTCCGCGAGGCGTCGCGGTCGATGATCGAACGGACCGCACCCGACCCCGACCTCGAACCCTTCGAGATTCTGCGCGACTCCATCGCCAACTACGTCGACTACGTCAGCGAGAAACGCGACACCTTCATCTCCCTGCTCCGCGGCACGGCAAGCGGAGACCCCCAGATGCGCGAGGTGTTCGAGCAGACCCGCACCACCATGGCCGATCGCACTCTCGTCCAACTCGCTCAACTCGACGTCGATGTCACCCCCACCATCGACCTCGCCGTCCGCGGTTGGATCGCCTTCGTCGAAGAAGCCACCATCACCTGGCTCAGAAATCCACAGATCACCCGCGACGAGTTGATCGACCTGAACGTCAACGCCCTACCTGCTGTCGCCCTGGCTCCGGGCATGATCTCCGCGCTGCTGGGAGCCGACGCCGACGCCTGAGCCCCGCCCCAGTGTGCGTCCCCCCTGGATCGACGTCCTCCCCGGTTGCAGGTCCTCCCCAGTTGGGATCAATGTCCCTTTGTTGCAGTCTGACCGACTGAATCCCGCATTCATCCGAAGTGCGGCCGAGGCCACAGCCGAATGAATGCGGCTCTGTTGCAGTCTGACCGACTGAATCCCGCATTGATCCCAACCCGGGTGCGCACAGAAACGACGAAAGCGGCCCACTCCCGAAGGAGTGGGCCGCTTGTCGCTGTCGGAGATCTAGTCTTCGCCGACCTTGTTGAAGGCCTCGTCGATGATTTCGAGTTGCTCGACGGCGTGCACCTTGCTCGATCCCGAGGACGGTGCGGACATGGCGCGACGGGAGATGCGCTTGATGCCGACCAGCTTTTCGGGCATGAGTTCGGGCAGTGCGAGACCGAAGAACGGCCAGGCACCCTGGTTCGCAGGCTCTTCTTGAACCCAGCGGAATTCCGTTGCGTTCGGGTAGCTCTCGAGTGCTTCCCGGATTCGACGCGTCGGCACGGGGTAGAGCTGCTCGATTCGGACGATGGCGACGTCGTCGCGGTTGTCCTTCTGCTTGCGGGCGAGGAGCTCGTAGTAGAGCTTGCCGCTGACCATCAGCACGCGCTTGACCTTGCTGCGGTCGCCGGTGCCGGTGTCGTAGGTGGGCTCGTCGAACACCGAGTGGAACTTGCCGTCGGTGAAGTCCTCGATGTTGCTCACTGCTGCCTTGTTGCGCAGCATCGACTTCGGGGTGAAGACGATCAGCGGGCGACGGATTCCGTCACGCGCATGCCTACGCAGCAGGTGGAAGTAGTTCGCGGGGGTCGAGGGGAGTGCGACGGTCATCGATCCTTCGGCGCACAGCGTCAGGAAGCGTTCGATGCGTCCGGACGTGTGGTCCGGGCCCTGACCCTCGTGGCCGTGCGGGAGCAGCAGCACAACGTCGGAGAGCTGTCCCCACTTGGCTTCACCGGACGAGATGAACTCGTCGATGATGGACTGGGCACCGTTGACGAAGTCACCGAACTGCGCTTCCCACATCACCAGTGCGTCCGGGTTGCCCACGGAGTAGCCGTACTCGAAGCCGACGGCCGCGAACTCGCTCAGTGCGGAGTCGTAGACCATGAACTTGCCGGGATTGTCGCTGCCGATGTTCTGCAGCGGCGTGTACTCGGAACCGGTCTTGCGGTCGATGATCACCGAGTGCCGCTGCGTGAACGTGCCGCGGCGGGTGTCCTGGCCCGAGAAACGAATGTTGCGTCCCTCGTCCACGAGCGAGCCGAGTGCGAGCAGTTCGCCGAAGGCCCAGTCGACCTTGCCCTCGTACGCCATTTCCCGACGCTTCTCGAGCACCGGCTTGACGCGGGGATGCACGTTGAATCCCTCGGGAATGTCGAGGTGCGCATCACCGATGCGGTGCAGGACGGCCTTGTCGACGGCTGTGGTGAGTTTGGTCGGCAACTGCTGGTCGAGTTCGACCGATTCGCTGGGCTCCGGGGTGTACTTCTCGAGTTCGCGTACCTCGTTGAAGACGCGTTCGAGCTGACCCTGGTAGTCGCGGAGCGCGTCCTCGGCTTCCTTGAGCGAGATGTCGCCACGGCCGATGAGCGATTCGGTGTAGCTCTTGCGGACGCTGCGCTTGGTGTCGATCACGTCGTACATCGCCGGCTGGGTCATCGAGGGGTCATCACCCTCGTTGTGTCCGCGACGGCGGTAGCAGATCATGTCGATGACGACGTCCTTGTGGAACTTCTGACGGAAGTCCACTGCGAGCTGAGCCACCCAGGCACATGCCTCGGGGTCGTCGCCGTTGACGTGGAAGATCGGCGCGGCGATCATCTTGGCCACGTCGGTGCAGTACTCGGACGAGCGCGAGAACTCAGGCGAGGTGGTGAAGCCGACCTGGTTGTTGACGACGATGTGCACGGTTCCGCCGGTGCGGTAGCCACGCAGATCGGACAGGTTCAGCGTTTCCGCGACGACGCCCTGGCCGGCGAAGGCCGCGTCGCCGTGCAGCATCAGCGGCAGCACGGAGTAACCGCCCTGGCCGGTGCCCTTGTCCAGGAGGTCCTGCTTGGCCCGGACGAGGCCTTCGAGAACGGGGTCGACGGCTTCGAGGTGCGACGGGTTCGCCGTGAGCGAGACCTTGATGTCGTTGTCGCCGAACATCTGGATGTACGTGCCCTCGGCGCCGAGATGGTACTTCACGTCACCGGAGCCGTGTGCGGCAGCCGGGTTCATGTTGCCCTCGAACTCGGTGAAGATCTTCGAGTACGGCTTGCCGACGATGTTGGCCAGCACGTTCAGACGACCGCGGTGCGGCATGCCGATGACGACCTCGTCGAGGGCGTACTCGGCGCTCTGGTCGATGACGGAGTCCATCATCGGGATGACCGACTCGGCACCTTCGAGCGAGAAGCGCTTCTGTCCGACGTACTTGGTCTGCAGGAACGTCTCGAAGGCCTCGGCTGCGTTGAGCTTGCTGAGGATGTACTTCTGTTGCGCCACAGTTGGTTTGACGTGCTTGGCTTCGACGCGTTCCTGCAGCCACGAGACCTGCTCGGTCTCGAGGATGTGGGTGTACTCGACGCCGACGTGGCGGCAGTACGAGTCGCGCAGGACGCTGAGCACGTCGCGCAGCTTCATCTTGTCCTTGCCGTGGAATCCGCCGACCTTGAACTCGCGGTCGAGGTCCCACAGCGTCAGGTCGTGGCTGATCACGTCGAGGTCCGGATGCATCCGGAACTTGTCCTTGGTGAACTGCAACGGGTCGGTGTCGGCCATCAGGTGACCGCGGTTGCGGTACGCCGCGATGAGCTCGAGCACGCGGGTGTTCTTGTCGACGGTGCCCTCGGGCAGATCCTTGCGCCAGCGGATCGGCTCGTACGGGATCTTGAGCGAATGGAACAGCTCGTCGTAGAACTCGTCGCTGATCAGCAGATTGTGGATCGTCTTGAGGAAGTCGCCCGACTCCGCACCCTGAATGATGCGGTGGTCGTACGTCGAGGTCAGCGTCATGAGCTTGCCGACGCCGAACTCGGCGAGACGCTCGTCGCTGGCACCCTGGAATTCCGCCGGGTACTCCATGGCACCGGCACCGATGATGGCACCCTGGCCGTTCATCAGGCGCGGGACGGAGTGGACGGTGCCGATTCCGCCGGGGTTGGTCAGCGAGATCGTGACGCCCTGGAAGTCCTCGCCGGTGAGCTTGCCGTCGCGGGCACGCCGGACGATGTCCTCGTACGCGTTGTAGAACTGCGTGAACGTGAAGTCCTGCGTGTTCTTGATGGCCGCGACGACGAGGGAACGGTTGCCGTCCTTGCCGGGAAGGTCGATCGCCAGACCGAGGTTGATCGACGCCGGAGTGACGGCATTGGGCTTGCCGTCGACCTCGGCGAAGTGGCGGTTCATGTTCGGGAACGCCTTGACGGCCTGCACGATGGCGTAGCCGAGCAGGTGCGTGAACGAGATCTTGCCGCCGCGGGTACGCGCGAGGTGGTTGTTGATGACGAGGCGATTGTCGACCATGAGCTTGGCCGGGATGGCTCGCACGCTGGTAGCTGTCGGAATCTGCAGCGAAGCGGACATGTTCTTGGCAACCGCTGCAGCTGCGCCGCGCAGAATCTTGCTCGACTCTTCACCGAATTCGGCAGAGGCGGGCTTGGCCGGGGCTGCCTTCTTCTCGGCCGGCTTGGCCGGGGCCGACTTCGCCGGAGCAGGCTTGGATTCAGCAGCCTTGGGAGCTGCGGCCTTCGCGGGGGCTTCGGTCTTCTTGGGAGCTTCGGTCTTCGGGGCTTCGGTCTTCGCGGCCGAGGCGGCGGGCTTCGCAGGAGGCGCGGGTGCTGCGGGAGGAGCGGACTTGGCCGAGCTGCCGTTCGAGGCCGAGCCGTTGGAACCGGACTTACCGTTGGAGATGGGGTTCTCGTCGATCACGGCTTCGGGGTCGTAATCGGTGAGGAACTCGTGCCAGCTCGCGTCGACGGAGGACGGGTCCTGCTTGAACCGCTGGTACATCTCGTCGACCAGCCATTGATTTTGTCCGAATTGGGTAGTAGAGCTGCTGCTCACGGCAGTAGTTCGCCTCGTTTCTGTCTTCGTTCCCGATCAGCGCGCGTACGACTCCAGGCTAGACCTCCGGTCGAGATCGCGTGCGTCCGGGACGTAGCTGTGATATGTACTCACCGGTAACCATCGGCCTCGTTGTCGATGACCCCGTTGACTATCGAATTATTCCCCCGGTTCGTTTCGGCTGCAGCCCACAATGTGGCGTAGAAGCCGTCCCGTTTGCGAAGTTCGGAATGTCGTCCAACTTCCACGATACGACCACCGTCGACGACCACGATCAAATCCGCTCGTGCGGCGGTGGCCAATCGGTGCGCGACGACCACAGCGGTGCGGGTCCGCGCAACGGCGTTGCTGGCTTCGAGGACCTTGCGTTCGGTGGCCGGATCGAGGGTCGCGGTCGCTTCGTCGAGCAGGAGTAGATCGGGATCCACCAGTTCGGCGCGGGCCAGCGCAATGAGCTGTCGTTGGCCGGCCGACAACCCTTGGCCGCGTTCGCCGACAGGTTGCTGCATACCGCCGCGAAGTGCAGCGATGGTGTCGAGGGCCCCGACCGAGCGTGCCGCGTTCTCGATGTCGGCCCTGCTGGCGTCGGGCCTGCCGTACGCGATGTTCGACGCGATGGTTCCGGTGAACAGGTGGGCTTCCTGCGGTACGACGCCCAGCCGGTGGCGGTAGTCGGACAACCGGTAGTCGCGGAGGTCGTGGCCACCCACGCGTACCGATCCCGAGGTCGGGTCGTAGAACCGAGCGAGCAGCTTCACGACGGTGGATTTGCCTGCTCCGGTGCGACCGACCAATGCGACGGTGGTGCCTGCCGGGATGCTGAGAGATACCTCACTGAGTGCGTCGGAGTGAGCTCCGGCATACCGAAAGCTCACGTCGACGAGGTCGATGTCGGCGTTCAGGCGATCGCCGACGACTGCACCGGACCCGGTCGCTGTCGCTGTTTCGATCGAACTCGTCGTGCGTAGGAGGTCTCCGATTCGCCCGACGCCGACGCGGGCCTGCTGGTAGCCGTCGAATACTTGCGAGAGTTGCTGGATCGGGCCGAAGAGGAGTCCGAGGTACAACACGAACGCCACCAGGGTGCCCGCGGTGGCGGTGCCCGTGGCGATCTGATGCGCACCGACGAAGACGACGACGGCCAGCGCGACATCCGAGAGCAGCGTGATGAACGGGAAGAACACCGAGATCGCGGTCTGCGATCGCATCCGGCTCGCTCGGTAGCGGTTGCTGCGTTCGGCGAAGCGAGAGGCTGCGTACTCCTCACGTCGGTATGCCTGCGCTGCGCGCAGTCCGGTGACGTTCTCCTGGAAATCGGCGTTGACGATGGAGATGCGTTCGCGCGAGGTCGAGTACGCAGCCGAGGAGATGCGTCGGAAGACGACGGTTGCGACGGCGAGCGGCGGCACGACAGCCAGGGCGACCAGCCCTAGCGTCGTATCCGTGACGAGCAGTGCGATCGCGATGCCGACGACGGTCAGCACGCTGACCACGGCCGTGGACGCGCCGGTCTGGATGAACGACGACAGCGCATCGACGTCGGTGGTCATTCGCGTCATGATGCGCCCGGACAGCTCGCGCTCGTAGTAGTCCAGCCCGAGTCTCTGAATGTGCGCGTAGCTGCGTACTCGCAATCCGAACAGCACCCGCTCGCCGGCTCGTGCGGTGAGCACGGTCGTCGCGCAGACCACGAACCAGCTGGCAGCAGCCAGGGCGACGCCTATCGATGTTGCGATCCACAGGGTGTCGGAGTCCCCGCGGGCCACGCCGCTGTCCACCGCGTACCGGACGAGTGAGGGAAAGGCGATCGAGGCGATCGAGTCCAGCGCCAGCAGCACCACGACACCTGCCAGCAGCAGCCGGACAGGACTCAGCAGTCGTGAGAGCCGGAATTCCGGGTCGGGTCGACGCAACTGTTGTCCCGATCCGCCTGGTTCCTCCGTTGCCGGTGGCAGGGCTGCCACCGCGTCGGAGATGGCCTGCGTCGGTGCCAACGAGCCGAATGCGCCGGCCATCGCTGCGCCGTGGGTGCCTCCGCCTCCGGCACCTGCGGGCGGCATCGCACCACCGGGGTTCGATGCGGCTTCCAGCGCATCGTCCGGCCAGAGCATCGCCGCCGACGGTTCCGTGCGCGGTTCCGGTGCGGCGTCGCTGTGTTCGTTCTCGTCTCCGCCGGCGAGGAGAGCGCGGAACAGTGGGCAGCGCTCGTCGAGTTCGTCGACTGTGCCGGTGTCGATGATGTGTCCACCGTCGAGTACGGCTACTCGGTCGGCCAACGTCAGCGTCGATCGGCGGTGTGCGAGGACGAGGGTCGCCCGGGTACGCACGCCGCGCAATGCGTCGAAGATGGCGGCCTCGGTCTCGGCGTCGACGGCGGAGGTGGCGTCGTCGAGGACGAGAATCCGCGGCTCGACCAACAGGGCGCGAGCCAGGGCGATGCGTTGGCGTTGCCCGCCCGAGAGGGTGAGGCCGCGTTCGCCGACGAGACTGTCGTAGCCATCGGGCAGAGCGTCGATGAAGGTCGAGGCCTGAGCCAGCCGAGCCGCGTGTTCGATCTCCTCCGCGCTTGCCTCGGGCCTGCCGAGCGCGATGTTGGCGGCGATGGTGTCGGAGAACAGAAACGGCTCGTCGAAGACCAACGACACCGCTTCGCGCAGTGACGCGGAATCCAGGTCGTCGATGTCGATGGACGTGTCCCCGGAGGTCACCGCGATCCGGCCGCGAGTAGGGCGATAGAAGCGGGGGAGCAGCAGGGAGAGCGCGGTCTTTCCCGAGCCCGCGTGTCCCACGACGGCCACCGTCTCGCCGGGGGCGATGCTCAGGTCGAGGCCGTCGAGGACGGTGCGCTCTGCCTCGAATCCGAACGTGACGCCGGTGAGGTGGACGCCGAGGGGGCCGTCGGGCAGTGCGATGGGGTGCG
This sequence comes from Rhodococcus sp. 05-2256-B1, assembly GCF_002258465.1. Lineage (NCBI taxonomy): Bacteria > Bacillati > Actinomycetota > Actinomycetes > Mycobacteriales > Nocardiaceae > Rhodococcus > Rhodococcus sp. 05-2256-B1. The sequence goes on along the minus strand of NZ_NOZA01000018.1, from coordinate 22,127 downwards.
CCGGTTCCGGTGCGGTCGGCTCGGTGTCGACCACTTCGTAGACGCGCTCGACGGCCGCGCGGGAGAGTTGCGCCATGATCACCACCGACGACACGGTTCGGGTGACGGCGGACAGCGTGGCCACGTAGGTGGCGAAGGCGAGGAAGGTGCCGATGGTGATGTGGCCGTGCAGTGCCAACCAGCCGCCGAGAGCGATGACGCCGACCAGTCCGAGCTGAGGAATGGTTGCCATGGTCGGTGCGAACCGTGAATTGATGCGGGCCGAGCGCATGCGTTCGGCGAACAGCCTGCGCCCGAGAGCTTCGATGCGATCCACCGCACGCGCTTCCTGCCCGAAGCCCTTGACCACCCGGACTCCGGTGACGGTCTCCTCCACGTGCTGGGCCAGATCGGCGGCGCGCTGTTGTGCGGACCAGGTGGCAGCGAAGAGGGTGGGTCGCATTCGGTAGACGACGACGCTGACCGCGGGAACGATGACGACCGCGACAAGGGTGAGCAGCGGTGAGAGGTAGGCCATCACGACCAGGGCCAGGACGAACTGCAGAATTGCCCCGGCCGACAGCGGCACCATGGCGAGCAGACCCTGCACCAACTGTAGGTCGGTGATCGATCTCGACACGACCTGGCCGGTTCGGATTTCGTCCTGCTTGCGACCGTCGAGCCGCTGCAGCGATGCCAGCAGGTCCATCCGCAGATCGTGTTGAACATCGATCGACAGGCGCCCGGCGAGCATGCGCCGACCGAATTGGCAGGCGAATCGCAGAGCACCCAGCAGTGCGATGGCTATCGCGACTCCGGCGATCACGTCGTTCTTGCCTGCGCTGGCGTCGTCGATCGCGAGGCGCGTCAGCAGCGGAAACGAGATGTCGATGAGGGCGGCGATCATCGTCACGCCCAGTGCGCCGAGTGCCGTCCGCCGGTGCAACATGCACTGCGCGAGCAGACGTCTGATCCAGCCACGCCGTGTGATCGACAACGCGGTGATCGACGACGCGGTGGTCGGCCGGGAGTCGGTGGGTACGCCGGACGAGCCGGGGTCGGTTTCCAGCAGACGGGTACTGCCCGTATTGCTGCCCGACGCTGCTCGATCCTTCACGTATTCGCTGTGTGCCATCGATTCACACGGTAGACCCGGCTACCGACAGCAGGATCGGGCGAACATCCCCACCGATGCGGTGGTCAGTCGATGTCCCGGGTACGGGCCAGGAACCACCCGCCACCGGTGAGGATCACGGCCCACAGAGCAAGTCCGAGCGGAGCCCACGGCCACGACGCGAGGTCGCCCGCATCGTCCAATTGTGTCGCGGCCATCGTCGGCAATGTCAGGTTCGACGGCAGCGCGGTTGCCACCGGTCCGAAACCTACTCCGAACAGAATCAGGGACAGCAGTCCTTCACCGAACGGCAGCCAGGCGACGAGCACGATGGCGGCCCAGGTCGGGGATTTGAGCAGCAACCCCAGCCCGGCTCCGATGAGCGACCACAGCACCACGGCGAGCAGGCACGACGCGACGACGCCGATGAAAGCGCCGTCGAGGACGATTGTTCGTTGGCTGAAGATCAGCAGACACACCAGGCTCGCCAGGAGCACGACGAGGCCGTACCCCAGGCCGAACAGGGCGGTGACGATGAGTTTGGCGGCAACGACGCCGTCCCTGCCGCGGGCCGTCAGGAAGCTGGTGGTGATGGTCTTGTGTCGAAACTCGGTTCCGGCGTTGACCGCGCCGAAGATGCCGGCGAACAGGATGGCGGCACCCGCGGCGACGTACAGGCCGATGGAGGCGACACCGCCGGCGATCTGAAGATCTTCCTCGAACTCGCCCAGCTGGTTCGCGATCACCGAGGTGATGACGGACGCGAACACGCCGACAACGATCGGTGCGATCGCCAGCGCCCACCAGAACTTCAGTGTGGTGACCTTGCGGATCTCGGATGTCAACAGCGCGTTCATCGCGAACCCCCGTTCCAGTTCTGCGGTGGTCCGTAGCTCTGTGGCGGCGGTGAGTACCCCTGGTTGTAACCAGGCGGTGGCCCGTATCCAGGCGGTGGTCCGTATCCCGGCGGCGGTCCGTATGCAGTGGGTTGGACGGGTGCTGCGGTGTACTGACCGGCGGTCATGGACAGGAACACCTGCTCGAGGTCGACGTGTTCGCTGGTGGTGCCGAAGACCGTGACCCCAGCGTCGGCCGCGATGCGCGTGACAGTTGCAGCGTCGGCACCCGCGACGCCGATGCGGCCGTCGGGCAGCAGTTGGGTGTCGGTGAGTCCGGTAGACGCCAACGCCAGAGCCAGTTTCGCTGGGTCGGACGCGGCGACGAGCACGCGGCTCGGGCGGGTGGATCGCAGCTGAGCGATGGATCCCTGGTACATCAGGGTGCCGGCGCTGACGATGACGAGAGTGTCGACGGTCTGCTCGATCTCGCGCAGGATGTGGCTCGATACCAGCACGGTTCTCCCCGATGCCGCGAACGCTTTGAGGAAGTCTCGTAGCCAGGCGATCCCCTCGGGATCGAGGCCGTTCGCGGGTTCGTCGAGTACGAGGATCTCGGGATCGCCGAGTAGAGCTGTTGCCAACGTCAATCGCTGACGCATGCCGAGAGAGAACCCGCCTGCTGCGCGGTGTGCGGCGTCGCCCAGACCGACGAGGTTCAGGACGTCGAGGGCGCGGCTGTCGGGTACCCCGATCGCCGCGGTGTAGATCTTCAGGTGGTGCTCGGCGCTGCGTTTGGGGTGCAGACTCAGCGAGTCGAGAACGGCCCCGACGGTACGGGCCGGGTGGGTCGCCGTACGAAACGGAACGCCGTTGACGAGGCCGACGCCCGAAGTCGGGGCGACGAGGCCGAGCAGCATCCGCAGTGTCGTGGACTTGCCGGAGCCGTTCGGCCCGAGAAATCCGGTGACGGTTCCGCGTGGAACGACGAAGCTCAGGTCCGAGACCGCGCGAACGGTACCGAATTGTTTCGTCAAAGCCTGCGCTTCCAGCGCCGGAGCCGAGTAGCTGGTCATCTGTGCGGTGTCCCCCTGGCCGTCGGTGCACCTCGTGTGCCGGTTGCTTTGCGGCAACCGGTACACGAGGTTACGGGGTGGGACCAACGGGCGGGATGACCCGGTTTCAGCGATGCAACGCCGCAGCGATCTCCCGGTACGTCTCGAGCGGGTCGGCGTCGTCGGGCAGCGAGTGCAGCGTCACGTGCGACGCGCCTGCAGTGAGGTGCTCGTCGAGTCGCGCCGCGATGGCGTCGGCATCGCCGTGTGCGACGAGCGCGTCGATCAGTCGGTCACTGCCGCCGTCGCCGATTTCCTCGTCCGAGTAGCCGAGCCGGTTCAGATTGTTGGTGTAGTTGCGCAGATGCAGGTAGGGATTGTTCACCGGTGGCCGACCGATCGCGCGTGCCTTCTCCGGATCGGTCTCGAGCACCACCTTGTGCTCGGGAGCGAGAATCTTGTTCGGCCCCACTGCTTCTCGGGCTTCACGGGTGTGTTCGGGAGTGGTCAGATAGGGGTGCGCGCCTGCGGTACGGCTCGCGGCCAGCGCGAGCACCTTGGGGCCGAGCGCGGCGAGGACCCGACGCTCCATCGGGACTCCGGCCTCGTCGAGGTCGTCGAGGTAGCTCACCAATGCGTCGTACGGCTTCTGATACTCCTGGGTGGCCTCGGGGTGACCGGCACCGATGCCCAGGACGAACCGTCCGGGGTGCTTGCTCTCGATGCGGTGATACGACGCGGCGACGTCGGCGGCTGCATCGGACCAGATGTTGACGATGCCGGTGGCGACGACGATGGTGTCCGTGGCGTCGAGGATCTCCTCGGTGGTCGTCAGGTCCGCGGGCGGGGATCCGCCGAGCCAGATGGTCCCGTAGCCGAAGGACTCGATGGCGCGGGACAACGCCGGCGTGAACGCCGAGTGCAGTCGCCAGACGCCGTACTTGCCGAGTTCAGGTGTGGAAGTCATGTTCGAAGTCAACGCAGCAGCCTCTCGAAGATTCCGGGCATTCTCATTCGTCCGGTTCGATGATGCGATTTTCCGGGAACCGTGCGGGCGGCGGGCCGAAGGCGTCACGGGCGTTCTTGATGACGCCTTTGCCGACCACTCGGTTGCCAGCGCCGCCGATCGCCGCGCCGATTCCGGCGGGAAGCATCTTGCCGACCAGCAGTGCACTGCGCTTGGCCAGGTATTTGGTGACGAACTTCTTCACCAGCGATTTGTTCATGCTGGCCATCGAGCCGCCCGGGATGCGCGAGGTGACGAGTGGGCCCCAGTTCTTGGCTGTCTTGCCCACTGTTCGTTGAACGATCTGCATGCCCGATTCGCCCAGTGCCACCGAGAGCACCAGCGCGCGTCGCTGCTGGTGATTCTCGACGGGAATGCCGTGCACGGACGCGACCGACAGCGTCAGCAGAGCGGACGACTCGATGAAGAACGCGGTCTCGGCACCGACGGCGGCGAGCGATGCGACCGTACCGATTCCGGGGACCGCCGCTGCGCCTCCCACTGCCGATCCGCTGCCGGTGACCGCCAGCAGGAATCGCTTCTCGAGCCGTTCGATGATCTGGGCCGGGGTGTCGTACGGGTGTGCTCGACGCACGTGCGCGACGTATTTGTCGACGGCGGGCCCCTGTAGGCGGCTGGCGTTGTCCAGGATGTTGACCAGGGCCCGTTCGAGCTTGCCTCCGCTCGAGATCTCGACCTGAGCGTCGTCCTTCTTGCCTGCCATCGATACCTCTTTCGGTTGCGAGCGTCGGTGACGCTGGTCGGGGGAGTTACCCGCGAATTCCTCGTTGCACACGTTCGGGGCAATTTAGACTGGTGGCGTGCAGATTCCTCCGAGCGAGGTGGTGTCCGGTGGCGCGCGCCGCGTCGGGGTGGGGGCATGTTCGAGACTCTGTCCCATCGCGGCGTCGCCGGTGACGATCCGCGCGGCCGACGAGGAAGGTATGGCGTCATGACCACACACATTTGGCCCGCTCTGAAGTACGAGAACGCACGCGACGCAATTCGGTTCATCGTCGACGTGTTGGGATTCGAGGAGTGCGCGGTTCACGGCGAAGGCGACCGCGTCGATCATGCGGAACTGCGCTGGCCCGACGGCGGCGGGGTGATGCTGGGCAGTGTTCGCGACGGGAGTGCCATCGGCGAACTGCCGCCGGGTGTCGGGTCGATCTACATCGTCACCGACGACCCCGACGGCATCCACGATCGCGTCGTCGCGGCGGGCGGCACCGTCACGCAGGGCCTGCGCGAGGAGGACTACGGCAGCCGCGGCTTCATCTGCCGCGACGCCGAGGGGGTCTACTGGAGCTTCGGTACCTACGCCGGGGCATAGCCGTACCTGTCGGACCCAGCAGTTGTCGGACCCAGTAGTTGTCGGACCCAGTAGTCGTCAGACCCAGTGCTCGGGCGGGACCAGTTCGTCCGGCTTCGGCGGCTGCGGCGCGGTGCCGTCGCCGAAGGGCGATCCGCCGAGTGATTCACGTCCGTGCGGTTCGAGCCAGCCGGCCAGATCGGGCCCCTTCGGCACGATGCCCGACGGATTGATGTCGGTGTGCACCTCGTAGTAGTGCCGTTTGATGTGATCGAAGTCGACGGTGTCACCGAATCCGGGAGTCTGGAACAGGTCGCGTGCGTAGTTCCACAGCACCGGCATCTCGGTGAGCTTGCTGCGGTTGCACTTGAAGTGGCCGTGGTAGACGGGATCGAAACGGACGAGGGTGGTGAACAGTCGCACGTCGGCCTCGGTGATGTGCTCGCCGACGAGATACCGCCGGGTGGACAGCCGTTCGACGAGCCAGTCGAGGCGAGCGAACAGGCGGTCGTACGCCTTTTCGTATGCCTCTTGCGAGCCGGCGAATCCGCAGCGGTAGACGCCGTTGTTGACGTCCTTGAACACCAGATCGGCCACCTCGTCGATCTCGCCGCGGAGCGCCTCCGGGTACAGATCGGGCGCGCCCTCGCGGTGGTATTGCGTCCACTCGGTGCTGAGGTCGAGGGTGATCTGTGGGTAGTCGTTGGTGACGACCTGGCCGGTGGGAACGTCGACGATCGCCGGCACGGTGATGCCTCGTTCGTAGTCCGGGAACCGTGCGAAGTAGGCGTCCTGCAGCCGAGGGATCTGTAGAACCGAGTCGACGCCGCCCGGCTCCTCCTGGAAGTTCCAGCTGCGCGGGTCGTGGGTCGGACCCGGAATGCCAAGGGACAGAACATCTTCGAGCCCGAGGAGTCGACGCACGATGATGGATCGATGGGCCCACGGGCAGGCCCGCGCCGCGATCAACCGGTAACGCCCGGGCTCCACCGGATACCCGTCCCGGCCGTCGGCGGTGATGCGCGTCGGGATGTAGTTGGTATCGCGCTTGAATTCCTCGCCCGGCTTCACGTAGGTGGCGTCCTCGGCCATGATCGAACTCCTCACATCGGTCGGTCTCACGAACGCTACCCAGTCCGGACCGGATTCAAGCGCCTAGGTTCGACGCACGGCGGTGTGGCAGGCGCCGATCTCCACGTAGTCGAGCCGGGCGGCAAGGCGTCGAGCGGTCGTGTTCTCCGGTCGCGCTCGCCACTGCGGTATCAGGCCGTCGTCGATGGCATCGTTGGTCGCGAGCCGCCCGACGACCGCGGCGTGTCCGTGTCGTCGGTGGTCCGGGTCGGTGAGAACGCGCATGTCGGCCAGGATCATATTTTCTTCCGAGTACCCGGCCGAGGCCAGGGATCGCGCCGAATCCGCGGGTCGGTCGTCTCCGAGCAAAGTGAACCAGTGCCGCGACACAGGCTCGCCGAATGCCTCCGTCACGTCGGCCTCGCTGCAGTGCTCCGCCAGAGCGCGGGCGTGCTCTGCGTCGTGGGAGATCAGCGGATCGTGGACGTCGATGGTGTGGCCGATCTCGGATCCGTAGGCCAGCGTGTGGGAGTCGATATCGTACTGCTCGACGCGATCGCCCAGCAGCGTCGACAACCACGTCCGACCGGTGTCTGCCTGGCCCTCGATGCCGCGTGCGGCGTCCACGGCCCAGGACGGCCCGACGATCAGAGTGGTCTGCGCCAGTCGGAGTACGACGATGTTCTCGGTGTCGGTCCGATGTTCGACGCGGTCCGCGGTGGTATCGAGGGCACGGTCGTCCAACGACAGCCGTCGGCACCAGGCGAGTCGGACGATGTCGAGTCGGTGGGGATCGAATCGGTCGGCATCGTAGGCAGGCAATTCCACGGTTCGACAGTAGCGACGGCACCGGAACCGACGGGCTGCGGCAGCTGTGGCGGCATTTCTGTTTCACCGTCCCAAAGCAATCTTTCGAACTTTTTCGCCCCCGGTGTTTCGCTCAGCGCCGATAGATGGCAGACTCGGTTTTGAGATTAGAGCTTCGACGTGAAGATCTAGCTCGCTTACAGAAGGTTTACAGAATGACGCAGGGCAGTGTGAAGTGGTTCAACGGCGAAAAGGGCTTCGGCTTCATCGAGCAGGATGGTGGCGGACCGGACGTTTTCGTTCATTACTCGGAGATTCAGGGTAGCGGCTTCAAGTCGCTCGACGAGGGCCAGCGCGTGGAGTTCGAGGTGGGCCAGGGTCAGAAGGGCCCCCAGGCTACCGGCGTCCGCGCCATCTGATTCAAGCTTCGTAACCCGATTTCTCCTGGTGGACTGAAACTCTAGACTTTTTCAGCACCAGAAACTCGGTGACAAGGCCGGATACACGGAAGTATTTCCGAGTATCCGGCCTTCGTCTGTTCGGTGAGGGCATCGACCGCGGTCGGTGCCCATTCTGCGTCGAAACACGCCTTTGTCCCCTGGTGGGCGCATTGTCCGGGTTGCTCCGAGGCTATCGCCGGCCCTATATTCCAGTTGGAATAATTCGTGCGGGATAGGTGACAGGGGGATCGATGCGAGCCGGAACCGTCAATCCGCTGGGCGTCTCGATTCTGGCTCTGCTCTCGGAGGGCCCGATGCATCCCTACGAGATGTATCAATTGCTGCTCTCCCGCAAGGAAGATCGAATCGTCAAGATTCGCCCGGGTTCGCTCTATCACGCGGTCGCACGTCTGCACGAGCAGGAACTGGTCGACGAGGTCGGAACCGACCGGGGTGGCAACCGTCCGGAGCGCACCACCTATCGGATCACCTCGGCCGGACGGCACGTGCTGACCGATCGGCTGACCGAAATTCTGAGAACCCCGGTGCGGGAATACCCGCAGTTCGTCCTCGGCCTGTCCGAAATGCACAACCTACCCGCATCCGACGCGACCGCCCTGTTACGGGAGCGAATCGTGGACCTGACCGCGGACATCGACGAACTGTCGGGCTATCAACAGCTCGCAGCAGATCGCCAGATATCCGAAATCTATTGGGCCGGAATCGATTACATTCACCACATGCTGCGCGCAGAAGTGCAGTGGCTGACGCGCTACCTCGATCGGATCGACAGCGGCGAGCTCGACTGGCCGCATCACATCTCCGCACATCACACGAGCCCGATTTCGGGGATAGGGAGCGCTACATGAATTCCGTCGAGACTGCCCCGTCGCAGCACGAGATCAGACCGTGGCCGGCGCTGTGGGCACTGTGCTTGGGCTTCTTCATGATCCTGGTGGACACGACGATCGTCGCGGTCGCGCAACCTGCGATCCTCACCGGGCTGAACACCGACATCAACAACGTCATCTGGGTCACCAGCGCGTATCTCCTCGCCTACGCCGTTCCACTGCTGGTCACGGGCCGATTGGGCGACAAGTTCGGTCCTCGGAATCTGTACATCGCCGGCCTGGTGCTGTTCACCCTCGCGTCCGTGTGGTGTGGACTGTCGGGATCGATCGAGATGCTCATCGCTGCCCGCGCGGTTCAGGGCCTCGGCGCGGCGATGATCACCCCGCAGACGATGGCGGTGATCACTCGCGTGTTCCCGGCGGAAAAGCGCGGAACGGCGATGGGGGCATGGGGTGCCGTTGCAGGCGTCGCTACGCTCGTCGGGCCGATTCTCGGCGGTGTGCTGGTCGACTCGCTCGGCTGGGAATGGATCTTCTTCATCAACGTGCCGGTGGGCATTCTCGCAATTGCGTTGGCGCTGAAGTTCGTTCCGGTGTTACCGACCCACGATCACAAGTTCGATCTAGTAGGCGTTGCGCTCAGCGCCGTCGGACTCTTCTGCATCGTTTTCGGTATCCAGGAGGGTCAGAAGTACGACTGGGGTACCGGCGTGTGGATTCTCATCGGTGTCGGTCTGCTCGTCTTCGCGGGGTTCGTCTACTGGCAGTCCGTGAATACCAGCGAGCCGCTGGTGCCCTTGGCCCTGTTCCGCGACCGCAACTTCTCGCTGTCCAATATCGGTATCGCCGCAATGGGTTTCGCGATGTCCGGCATGATGCTGCCAATCATGTTCTACGCGCAGAGCGTCACCGGTCTGACGCCCACCCGGTCGGCACTGCTGTTCGTTCCGATGGCGCTGCTGACCGGACTGCTCGCACCCAATATCGGCAAGCTCGTCGACAAGACGCATCCGCGGTACATCGCCGGATCGGGACTGTTCATCCTCGCCGCGTCGCTGCTGTGGTTCGCCTACGAGATGACGCCCACGACGGCCATCTGGAAGTTGCTGCTCCCCGTCGCTGCAATGGGTGTGGCGAATGCGTTGATCTGGTCTCCGTTGGCAGCGACGGCCACTCGTAATCTTCCGATGAGCCAGGCGGGTGCAGGTTCGGGAATTTACAACACCACCCGCATGATCGGGTCCGTGCTCGGCAGCGCGGGCATCGGCGCGCTCATCCAATCGCGCTTGGCCGCCGAACTACCTACCGGTGGATCGGCTTCGGGGGCAAACGAATTCGCCGGCCGAGTGCCCGAGATGCTGCGTGACGGCTTCACCACCGCCATGGCGCAGTCGCTGATCCTCCCCGCCGTGGTGCTCCTGGTCGGCATGGTCGCGGTCTGCTTCTACGCCCGGCCTGCGTTCGAGAAACCCATGTGAGTGGAACCTCGACCCCTGCTACGAAGTTCCACTCACATGCGGCGAAGCCGCTCTACAGTCCCAGATCCCGGCCGATCAGTTCCTTCATGATTTCGTTCGATCCGGCCCAGATCTTGGTCACGCGAGCGTCTTTCCACGCGCGCGCAGCGCGGTATTCGTTCATGAATCCGTAGCCGCCGTGCAGCTGGACGCAGTGGTCGAGAATTTCGTTCTGCACCTGCGAGCTCCACCATTTGGCCTTGGCTGCGTCGATGGCCGTCAGCTCGCCCTGGCCGTGGGCGACGATGCAGTTGTCGATGTATGCCTGCGCCACATCGAGTTTGGTGACGAGCTCGGCGAGCAGAAACTTGTTCCACTGCAGCGAGCCGATCTGCTGACCGAATGCCTTGCGGTCCTTGGCGTACTGCAGCGTCTCTTCGAGAATGGGCCGTACGTGTCCGAGGTTGGCCACCGAGCAGCTGATGCGTTCCTGGGGGAGCAGCTGCATCATGTGGATGAAGCCGCCGTCGAATTCGCCGATCATGTTGGCGCTGGGTACTCGCACGTTCTCGAAGAACAGTTCCGCGGTGTCGGATTCGGGCTGGCCGACCTTGTCGAGTTTGCGGCCGCGGGTGAATCCTTCGGTTCCGTTCTCGACGGCGAACAGCGTGATGCCCTTCGCCTTCTTCTCGGGCGTGGTGCGCGTGGCGACGATGACGAGGTCGGCGGAATTACCGTTGGTGATGAACGTCTTCGAGCCGTTGATGATGAAGTCGTCGCCGTCCTTGACGGCGGTGGTCTTCAGCGCGGCGAGGTCCGAGCCGCCGGAAGGTTCCGTCATGGCGATGGCGGTGAGGATCTCGCCGCTGCAGAACCCGGGCAGCCAGCGCTTCTTCTGCTCCTCGGTGGTGAGCTTGACGAGGTAGGGCGCGACGATGTCGACGTGGATACCGAAGCACGACGCCACCGCGGCACTCGAGCGGGCGAGTTCCTCACCGAGGACGGCGTTGAATCGGTAGTCCTCGGCTCCGCTGCCGCCGTATTCTTCGGGCACTTCGAGGCCGAGGAAACCGTTGCGTCCTGCTTCGAGCCAGATCTCGCGGTCGATGTATCGCTGTTCGACCAGCTTTTCCTCGACCGGTGTGATCGTCCTGGTGACGAACTCGCGTACCGATGCGCGGAAGTCGTCGTGGTCGGACTCGAACAGGCTGCGCTTCACTTACTTGTTCCTCTCGGTAACGGCTGATACGCGCACAATACTCGTCGGTAACTACGCCCCGGAACGCGTATGGCACTATGCGAGGCATGGCTGACGCACCTACCTCGCTCGTCCGATCGACCACTGCGGCCGGCGCCGAGGTCGCTGTCCTGACGTTCGATCACGGCCCCCTCAATCTGTTCGATCAGGCAATGTTCGACGCGGTGGCCGCGAACGTTGCCGATCTGGCCGCGAACCCGCCGCGTGCGGTTCTGCTGCGCGCCGAGGGCGCGGTCAACTCGGCGGGCGTCGACGTGCACGTGTTCGAGGGATTGTCCGCGGACGAGGGCGCCGATCTGTGGCGTGCGTTGTTCGCCGGCATCATTCACCCGCTCGAGGCGTTGCCGTGCCCGGTGATCTACGCCGCGCACGGTTTGACCCTCACCGCGGCGTTCGAGATCTCGCTGGCCTGCGACATCGTTCTCGCCGGACCCAAGGCGAAGTTCGGTCTGGTCGAGACCGTCGTCGGGTTGACGCCGTCGATGGGCGGACCGCAGCGTCTGGCCGAGCGGGCAGGGTCGGGTCGGGCACGTGAATTCGTCATGACCGGAGATCTCTACGACGCCCAGACGTTGAAGGAGTGGGGCGTGGTCAACCAGATCCACGACGACGTCGATGCCGCGGCGCTCGCGTTGACACACCGACTGGCCGACGGCCCTACCGTCGCCCATGCGGCGACGAAACAGATTGTGGCCGCGTGGCGTTCGGGCGGTGTGGCGCACGCGGACGACATCACGTCGGAGGTCTCGGGCGCATTGTTCGAGACCGAGGATCTGCGCGGTGCGGTGACGAGCTTCCTCGAGGTCGGCCCTGGTAAGGCGACGTACACCGGCAAGTAGAATCGTATGAGTGAGTAATGATCAACTGGCCGAACTGCACCTCCACATCGAAGGGTCGCTCGAGCCTCCGCTGATCTTCGATCTTGCCGAGCGCAACGCAATCACGCTGCCGTACAACGATATCGACGAATTGCAGGCGAAGTACGAGTTCACCGACCTGCAGTCCTTCCTCGATCTGTACTACGCGAACATGGCCGTGTTACGCACCGCCGAGGACTTCGCCGATCTGGCGCGCGCGTACTTCCGCCGCACCGCGCAGGCCGGGGTGACGCATGCGGAGATCTTCTTCGATCCACAGGCGCACACCGAGCGCGGTGTACCGCTCCAGGCCGTCGTCGAGGGATTGGCCGACGCCTGCGCGACCAGTGAGCGCGAATTCGGCGTCACCAGCGGGTTGATCGCGTCGATTCTGCGAGACAAGCCGGTGCTGCACGCCAACCAATTGCTCGACGACCTGTTGGCGATGAAGGCACCGATCATCGGCCTCGGTCTCGACTCCGCCGAGGTCGGCTACCCGCCGTCGCTGTTCGTCGACGTGTTCGCGAAGGCACGCGCCGAGGGCCTGCACGTGGTCGCCCACGCCGGTGAGGAAGGCCCGCCCGACTACATCTGGCAGGCGCTGGATCTGCTGAAGGTCGAGCGCATCGATCACGGCGTGCGATGCCTGGAAGACGAGGCGTTGGTGAATCGACTTGTCGAGGAACAGATTCCGCTCACCGTCTGCCCGTTGTCCAACGTTCGGCTCAAGGTGATCGACGACGTCGCGCAGTTGCCGCTACGGCAGATGCTCGACTGTGGGTTGTCGGTGTCGATCAATTCCGACGACCCCGCTTATTTCGGCGGGTACGTCGACGACAACTTCTCCGCGCTGGAAGAGGGCATGGGTCTGACCGCGGACGAGCGCACACAGTTGGCGGAGAATTCGGTTCGCGCCAGCTTCGCGACAACCTGAATCAGTTCGCCGTCACCGAGATCTTCGGGTAGCCGGTTGCTCCGTCGGGGACGGTGTCTGCAGTCTTGTTGGTCTGCAGCTCCCCGGCGGAGTTGGTAGCCCGGGCGCGGATCGCGTGCTGGCCCGCCGGCAGGTCGAGCTCGATCATCCACTGCCGCCACGTGTCCTTGGAGTACTCCTCCGACAGGGTTGCCGGCACCCAATTGCCCTCGTCCACTTGTACTTCCACGGCCTCGATGCCGGTGTGCTGATCCCAGGCGACGCCCGCGAACACGGTCTTTCCCGCGGACACGGAGCTGCCCGAGCGCGGGGTGTCGATGCGGGCAGCGGTCTTGATCGGACCGAGTACGCCCCAGCCGCGGTCGGTCCAGTATGCCGTCACCTTGTCGAATCGGGTGATCTCGATGTCGGTGACCCACTTGGTGGCCGAGACGTATCCGTACAGTCCGGGCACGACCAGTCGGGCCGGGTAACCGTGCTCCACGGGTAGCGGGGCGCCGTTCATCCCGACGGCCAACAGTGCGTCCCGGCCGTCGAGCAGCACCTCGAGGGGAGTGCCCGCGGTGAAGGCGTCGCTGCTGGACGACAGGGCCATGTCGGCGTCGGGGGAGATACCCGCTTCTTCGAGGATGTCCTTCAGTGGGTAGCCGATCCACGTCGCGTTGCCGACGAGGTCGCCGCCGACGATGTTGGACACGCACGTCAACGTGACTGTTTTCTCCACCGCCTGACGCTGCGCCAGATCGGCGAACGTCAACTCGATCTCGCGGTCCACCATGCCGTGGATCCGCAGCGACCACGTATCCGACGCGACGCGTGGCACGACCAACGCGGTGTCGATGCGGTAGAAGTCCTCGTTCGGGGTGATGTACGACGCGAGGCCGTCGATCTTCAGGTCCGCCCCCGCCGGTATCGGCGTTTGTGGCGTCGGGGTCGGGAGCATGAAGCCGAGTCGATCGGCGGTGACCGCTCGCGCCGAGGTGAGCATTCGTCCGGCGGTCCCTGCGACGACTCCGAGTACTGCGGCACCGGCGGCGAGGGTCAGAAAACTGCGTCGGTTCATCCCGTCGGTCGCCGGGGTGGCGGATCCGATGAGGGCGTGCAGCACGACGATGCCGACGATGACGCCGCCGATGGTCGGGACTGCATAGAACACCGTCGCGTCGGGTCGGGTCACCGCGGCGAGGACGCCGATTACGCCCAAGGCGGCGAACACCGCGGCCCCGATCGGTTTGCGAGCGATTCCTGCCGCGGCGGCGATAGCACCGATGACCACGGCCATGCCGATGAACAGGGCGAGCTTGTCGGAGGTGCCGAACGTGTCGATGGCCCACTCACGGACCGGTGCCGGACTGTTGTCGACCGCCGAGGATCCGACGGCGGTCAGTGGTGACGAGTTCGGTCCGATGGGGACGGCGATCAATTCGCCGACGCCGAGGACGACTCCGGCGGCGATGATGCCGGACAGCGCGCGTTTTCCTGTGCTCACCGAGTCCAATGTAAGCGAACTCGTCGTGCGCGGTATTTCGTAGCAGGGTACGAGATACCGCTCACGACAGCAGGTGGTCCAGATAGTCGTTGCGGAACAGCTGCGTCGGGTCCAGTGAATCTCGGATGCGCAGGAAGTCGTCGAAGTGTTCGTAGGAATCACGCAGTTCGGCGCTGCCGAGAGAGTGCAGTTTGCCCCAGTGCGGTCGACCTCCGACGCTGCGGCAGATGGCTTCGACAGCGTCGAAGTACTCGCGGTGATCACGCCGGTGGTACTGGTGCACGGCGATGTACGCCGTCGGACGCCCGGATGCCGTGGACAGCCAGATGTCGTCGGCGGCCGCGAACCGCACCTCGACGGGGAACGCGATGGAGATCGCCGAACGCTCGAGCCAGCGATCCACCTCGCGCAGCACCCAGGCGATCTCGGAGACGGGCACGGCGTATTCCATCTCGACGAACTTGACCGTCCGCGACGACGCGAACACCCGGTACGAGCGGTCGGTGTACTCGCGAGCCGACAGTGCTCGGGCCGAGACCGCGTTCACCCTGGGAATCAACGCAGGCACTCGCGTCACCACTCGGTTGAGGCCCTCGAAGACCGTGTTGGACAGCAGTTCGTCGTCGAGATACGAGCGCACCTTGCCCAGCGGACGCAGATCGGTGTCACCGGGCAGGCGGGTGTTGCGTTTGGTGAGCACACGATCGGTGTGCGGAAACCAATAGAACTCGAAATGGTCGACGCCGGCGACGGTGGCATCGAGGTCGCGCAGCGTCGCCGTCAGCGTCGACGGCGTCTCGACGGCCTGCAGCGCGAACGCCGCGACGCAGTTCAACGTCACACGCGTGATGACGCCGAGAGCGCCGAGACCGATGCGGGCCGCGCCGAACAGTTCTGTGTTCTCGTCTCGGGAGCACTGCACCGACTGTCCGTCTGCGGTCATCAGCTCCAGCGCGTGCACCTGGGTGGCGATGCCGCCGAATCCGGCACCGGTTCCGTGAGTGCCCGTCGAGATGGCCCCGGCGACGGACTGCTCGTCGATGTCGCCCAGATTGGTCATCGCCAGACCGAGCTCCCACAACCGCGCCGACAACTCCCGGAGTCGAGTGCCGGCCAGCACCGTCACCTGGGCAGATCCGTCGTCGGCGCGTTCGACGGATTCGATACCGCTCAGCGCATCCAAGGCGATCTGAATACCGTCGGTGACGGCAATGGGTGTGAAGGAATGCCCTGCCCCGACGCAGCGCACCGGCAGAGAGCGTTCGGCGGCATCGCGCAGAATCGCACGCAGCTCCTCGACCGACGAGGGCTCGGCTCGACGCGCCGGGAATGCATGTTGATTGCCCGCCCAGTTCTGCCACGACCGCTCGATCATCGAATCACTATCTCGCAGCGCGCTCCCCTGGGGCAATCCAAGGCACAGATGTCGACCGCGACCTAGTATCGGGTCATGCAATCGAGGCTGCCCGCCGACGTGCGCCGCGCACAACTGGTGCAGTCGGCAATCGACGTCGCCGAGCGGGTCGGTATCGAGTCGCTCACCGTTCGGGCGCTGTCGGAATATGCCGACGTCACCAAAGGCATCGTGCAATACCACTTCGAGACCAAGCAGGATCTGGTGATCGCGATGGGCGAGCACCTCATCGTCGACGTCACCGAGATACTGCACGCCGCGTTGGACAGCGCGGTCGGAACACACGAACTACCCGGTGTTCGGGGGCTGCGCGAGCTGGTGCACAGCGGGCTGAGCGCGGTGTGGCTGCTTATTGAGAAATCGCACGGTCGTCAGCTGTTGGCGTACGAGATCAAGACGTATCTGTTGCGGCATCGCGCACTGGGTTCGGCCACGGCCGCCGAGATCGCCAGCGGGCAGTATCGAATCCGGGATTCCGAGGCGCAGCTGTTCTTCGAGAATTGTTCCGACCACACCGGCACGCGGTGGCTCGAACCGGTGGAGTCGATCGCCCGCTTCGGGATGGCGACTCTCGACGGTTTGGTGCTGCGGTGGTTGGTCGACGGCGACGATCTCGAAGTGTTGGCCCAGATCGACGACCTGTCCGGGTTGATCGCCGCGAAGGCAGAAGATCGCTGAGTGGAAAACCGCTCGACGGGACTTCTCGGCTGCGGAGTGTTTGACTGTGTCGGCCCGGCAACGACGACGAAGGAATGTGCCGAATGAGTTCGATCGCCGGTGACATCACCACCGCTACGACCCCGCTGTCCCGCATTGCCGCAGCCACCGAGGGTCTCGAATCTCCTACGGCAGCAGTCGATCTGACAGCTCTCGATGCCAATGCTGCAGCACTGCGTGCCCGCGCGAACGGTGTACCGATCAGGATCGCCAGCAAGTCGGTGCGGTGCCGAGCCGTGTTGAATCGGGTCCTCGCGGCGCAGGGTGTATCCGGAGTGATGGCCTATTCGCTGCGCGAAGCGATCTGGTTGGCGCGGGCCGGCGTCGACGACATTCTGATGGGGTACCCGACGGTCGATCGAACGGCGCTCGCCGAGGTGGTCAACGACCGCGTGCTGTCGGGACGCATCACCTTGATGGTCGACGACGTCGCGCAACTGGACCTCGTCCGAGACGCCGCGCGGAGCGACCTACTCAAGCCCCGCGTCTGTATCGACGTGGACGCATCGTTGCGGGTGGGGCCGCTGCACATCGGGGTCAGGCGCTCTCCGCTTCGGGATCCGGAGCAGGTGGCGCAGTTCGCCCGTCAGGCTCGCTCGCGGGGGTTCCGGGTGGTGGGGTTGATGTTCTACGAGGCACAGATCGCCGGTGTTCCCGACGCCAACGTCGCTGTCGAGCTGATGAAGTCGCTGTCGTCTCGTGAGATCGGTGCGCGGAGAACAGCAGTGGTGGACGCCGTGACCGCGGCGATCGGGCCGCTCGAGATCGTCAACAGCGGTGGTACCGGGTCGATCGATTTCTCTGCCGCGGATCCGGCCGTCACCGAGGTCACCGCGGGCTCGGGTCTGTTCGCGCCGACCCTGTTCGATCGGTATCGCGCGTTCTCGGCCGAACCCTCGCTGTTCTTCGCACTGCCGGTGGTGCGCAAGCCGACTCCGCGGATCGCCACCGCGTTCGGCGGCGGCTACATCGCGTCGGGCCCGGCATCCTGGTCGCGATCACCCCGACCTGTCGGCTGGTCCAGGAGGGCAGCGGGCGTTGTCACGTCGGGCCTGAAACTGCTGCGCAACGAGGGCGCGGGAGAGGTGCAGACCCCGGTGAGCGGGGCCGAGGAGGTGCGCATCGGCGATCGAATCTGGTTCCGCCACGCCAAGGCCGGGGAGTTGTGCGAGCGGTTCGACACCCTGTCTCTGGTGCATTCCGACGGATCGGTCGACGCCGTTCCCACCTACCGCGGCGAGGGTATGGCGTTCGGCTGACGTGCGTTCTCGCACAGCCGCATGAACGTGCCGAGCGTGACGAGTCCGTCCGGGGTCGACGGTAGATAATGGGTCAGCGCGCGCGAGCGCACCAGGATCGCGGCCCACTGACCGCGGGAGATGGCGACGTTGAGTCTGTTGCGCGACAACAGGAATCCCATTCCGCGGGGCACGTCCTCGATGGCCGACGCTGCCATGGAGATGAGGACCACCGGTGCCTGACGGCCCTGGAATTTGTCGACGGTTCCCACCGACACCTCGTCGAGTCCGGCGGCTGCGAGTTGCTCGACGATGACGGCGACCTGTGCGTTGTAGGCCGCCACCACCAGAAAGTCGGACTGCTGCATCGGGCGCGGGTCGCTGCCGTGTGCGGGGTCCACCCACGGCCGACCCAGCAACGACCGGACCCGCGTGACGATCTCGTCGGCTTCCTCGATCGAGTCGGTGGAATTGCCGTGGTGGTCCAGAAGGACGACGTGCAGGCCCGGTTCCAGACCCGACAGCGAACGTGACTGTGTCACATCCTTGTTCGATTCGAGCTTGCCCTCGTACGACAGCATCGACACCGGCGCGCACAGATCCGGATGCATCCGCCACGTCGTCGCCAGGAAGTAGCCGCGGTCGGCGGGCAGGGTGGCGTGCCCGGTCGTCAGCCATCCCAGGGCCGATTCGTCGACGGGCTCGGGGTGGGTGCCCTGACTGACCTGGGGGAGCTGCGCCGGGTCGCCGAGAAGCAGCAGATTGCGCGCCGATACCGAGACCGCGATGGTGTTGGCGAGGGAGAACTGACCGGCCTCGTCGACGACGAGTAGATCGAGGGAGCCGGGTGGTATTCGGCCGGGGTTGGAGAAATCCCAAGCGGTGCCGCCGATGACGCAGCCCTCGTCGGCCTCGGTGACGAAGTGCGAGTATCCGGCGATGTCCACGACGGTGTGCGCGGTCGGGGCCTTCTTGCCCACTTTCGAGGCGTCGACCCCGGCCCCGACGATGGTGTCGAGCAGGTTGTTCACCACGTGATGCGACTGGCCGACCACTCCGATCCGCCAATGATGGGTGTTCACCAGCTGTTCGATGACGCGCGCCGCCGTGTAGGTCTTCCCGGTGCCGGGCGGGCCCTGCACCGCGACGTACGAATTGTCGAGATCGAGCAGCGCGTCCGTGATCGCATGTGCGTAGTTTTTGTCGTGGACCGCGGGAAGGCCGGAGCCGGAAAGGGTTCGAGGCGTCGAGCGCGTCAGCAGATCGGCGACGGCCGTGCGCGGCAGTTCCGGCAACCCGCCGAGAACCTCGGTCGCGACGGAGACGATCGCCTGCTCGAGATGCTTGGTGTTCGGCGGCGGCTCGGGGGCGGTGGCAACCGGGAAATCGGTGTACTCCTCCACGCCCTTGCGTAGATTCTCTTGTACGACAACTACATCCAGGGTTCCCTCGTACCCGGTCTGCACGATCTCCACCGATGTGGTGGCCCGATGCGCCGGTTGCTGCTTCGTCAACCCCTCCGGGGCCGGGTTCTCGTACAGCAGTTTCACCTTCGAGCCGGACAGCACACCGTTGCTCAGGTGCCCGATCAACTTGACCTGACGACGCAGCACCCGTTGTCCGGGTGCAGTTTTCATCCAGTCGTGCACCAGCTCGGCGCGCTCGACTTTCAAAACGTCCGCGGCGTCGGCCCATTCGTCGAGCGGATGGGTCAGGCGGTCGTAGTGGCCCCACCAGAACGGCTTGTTCTCTCGTCGGTGATATCCGATGGCACCGGCGAACAATCCGAGCGCGTGCTGCGTCGGCGTGCGATCCCACGGCAGTCCGGCGTGCTCGGCCAGTTCGAGTTCGAGTGGGGTCGCGGTGCGGTCGACGATGTCCTCGAGGTCCAGCTGCTGCGGGGACCGCGGTGCTACCCCAGCGTCCGATGCCCGATCGAGCAACCAATCACGCAGTCGCAGTGTCGATTCGCAGTCGGTGCGGTTGTACTCGGCAATGTCGGCGAGCAGAGCTGCCGCCTCGGCGTCCTTGCCTCGATCGCGCAGTTCGCACCAGTGCGCGTATTCGACGATCGACGCCGCCGCGTCGGTGACGTCTCCGTCACGGGCCGCGGGCATGTACAGCGGTTCGAGTTTCTTGATGCTGTACGAGCGAGCACCGATCCGAACAGCCGACCGCACGACGGGGTAGAGATCCACGAGAACGTTCTCCCGCAGCAGATCGTCGACGGCGTCCTCGCCCACTCCGTACCGGCCGGCCAGCCGCAGCAGAGCCGTCTTCTCGTACGGCGCATAGTGATACACGTGCATCTTCGGATACTCGGCTCGGCGGGCGGCGACGTAGTCGAGGAAGTCGATGAGCGCACGACGTTCCTGCGCACGGTCGTGTGCCCAGAACGGCAGGAAGTCGCCGTCCGCGGTGTAGACGCCGAACAGGTACTCGAGACCCCAGTCGGACGAACCGGACTCCGCGTACAGCGGATCTCCCTCGAAGTCGAAGAAGATGTCGCCGTCGTCGGGCTCGGGAATCACCCCCAGTGCCTCGGCGTCGAAGATCTCGAATTCGGCTGCCCCGCTGCGCTCTTGGCGTACCTGCAAGGCTGCCTGCGCCCGCAGGTTCTCCAGTGTCCGGGAGGACATGCCGTCCACCGGGGTACTCGACTCGGCGAGCTCGTCGATCGACGAGATTCCTGCGTCCAGTAGACGGTCCCTGGTGCTGCCGCGCATGCCGGCGACGAGCACCAGATCGCGATGCTGCTCCACCTCGGCGGTGCAGGCATCGCACTGCCCGCATCCCGAGTACCGCGGATCGAACCACTCGACGACGGTGCCCTCGGCGTGATGCTCGTCGAGAATGTGCTGCAGGTGTGCTCGCGACTGCCGGTAGACCGGAAGAATGTCGGCCAGTGCGTGCGCGGAGTCGCTGCCGTCGCCGAGCATCAGATGGACCTGCTCGCTCGGAGTGATACCCCCGGTGTGCAGCGCGTCGGCGTACGCGGCCAACTGCAGCAGCGCCGGCACCTTCGCGTGTCTCGACAGTTTCGTGTCGTAGACGGTGTAACGAGAACCGTCGGCTACCAAGAAGTCGCAGAAACCGAGAAATCGTCCGTCGAAGAAGGTGGCCTGATAGAGCACCGGCGTGCGTGAGGTCAGGGCGGTGAAGGTCGCCCATGCCGCGTCCGCCAGTTCCTGTGCGGTACGGCCCGGTCGGTCCATGGTCAGGACGCCACCGGGAAAACGCTGCTCGAACGCCTCGAGTTGGCGTCGTTCGTGCTCGAATCCGAGTGTGGACGTGCGGTCGAGCATCGGGTCGGCTGCGACGCTCTGCCGGGGGATCAAGCCGGTGACAGCGTCCAGTCGTCGGAGCAGGCCGAATTCGCAGGACGCCGCCGCGGCGAGGTCGCTGGCGCTGTAGACGACCTGATCGCCGAGGAGGAACACAAGCGTCCACCCTAGCGACCCACGACAGCGGCACCGGTCACGTTGCGCGCGGAAGCCGGCGGGAACAGGCAAAATGATTCAATGCCTTTTTTCGACGGAGCCACCGGTGCTGTCCACTATCGAACCTGGACCGTCGCCGACGCTCGATTCGGTCTCGTTTTCCTGCACGGTCTCGGCCAGAACAGCGCCCACTACCACCGCTTCGCGCGGCTGCTGAACGAGCGTGGGGTGGACGTGTGGGCGGTCGATCACGTGGGGCACGGCCTGACCGAGGGTGAACTGACCGACGCAGCACAGATCCCCGGTCTCGCACAGAACGCGCTGCAGTTGATCGACATCGCCGAGGCCGAGCACCCCGAGCTGTCGTTCGCCCTGATGGGCCACTCGCTCGGTGCCGCGACGGCCATCGCAGCGCTGGGTGCGCATCCGGAGGCCGTCCGCTGCGCAATCCTGTGCGGCACGCCCAAGTCCGTCACCGGTTCTGCCGACGACCTGTCCGACAACGTCATCCCGTTGCTGGCCGTGCACGGGGTCGACGATCGTCTGGCACCGGTCGATGCCGTGCGTGAATGGATCGGACGCGTTCCGCAGGCGAGCCTGCGCGAGTTCGAGGACGGCGGACACGATCTGCTGCACGAAAAGATTCACCAGGCCGTGACCACGGTGGTCGCCGAATTCCTCGACGACCACATGCACTGACGATCACATGCACTGACGATCACATGCTGTACGCCGAAGGGCCCGACGCGATTGGGCGGATTCTAGGGGTCCTCGCAACACCTGATGGTCAGATGCCTGTCAGTAGATCACGTAAACGCTCGGCTGGAGTTTTCCAGCCGAGCGTTTTGCGTG
>NZ_NOZA01000028.1:0-47167 GCF_002258465.1 Rhodococcus sp. 05-2256-B1 | reverse complement strand
AACTCTCCGTAAAAGACCTGCGAAACAACAGTCCCGAAAGACCGTGAATCAGTCAAAGACATCAAGTCAAATCACTAGCAAAAAAACTCAACTAGCATTTTCAAAACAACACCCGACAACAACCACCACAAGCGGGCAGCTGATACATCGAATGCTTTCACCAAATAAAATTCGGCACTGACATTCATCGACACACTGTTGAGTTCTCAAAGAACACGCACACACCATCCACGTCCGAGATGATCTCGTCGGTGTCCGGGGCAACCGTTCCAGCTTAGATCGGATGTTCAGGCTCAGTCAAACTGGCCTTCGATCCGCGGTTAAGACACAACCGAAGTAGTATCCGAACCAGATTGTGTAGAGCGCGTCCGCTTCGCTCAGGCCTTGCGGTCTGGGCTGGCGTCCGTGTCGCTCTGACTTGGACAAAGTTACGCCCCGGATAACAACGCGTCAAATCCCCAGGTCGTTCGGACACAATCGGTGTGAACAGCCTGGTCGCGCTCGATGGATTGCCCCTCGAGCGGATGTCCAAACCAAATTACATCAATGTGACTCCGGCCACTGGCCGATCCTGGATTCAGCGAGCCACGCGTGCTCCCGCAAAGTTCCGCTTCCCGCGCCGGACCACCAACCATTGTCCGTGCAAGAGGTCGTCGCTCGACGGTGTCCAGTTCTCGTCGGCGATCTTGACGTTGTTCACCGCTGCCCCGCCCTCTTTGACCGCCCGTCGCGCAGCACCCTTGCTCTCGCTCAACCCTGTCGCGACAAGGAGGTCGACGATCGTGTTCGGAGCACCCACCTCGATGTCGGCCACAGATGCCTCGTGCAACGCCGCTGCCAGAGTGCTCTCGTCGAGGTCGGTGAGCTCGGCCCGCCCGAACAGTGCTTGGCTGGCGAGTTCGACCGAGCGAGTCGCCTCTTCGCCGTGAACCAGAGTCGTCATCTCTGCTGCCAGTCGCTTCTGAGCTTCTCGCGCGTGCGGTCGCTCCTCGGTTGCTGTCTCCAATTCGGCCAGTTCGTCCTGGGACAGGAAGGTGAACCAGCGCAGGTACTTGACCACATCGGCGTCACCGGTGTTCACGAAGTACTGGTACCAGGCGTACGGGCTGGTCATCTCGGGGTCCAACCAGAGACTGCCACCACCTGTGGACTTACCGAACTTCTTGCCGTCCGACGACGTGACCAGGGGAACGGTCAGCGCGTGAACCTGTTCGGCGTCCTGCCGACGGTTCAGTTCCACGCCGGCGATGATGTTGCCCCACTGATCCGAGCCACCGATCTGCAGACTGCAGCCGTACTCCCGGCGCAGCTGGACGTAGTCGTTGGCCTGCAACAGCATGTAGCTGAACTCGGTGTACGACATGCCGTCGCCCTCGAGCCGAGTCTTGACCGTCTCCCGCGCGAGCATGACGTTGATCGAGAAGTGTTTGCCGACGTCTCGGAGGAAGTCGATGGTGGACAACTCCCCCGTCCAGGACAGGTTGTTGACCACGACGCCACCGGTAGGGCCGTCGTCCAGGTCTACGAACCGTTCGAGCTGCCCCCGGATACGCGACGCCCACTCGGTGACCACCTCACGGGAGTTCATGGTCCGCTCCCCCACATCGCGAGGATCACCGATCAGTCCGGTTGCGCCGCCCGCCAGAATGATCGGCCGATGCCCGGCCCGCTGGAACCGCTTCAAGGCGAGCAGCGGAACGAGGTGGCCGGCGTGGAGCGAGGGTCCGGTCGGGTCGAAACCGGAGTACAACGTGATCGGCCCGTCCGCGGTGGCCTTCTTCAGTGCTTCCACGTCGGTGGACTGCGCGATCAGTCCGCGCCAGGTCAATTCGTCGATGATGTTCTCGCTCACGACGTCGATCTTCCCGCATGCACTTGCCGCCGCCTCGTTCAGCCCTCACGCAAGCCGGGCTGGGGAGCGCGGGGACTGCGCCGGTAGTTCGACACTGCAGGCGAGGCCGGTAGCCAGAAACGCCACGGTCTGTCTGCTGCCACGCTCACACCCACGCGTGGGCCGACTTTCAACGCCTCGTCGCCCAGCGGATGTTCGAGCAGCTCGAGGGTGATCGGTGACGACGCGTCGAACAGATCGGTCCCGTTGTCGGCAAGTCCCACTCCGAGTGCTCGTCCGAGATTGCCGGGCCCTCGAGCCCACCCGGCCTCGACCCGCGCTGTTCGCGACTTTCCGCCACCGCGCCTGCCGTCGACGAGGTCGTGACCTGCAACTACCTGACCGGCTCGAAGCAGGACGGCAGCAGCCGTCCCGTCCGGCCCGCAACTGACGTTCATGCACAGGTGCATGCCGTAACTCAGGTAGACGTACAGCCGACCCGCCGGACCGAACATCACGGCATTTCGGGGTGTCGGACCACGGAAAGAATGCGCAGCGGGATCGGGCCACGGACCGTCGACCGGACCGCCGTATGCCTCGACCTCCACGATGCGTACCGACACCGCGCCTGCATGGACGGTGGCCCCGAGGATACGTCGGGCTGCGTCGTCCGGCTCTCCCATTTCCAAGTCAGCAGCGTTCACCCGTCCCATGATGCTGAACCCTTGACCTCGAGGCATCGACGGGGTTATGACTGCATCGATCGATGAGAGGCTGGAGGCCGACATGGCGTTCACCGGGCAACATGCCGTCGAGATCACAGGGTTGACGGTTCGCCGCGGCAACCGAACGGTGCTGCACAATCTGTCCCTGACGATTCCGCGGGCTGCCATCACCGGCCTCCTCGGCCCATCGGGCTGCGGAAAGACCACGTTGATGCGCGCCATCGTCGGCACGCAGATCGTTGCCGGCGGAACCGTGACAGTGCTCGGATGCCCAGCCGGCTCCACCTCCCTGCGCCGCACCGTCGGGTACGTGACGCAGGCACCGAGCGTGTACCGAGACCTCACCGTTCGCGAGAACGTGCAGTACTTCGGGTCGCTCTACGGTCGCCGCCACTCCGAGGTGGCGTCCGCCATCGCGGCTGTCGGACTCACCGACCATGCGGCGTCGCGGGCGGGTGAGCTCTCCGGTGGCCAACTGAGCCGGGTCTCCCTGGCCAGCGCGCTGGTCGCCGAACCCGAACTCATCGTCCTCGACGAGCCGACGGTCGGGTTGGATCCCGTCCTTCGCTCGGAACTGTGGTCACGATTCGCCGCAATCGCAGCGGTAGGTACGACAGTGCTGGTCTCGAGCCACGTGATGGAGGAGGCAGAACACTGCAGCCAGCTCGTACTGATGCGCGACGGTGCCGTCCTGGACCGATCGAGCCCCGAAGCGCTACTGGCGCGGACGAAGGAAACGAACCTCGACCGCGCATTCCTCTCGCTCATCAGATCCACGGAACAGACATCGTGAACGCACGAATCTACGCAGCGGGTACGGGTCGAATCCTGCGCCAGCTCAGAGCCGATCACCGATCGGTGGCCATGGTCCTGCTCGTGCCGTCTCTACTGATTGTGTTGCTGTATTTCCTGTACCGAGACGTCCCGGCTCCGCCGAACCAACAATCGTCGTTCGATCGAATTGCGATCACGATGCTCGGCATTCTGCCGTTCGTCGTCATGTTTCTGCTCACGTCGATCTCGATGCAGCGTGAACGCAGCACGGGAACACTCGAACGCCTGCTGACCACACCGATGTCCAAGATGGACCTGCTTGCGAGTTACGGCTCGGCGTTCTCGCTCGCCGCTGTAGGGCAGGCGCTGCTCGCGTGCGCACTCGCATTCGGATTGCTCGGGCTCGACATCGAAGGCTCGATCGGGTGGGTTCTGGTGATCGCGGTACTCGGGGCGATGCTCGGAGTGGCGATCGGGCTGTTGTGCAGCGCTTTCGCACGTACCGAATTTCAAGCGGTCCAGTTCATGCCGGTCGTCGTGATCCCGCAGCTCTTCCTCTGCGGGCTCCTGGTGGCCCGCGATCAGATGCCGAGTTGGCTCGGTGCAGTCAGCAACCTTCTGCCGCTGAGCTACCTGGTGGACGCCCTGCAGGAGATATCCGTCCACCCCGATGCAACCAAGCGCATGGGGGCCGACATCGCCGTGGTCGTGATGTTCACCGTGGCAGCGCTGACCGGTGCGGCAGCGACATTGCGTCGGCGGACACCATGAACGAGGTGGTCTAGGACGTGGCGCGCGCCAGAATCGACTCGTGCTCGGCGTCGTCGACATCGCGCGCATCGTCGGCGAGCAACACCGGAATGCCGTTCTCTATCGGATATGCGCGACGCAGTCGCGGGTTGTAGAGCAATTCGTCCTCGACGAGCAGGAGCGGGCCCTTGTCCACAGGGCACGCGAGGATGGAGAGCAGTGTCGAGTCGATTGCCACAGGTGTCCTTCTGTCTGCTCCGACCGAGTCGGAGTGATGGTCTTCGTTCACGCTACCGAACGCCGATTGTTTCCGTCGTCGGGGCCGCCGGCCGTTCCTTCATGTCAGGAAGACTTCTCGGCGGTGGCCTGACGTCCCACGAAGCGTTCTGCCACAACAGCTTTCGTCAGTCGTCGGTAGCTGTTCGACTCCGGATCGTAGTACCACGATCGTGCGCTCGGAGTAGGAATTCCTGCCTGTTTCAATGCAGACGCGTTGGGTCGATAGGCGCGACCGACCGGGATGTCGGACACAACGTGGACGATCGCCGGGCGCTCGTCCGGAAGCAGGACTCCCAGGGCATCGGTGAGAGCGCGAGCGGTGATCACCGCTTCCGGCTGCAGGGAGACAGCACACACGGCAACCTCGGTGGCCGACGCTTCCATGCGGATCGACCGTGGCCCGTCGACGGCAACACGAACCCCGTAGACCACGGCCGAACCGACCTGATCGAGATCGCCGACGGCGTCGACGATCGGCTGGGTGTACACCGGACCCCGCGCCGAGCGAACAACGGTGTCCTTACGATCGATGAGCCAGTAATCGCCGTCCGAATCACGCCGGAACAGGTTCTCGGTGGGTATCCACGCGTCGGTGGGCTCGAAGACCCCACGCATGACATGGCTGGTCGCTTCACCGTCACCACTCGGGCGGCCCAGGAGCAGCCCGATCTCGTCGTCGCGGCACTGCCGCACGAATCCGTCGTCGTCCTCTTCGAGTCGGCCGGTGATCGGGTCGTACGCCGCCAGAGCCACTCGCGCACTGCCGGGCAGAGGGCGTCCCTTCGAGCCGATCTTCGTCCCGGCGACATTGGCAAGAATGACGTCGTTCTCGGTGGAGGCATAGAACTCGAGCACTCGCGCCGGGGTGAACTTCGCCAGGGTGCGACGCCACAATCCCACCGGCATACCGGAGCCGATGAACAGCCGAACCGGGTGACCGGTGTCGACCGGGAAGCGCCCGTCGTCGACGATCTGCTGCATCATCGTCCAGGTGTAGCTGACGACAGTGACGCCGTAGCGGTACACCTCTTCCCTGAAGCGCTCGGGATCGAGACCACGGGAGAGCGCGATCCTCGATCCGCCGGCAAGCGCGCCGCCGATGGTCACGAGTATGCCCGCCGAATGATGGAGCGGTGCAAGGCAATACACAGTATCGCCGGGACCGAGAGCAGCCGTCGTCGCGGTACCGAATGCGGACAGTGCCCAGCGATGGTTGGTGATGTATCGCGGTTCGAGACCACGGTCGGTGGTGGTGAACAGAATCATCGCCAGTTCGCGAGCGCGACCGGGATCCGGCTCGAACCAGGCCGGTAGCCGGACGGCGTCGGGGTCGATGGCTTCGAGGTCTATCACTTCGTAGCCGTCCGGAACATCGAGCCGCCGCGTCTCGCCGCCGCCGAGCACCAGCACGTTGGGCGCGACCGGAACGGCCGCCGCGGCATTCTCCGGATCGGCGATCACAGTGTCGACGTCCACGGTGCGTAACGCGGCAGTGAGGTCGCTACCCGGCTGCAGCAACACCGGAACAGCGCCGATGCGCGACAGAGCCGCGATGGCGGCGAGGGCACTCGGCCTGGTCTCCATCAGCACACCGATGCGCGATGCAGGCCGTACACCGACACTGATCAGACCTCGAACCACGTTGTCGATACGCACGTTGACGGCGTCGTAGGTGTGCACTCGGTCGTCGAAGAGGAAGCACTCGCCGAGCGGGGACTTTCTGCCCTGCTCAGCGATCAAGCGGCCCAACGAGACCCGACTGTGCGGCTGCATCTGCCCCAGCCGCGCCAGCCGCGGAAGGGTGCGCACGGCCTCGGTCGAGATCTCACGAGTGCCGCGAACGGCACCGGTCGCGGCCGAGGCCAGTCCGCGTCCTACACCGACTCCCACTTCGGCGATGGAGGCAGCGGTATGAATCAGCCTGTTGGTGATCGACACTCCGCTGTCGCTGTCCGAGTGCTCTTCGTGTTCCATGACGCGCACGGCCTCGGGCTTCGGTCCGAGGTTCTCGCGCCACCGAATCCAGTTTCCAGTGGTCGGCCATGTCTGCGCAGCTGCCGTGCTACCCACCACGAGACCGAAATGTCCTGCACGCAAGGTTGTTTCGAATACCTGAGCACGCGGTGCGGCACGCCGGATTCCGCGCACCGCCAACGGCTGTCCGATGTCGTCGACCTCGCCGACGAACGCCAAGACCGGCACCGTCAACTCGGCAAGCGTCAACAACCTGTCCTTGATGACGAAGCCGCCGGTCATCATGCGGTTGTGCACGACGAACTGCCTGAGCAACTCGGCCACGGCGGGCCCGGACCACGCCACCCAGCCGTCCATCGCCAGGAAGCGGCGCTGCGGCTCCCGAGGCAACAGCGCTTCCCGATCGTGCAACTGTCGCAGGAAATCCAAGCGAGACCGCACGGTCTTCGCCGGGTCGAGCAGCTGAAATCCCGTCCGCGCCATCCACCCCGACACGGCCAAGCGCGTGAATACATGGTCGGCGAGAAACTCTGCGCCCCGAGTAGCGACACCGGCCGGGATACCCAACGGCAAGCCGGCCAAGGTGTCGACCGGAGCCCCGAACGTGATGAGGCTGGCCAGGTTTCGTCCACCTCGATAGGCGGCAGCTTGGTAGCAGAACATGCCGCCCTGCGAATACCCGCCGAGGTGAACGTCGCGGCCGGTGTGCTCGTGCACCTTGTCCACGACCTCGCTGATGGCGACGACGTGATCGGCCAGAGTACGGCTCCACCCGCCCTCTTCGGTATCGGGCGAACCGAAATCGACCACCCACGGGTCCATGCCCATGCCGTGCAGAATGCCGGCCGCACCTTGATCGGTGGTGACGTCGTACACGTCCGCGGAGACCATCATCGGCGGAATCAGCACCACCGGAGGACTGTCCACGGGAACGTCGTCGGGGAAGTAACGCCGCAACCGATACATCGGCTCGCGGTCCATCACCCGGAAAGGCGACGGATCGACCTCGGTCTCGAGACCACCCAGCCGGATGACCTCGAGGCCGTTCTGGGCCGTTGCGATAGCACGCCGCAGTGGACCACGTACCGCGTCTGCATTCAGTCCCACAAATACACTCCTGCGTTCGGCCCCGACGGAACGACCGACATCGGTCTTCGCGTGACGAAAGCTTCTCACATCACACTCGTGGAATACGGCGAGGATGTCGACTAGTGCCGCAACACCGGCACCTCGGCCCACGCGCGCAACGTCGACGCAGTCGCCCGCACACCACCGAGCTGGTGCGCCACCTGAACCGCCGCGGTGCCGCCGCGAGCATCACGCGAGGAAATGGAACCCTCCACGGTGAGCACCTCGCGCACCGCCGGAGTGAGCGCCGGATCGATCGACGCGAGCTCGTCGTCGGTCAGATCCACCAGCCCGACGCCCCGCGCTTCCGCCGCGCGCACGCAGGCTCCCGCTGCCTCGTGAGCTACCCGGAACGCAATCCCTTGCCGCACCATCCATTCGGCGATGTCGGTGGCGAGCGTGAACCCGGCCGGCGCGAGTTCGGCCATGCGATCGGTGTGGAACTCCAATGTCGCCGTCAAACCGGTGAGTGCCGGGAGCAGCAACTCGAGCTGAGCCACCGAATCGAAGACCGGCTCCTTGTCTTCCTGAAGATCCCGGTTGTACGCCAAGGGTTGTGCCTTGAGGGTGGCCAACAGGCCGGTCAGATTTCCGATCAGGCGGCCCGTCTTGCCACGAGTCAACTCCGCGACGTCGGGATTCTTCTTCTGCGGCATGATCGAGCTGCCCGTCGACCATGCATCTGCGAGAGTCACGTAACCGTATTCGGGTGTGCTCCACGAGATGACCTCCTCGGCGAACCGAGACAGGTCCACCGCTGTCATCGCCAGGACGAACGCGGCTTCCGCCGCGAAATCACGCGAGGACGTGGCGTCGATCGAGTTCTCGGCGGACGAATCGAACCCGAGTTCGGCGGCGATCTTCTCGGGGCTCAGACCGAGCGAGGAGCCGGCCAGAGCGCCGGAACCGTAGGGCGACACTGCCGCTCGCCTGTCGAAGTCCGCGAACCGCTGGACATCACGCAGCAGCGGATGGGTATGTGCGAGCAGATGATGCGCCAACAACACCGGCTGCGCCGCCTGCGAATGAGTCTTGCCGGGCATGACCGCGGTGGGGTGAGCCGCAGCCTGAGTTGCCAATGCGTCCACGACGTCGAGAACACCGACCGCCACCCGACGGACGGCGTCGCGCAACCACATCCGGAACAGGGTCGCGACCTGATCGTTGCGTGAGCGGCCGGCGCGCAGGCGACCACCCACCTCGGGTCCGACCCGGTCGATCAAACCGCGTTCGAGGGCGCCGTGCACGTCCTCGTCCGACTCGGCCGCGACGAACTCACCGGACGCCACGTCGTCGGCCAGCCGCTGCAAACCGTCGAGCATGGTCTCGAGGTCCTGCGGGGTCAGCAGTCCGGCACCGTTCAGAACCCGAGCGTGCGCCATGGACGCACGGATGTCGTAGGGCGCGAGAACCCAGTCGAAGTGTGTCGATTTGCTCAGGGCAGCCATGGCAGCCGCCGGGCCGGAGGCGAAGCGCCCGCCCCACAGCGAGCCTTCGTTGGTTCCGTGTGCGTTGCTCGAAGTGGTCACAGGCCCAGGTCCCGCTTCGCTGCGATCTTGGAGGAGAGCCCGTGCAGCTGCACGAATCCCTTGGCCGCCGACTGGTCGAACGTGTCGCCCTCGTCGTAGGTAGCGAGGTTGAAGTCGTACAAAGACTCCCCGCTGCGACGGCCGTTGACGATGATTCCGCCCGCGTGCAGCACCAAGCGGATGTCGCCCGAGACGTGTTCCTGCGTGTGCTGAACGAACGTGTCGAGTGCACCCTTGAGCGGCGAGTACCACAGGCCGTCGTAGACCAGCTCGGCCCACTTCTGGTCGGTATGACGCTTGTAGCGGCCGAGTTCGCGCTCGAGGGTCACGTGCTCGAGTTCTTCGTGCGCACGGATCAGGACCATCGCACCGGGAGCCTCGTAGATTTCACGGCTCTTGATGCCGACGAGCCGATCCTCGACGACGTCCAATCGGCCGACACCCTGAGCGCCCGCACGGGTGTTGAGTTCTTGGATCGCACCGAGCACCGACACCGGACGGCCGTCGATGGCGACCGGGCGACCCTTGTCGAACGTGAGTATCAGTTCGTCGGGTGCCTGGAAGTTGACCGTCGGATCCTCGGTGTAGTCGTACACATCCTTCGTCGGCGCGTTCCACAGATCTTCCAGGAAGCCGGTCTCCACTGCTCGTCCCCACACGTTCTGGTCGATGGAGAACGGTGACTTGGTGGTGACGTTGATCGGAATGTCGTTCTCCTCGGCGAACGCGATCGCCTTCTCCCGGGTCCACGCGTAATCGCGTACCGGTGCCAGCACTTCGAGCTCCGGAGCGAGCGTGTTGAAACCGACCTCGAACCGGACCTGATCGTTGCCCTTGCCCGTGCATCCGTGGGCGACGACGGTTCCGCCGTGCGCACGTGCGTTCTCCACCAGATGCTTGACGATCAGCGGGCGGCTGATGGCCGAAACCAACGGATACCGATCCATGTACAGCGCGTTGGATTGCACCGTCGGCAGGCAGTACTCGTCGGCGAACTCGTCCCTGGCGTCGACGACGACCGATTCGACTGCGCCGCAGTCCAATGCGCGCTGGCGGACGACATTCATGTCCTCACCGCCCTGGCCGAGGTCGATGGCAACAGCGACGACCTCCTTGCCGGTCTCCCGTCCGATCCAGCTGATGGCGACAGAGGTGTCGAGTCCGCCGGAGTAGGCGAGGATGACGCGTTCGGCCATGGTGATGACGCTCCTTCGTGGTTCGTGTGGTGCAGTGCGGAGTGACCGGATCTCAGTTTCCGCGTCGAGCGAGCTTTTCTATCTTGTCGGCGATCTCGCCGCCGGTGGTCGGTTCACGGGCGATGAGCAGGATCGTGTCGTCCCCGGCGATCGTTCCCACGACTTCCGGCAATGCAGCACGATCGAGGGCGCTGGCCAGGTAATGCGCAGCTCCGGGCGGTGTCCGCAGAACTGCCTGGTTTCCGCTGTGATCGGTGGACACCAACAGCTCCCCCAACAGCCGCAGGAGACGGTCGGTTCCGCCCGACACCCCGCGCACCGGGCTGCCGTCCTCGGGGACCACGTACACCCCGACGCCGCCGTCAGGAGCGCGCAACTTCACCGCACCCAACTCTTCGAGGTCACGCGACAGCGTCGCCTGGGTGGTGTCGATCCCCTCGGCGGCGAGCAACGACGCCAGCTGCGGTTGACTGCGCACCTGATGCGTGGCCAGCAACGCGATGATCCGCGCCTGTCTGCCCGCGCGGGTCGACGCGGTCAGCGGAACCGCAGTGACGTCGTCACTCACGGTCGCCGAGCCTGCTCGAGGAGCCAGACCAGCAGTGCTTTCTGCGCGTGCAGACGGTTCTCGGCCTCGTCCCAGACGACACTGTGCGGACCGTCGAGCACCTCGTCGGTGATTTCCTCGCCGCGGTGGGCAGGAAGGCAATGCAGCACGACCGCATCGGATTTCGCCTTCGACAGCAGCTCGGAGTCGATGCGGTAGGGCCGGAACGGAGCGACTCGATCGAGTCCGTCGTTCTCCTGACCCATCGATGTCCAGGTATCGGTGACGAGAGCGTCGGCACCGTCGGCGGCCTCGTCGGGGTCTTCGGTCACCGTGATGGACGCTCCGGTCTCCTCGGCGCGCGCACGTGCGGCATCGAGGACGTAACCGAGTGGTGCGAATTCCTTCGGAGCGGCGATCCTGACATCGAGTCCCGCGGTCACTCCGCCGATGAGAAGCGAATGTGCCATGTTGTTGGCACCGTCGCCGAAGTACGCCAGCGTCCTCCCGGTCAGGTTTCCCTTGTGCTCGATCAGCGTCTGCAGATCGGCGAGGACCTGGCAGGGATGGAATTCGTTGGACAGCGCATTGACGATAGGAATCGTTGCACCCGTTGCCATCTGCTCCAGTCGCTTCTGGCCGAACGTACGCCAGACGACCGCCTCGACGTAGCGGGACAGCACGCGGCCGGTGTCCTGCAGAGTCTCCTCGCGTCCCAGTTGAGTGTCGCTTCCGGTGACCACAACGGCGTGGCCGCCCAACTGCGCAATGCCCAACTCGAACGAGAACCGAGTTCTGGTGGAATTCTTCTCGAAGATCACACCGACGCCCTTCGGCCCCTCGAGCGGCCGCTTGGAGAACGGAGCCCGCTTGATCTCGGCCGCGAGCGCCAGGATTTCTCCCTGCTGCTGCGGGGTGATGTCGTCGTCGCGAAGGAAGTGCTGAACGGTCATGGCTGGTGTGCCTCCTGTGCTGCGTCGAGAATTGCCGGTAGTGCCGAGACGAACGACGCGGCCTGCTCTTCGGTGATGATCAGCGGCGGTGCGAGCCGCAATACGTCTGGTTGCGCTGCATTGATCAGGAAGCCTGCGTCACGGGCCGCCGCCTCGGCCGCAGGCGCAACTGCGGCCGTGAGCACCACTCCGAGCAGAAGCCCGGAGCCCCGAACATGGCTGACGAGAGGGTGTTCGAGAGCCTCGATGGAATGAGCGATGGTCTTGCCGAGACTGTCGGCGTGCGAAACGAGGTCGTCGGCGGCAATGGTCCGCAACACAGCCAACGCAGCAGCGGCGCAGACCGGGTTGCCGCCGAAGGTGGTGCCGTGCTTGCCCGGATACAACAACTCCCCCGCCGCCCCGATACCGATGCAGGCTCCGATGGGCAGACCCCCGCCCAGTCCTTTGGCCAAGGTGATCACGTCGGGCACGATGCCGACCGACTGGTGGGCGTAGAACCAGCCCGTGCGGCCGATACCGGTCTGCACCTCGTCGAGGACCAACAGCGCGCCGTGCTTCGCCGTGATCTCACGTGCGGCAACGAGATACCCGTCGGGAGGAACGACCACGCCGCCCTCCCCCATGATGGGTTCGAGAAACACTGCGGCGGTGTCGGAATCGACGGCTGCCTCGAGCGCGGCGATGTCTCCGTAGGGCACGTGCTGGACACCGGCAGGCATGGGTTCGAACGGAATTCGCTTGTCGGCTTGTCCGGTGAGCGCCAGTGCACCCATCGTCCGTCCGTGAAAGGCCTTCTCGGCGGCAATGATGTGGGGACGACCGGTCAGACGCGCGATCTTGAACGCCGCCTCGTTGGCCTCGGTACCCGAGTTGCAGAAGAACACTCGTCCCGTCGCACCCGCACCCAGATGTGCGAGCAATTGCTCGGCCAGTTCGATACCCGGTTCCGTCGCATACAGATTCGACGTATGACCCAGAGTGGAGAGCTGAGCAGTGACCGCCTCGATCACCGCAGGATGAGCGTGGCCCAGGATATTGACGGCGATACCGGCCAGCAGGTCGAGGTACTGCTTGCCGTCGGCGTCGGTCACCACAGCGCCTTCGCCTCGGACGAGCGCTACGCGCGGCACACCGTAGTTGTCCATCAGCGACGTGGACCACCGCTGCTGTAGATCGACCGTGGACTGCGTGCCGGTCATGACGTGACTCCTGACGTAGACGAGTGATCGGGGGTGACCATGGTGCCGATCCCCTCTCCGGTGAACAGCTCCACCAGAACCGAATGTTCGACGCGACCGTCGATGACGTGCGCCGACGGCACACCGGCACGAACGGCCCGCAGGCACGCTTCCATCTTCGGAACCATTCCCGCATCGAGCGTGGGCAGCAATGCGTCGAGTTCCGACGCGTCGATTCGAGAGGTCAGGGAACTGCGATCGGGCCACGCCGTGTAGAGACCCTCGACATCGGTGAGCACGACCAACTTCTCTGCCCCGATCGCACTGGCGAGAGCAGCAGCAGCGGTATCGGCGTTGATGTTGTGCACCACGCCGTCACTGTCGGGTGCGATGGTGGAGACCACCGGAATGCGGCCTGCGGCAATCAGATCGAAGATCGCCTTCGGATCTACCGAGGTGACGTCGCCCACCAGACCGATATCGGTATCGACGCCGTCGACCAGGACCGAACGACGCGTCGCGGTGAACAGGTGTGCGTCCTCCCCCGAGATTCCGACGGCATACGGCCCGTGACTGTTGATCAAGCCGACGAGTTCACGGCCGACCTGCCCGAACAGCACCATCCGAACGATGTCCATGACTTCCGGTGTGGTGACCCGAAATCCGCCGCGGAACTCACCCGTCAGGCCCAGCCTGGTGAGCATGGCCGAAATCTGCGGGCCTCCGCCGTGCACGACGACGGGGTGAATTCCGACGGTGCGTAGAAACACCATGTCGGCGGCGAACGCTCGTTTGAGATCGTCGTCGATCATGGCGTTCCCGCCGTACTTCACCACGACGATCTTGCCCGAGAAGCGCTGGAGCCAGGGCAGCGCCTCGGCGAGCGTGAACGCCTTCTGCGCTGCCGTCAATTGCGTTGCAGCAGCAGTCATGACGAGTACGCCGAGTTCTCTTCGACGTAGGCGTGGGAGAGATCCGTCGTTCTGATCGTGGCCGTACCGGACCCGAGTCCGAGGTCGATGGTCACGGCGATATCGACTACCGACAGGTCGACCTCGCGCGCACCCGGAGCGCCGACGCCGTCGATGCACACCGGATTGCCGTTGAACGACACAGCAATCCGATCCGGATCGAGTTCGATCGGAGCAATACCGATCGCCGCGAGTACACGGCCCCAGTTGGGGTCCGAACCGAATAGGGCCGTCTTGGTGAGACTGTCCCTGGCGACCGTCCTCGCACCGACGAGAGCCTCGTCCTCGGATACTGCACCGGAGACGGTGATCTTCACTCGCTTCGTGACGCCCTCGGCATCGGCCATCATCTGATCGGCGAGGTCGTCGCATACCGCCAGAACAGCAGCGTCGAGGTCCTCCTGCGACGGGCTCACACCGCTCGCCCCGGAGGAGAGCAGCAGTACCGTGTCGTTCGTGGAGGATGCGCCGTCGACGTCGAGTCGGTCGTAGGACAACCGGGTGGCCGCACGAAGCGCGGTGTCGAGCTGCTCCGCGGTCGCGACGGCGTCGGTGGTGATGACACTGAGCATCGTGGCCAGCGAGGGTGCGAGCATGCCCGCGCCCTTGGCCATGCCACCGACATTCCACTTGTCTGCGTGATGAATCGCGGCCTGCTTCGGAACGGTATCGGTGGTCATGATCGCGTAAGCGGCATCGGTGCCACCGGAGATACCGCCGGCCAGTTCGTGCACCACCTCGGTCACCCCCGGCAACAGCTTGTCCATCGGCAACCGATCGCCGATGAGACCTGTCGAGCACACGGCAACCTCGATGGCCCCTGTTTCCGAACCCCAGTTGCTCAACACGGATGCGACCTCCTCGGCCGTCCGATGCGCGTCCTGGAAACCGGGTGCACCGGTACAAGCGTTGGCACCGCCCGAGTTCAACACCACCGCGCGAAGCCGACCGGTGGTGAGCACCTGCTGCGACCACAGCACCGGCGCGGCCTTGACCTTGTTGCGGGTGAAGACGCCCGCTGCCGTGAAGTCCGGGCCCTCGTTGAACACCAGAGCCAGATCGGACCTGCCACTTGCCTTGATACCCGCGGGAATCCCGGCCGCACGGAATCCGGCGGGAGACGTCACGCCCTGGGAACGCACGAGCTTCCCCGCGATCGAGGCGACCGTATCCGTCTCGCTCTTCAGGCCGGTCATGGAGCAACTCCTACGGTAGAGAGACCGTCGGTCTCGTCGATTCCCAACGCCAGATTCATCGATTGCACTGCTGCACCGGCTGTTCCCTTGGCCAGGTTGTCGATGGCCGCGATGACCACCAGCAAGCCGGCGTCTGCATCGACGGACACACTCATCTGCACGGCGTTCGATCCGATGACCGAACCGGTCTGCGGCAGCCGCCCGGCCGGAAGAACATGAACGAAAGGCTCTGCGGCATAGGCCTTCTCGTACACCTCGACGGCCTGAGCCTCGGTAGCGGTGGTCACGGCCGTACAGGTGGCCAGAATGCCACGCGGCATCGGCGCGAGTACCGGAGTGAACGACACCGACACGTCGGTACCGGCCACAGCCGACAGGTTCTGCACGATCTCGGGAGTGTGCCGGTGCGCGCCTGCTACCGCGTATGCGCGAACCGAGCCCATCACCTCGGAGCCCAGCAGGTCGGCCTTGGGTGCCCGGCCCGCACCGGACGTGCCGGTGACCGCAACGATGTTGACCCGTGGCTCGATGATTCCGGCGGCAACTGCCGGGGCCAGGGCTAGGCTCGACACCGTCGGATAGCACCCGGGCACGGCGATACGCGTGGCCCCGACCAGGAGCTCGCGGTGCCCCGGTAGCTCCGGGAGCCCGTACGGCCAAGTCCCCGCATGCGGGGACTTGTAGTACTTCTCCCAGGCTGCCGAGTCGTTGAGGCGGAAATCGGCACCGCAGTCGATGATCACCACGGATTCGGGCAACTGGAGCGCGAGTTCGGCGGATTTACCGTGCGGCAACCCGAGGAAGATCACGTCGTGTCCGGCAAGTTCGTCGACCGTCGTGGGGCCGAGCACACGGTCGGCAAGCGGCAACAGGTGGGGATGGAACTCACCCAGTGTCGCGCCTGCATTGCCACCCGCAGTCAGCGCTCCGATGACCAACGAGCCGTCGCGAACAGCTGGGTGGCCGAGCAGCAGGCGAAGGATCTCACCACCGGCGTAGCCACTGGCACCCGCCACCGCGATGCGCTTCGGCGTTGCCTCCGAAATAGTCATGCGGTTTATTATGCAGCATCATGCAAGCTCATTCATCGGCGGGCCAGAAGCGCTAGCTGCTACCCATCGATCTACGAATTTCGTCGAGCTTCTTTCGGCCGGCTTCCTGCCGATCGTTCCACTGTTTGTCCAGGTCCCGACCGGCTCTCGATTCCCGGTCCAGCTCCTCCGCCCCGACAGCCGTACCCGAGCGATGCTCCACCTTCTCTCGCACCCCATCCCAGGTCGGCACCCCGGAGTCGGTGAACTCGCCCGTAGTCGCACCGCCGACATAACCCCCACCCGGGCCGACGGGAAGGTCGTCGACCAATTCCGCATCGATGACGCCCGGCACCGTTCCGCCCAACGGAGCTCTCGGTGGTGGATCGCCGAGCGGCTGGTCGATACGAGGTTTCGTCACCTGCGGAACAT
This sequence comes from Rhodococcus sp. 05-2256-B1, assembly GCF_002258465.1. Classification (NCBI taxonomy): domain Bacteria; kingdom Bacillati; phylum Actinomycetota; class Actinomycetes; order Mycobacteriales; family Nocardiaceae; genus Rhodococcus; species Rhodococcus sp. 05-2256-B1. Next base: position 30,670 of record NZ_NOZA01000028.1, on the reverse strand, counting down.
CCACATCGGGAACGGTTCCCGGCGGGACGCCGCGATCCGGACCGGCGGGCTCGGGTTCCGCCGTCCCCAACTCGGCCGCCAGAGCGGATGCCGCCGCTGCCACCGGAGCCAACCGAGGTCGGCCGGCCACCGCCGCGAGAACCTCGTTCAACACCTGCAGATCCGAGGCCGTGGCCTGCGTGTCGGATTCACTCATCGGCTGCTCCCGTCGTCGTGCCCGTCATGACACCACGCTACGCACAACACCGGCCGCGCCGTCGACGGTTCAGCTACGCAGCTGGGCACCGACCGCTGTGGATGCCGCCGCCACGGCTGCGTCGCGAGCCGCCGTCGCCTGATCCTCGGTCAGGGTTCCGTCCGAACCGCGGAACCGGAGGGCGAACGCCAACGACTTACGCCCCTCGCCGACCTGCTCACCCTCGTAGACGTCGAACAGTCGGATGGACTCGAGCAGTTCTCCACCGCCGATCGTCAGCGCAGCCTCGACGGAGGCCGCGGGCACAGACGCGTCGACCACGACGGCGACGTCCTGCAACACGGCCGGGTATGGGGATACTTCGGGGGCCGGAAGCGATTCGACGACGGGCAGAGCGCTCAAACTCAGCTCCACCGCACACGTACGCGGCGGCAAACCGGCTCGCTCGAGCACAGCCGGATGCAGTTCACCTGCGTGCCCGACGACCTCACCGTCGAGAAGAACCTCGGCGCACCGGCCCGGATGCCAGGGAAGGTGGTGTGCTGCACGAAGATCGACGTGCACGCCGGACGCCGCGGCAACCGTGCGCACAGCGGCGAACGCGTCTGCAGCCTCGGCTGCTCGGCCCGGTCCCCAGGGCCCGGACGGCTCACGCTGACCGGCGAGCACCACGCCCACGTGTACCGGCTGTGCGGGGAGAGACCCACGGAGCATCGCGATCTGATCGTCGGTCGGTCGCCGATCGACCGGCAACGCGTCCACTGCAGCGGTCGCGTCGTGCCGGAGAACGACCTGGGCGATTCCGAACAACGACACGTCCCGCTGACCGCGCGCGATGTTCCTGTTCAGCATTTCGAGCAGACCGGGAAGCACGGTCGTCGCAAGATCGGGGCGGTCGGCCTCGAGCGGGTTCAACACCGACGTCGTCGCCCGGCGCGGGTCGTCCGCGTCGAGGCCCCACGTGTCGAAGATTCCCTTGGGCAGGAACACCGGCGGAAGAACTTCGACATAGCCGGCGAACGCAAGGGCCTTGCCGACTGCCCGCCGACGCTTCTGCTCGGCGGTGAGGCCGCGCCCACCGGGAGCGGACGGCAGAATCGACGGGATCTTCTCGAGCCCTTCGAGCCGCAGCACCTCTTCGACCAGATCGGCGCGCTGCACCAAGTCGGGTCGCCACGAGGGAGGATCGACGACCAGTTGTCCGTGGCCGCCACCGTCGACATCCACCTCGACGGTGCATCCGATCTGAGCGAGCCGTCGAGCAGCGGTCCCGTCGGGGTACTGCACACCCGCGATCCGATCGGGCAGGTCGAAGTCCATCGTCACCGACGGGAACCGGGCAGCCTCGCCGATGTCGGTCAGCACCGGTTCGATACGTCCACCGGCGATCTCGACGAGCAACTGTGCGGCCCGATCGAGCGCCGCAACCGGGAGCGCCGAATCCACAGTCCGCTCGAAACGCTTGCTCGCCTCGCTCGACAGCTTGTGGCGACGGCCGGTTCGGAACACCGCGAGCGGATCGAACGATGCTGCTTCGAGAACGACATCGCTGGTCGAGTCGTCGACCTCGGTGGACGCCCCGCCCATGACGCCGGCCAACGAGATGGCTCCCGTTCCGTCGGCGATGACCACGTCTTCCGCATCGAGCGACCGCTCGACGCCGTCGAGCGTCGTGAGCGTCTCCCCCGCATTCGCGCGCCGCACGACGAGATGACCGTCGAGCTTGCTTGCGTCGAAAGCATGCAACGGCTGTCCGAGTTCGTGGAGCACGTAGTTGGTCACGTCCACGGCCGCCGAGATCGGTCGCACCCCGGCCAGCAGCAGTCTCCGCTGCATCCACCAGGGAGTGACGGCAGCGGGATCGATACCCACGACCTTGCGCAGAGCGAACCGAGAAGTACCGGACTCAGGCTCGACCGTCACGGGCCAGGCGTCACCGGTGACCTCGGTGGGCATCGTGCGCGCCGGATCCACATACGGAAGATCGAAGCTGCACGCCAACTCACGGGCCAGGCCGCGCACCGAGAAGGCGTACCCGCGATCCGGTGTCACGTTCAGCTCGATCACCGAATCATCGAGACCCAGAACGACTTTGGCATCGTCGCCGGGCTGCGCAGTCCCTTCCGGTAACACCAGGATGCCGGAGTGGTCCCGGCCGAGACCGAGCTCGAGCGTCGAGCAGATCATCCCGTTGGAGTTGCGGCCGTACGTCTTGCGCGACGCGATGGCGAACCCGCCGGGCAGAACGCTGCCGGGCAGCGCCGCGACGATCAGGTCCCCCTCGGCGAAATTGCGTGCACCGCAGACGATCTCCTGCGGCTCGTCGGCCCCCACGTTCACGAGGCAGAACCGAATGGGCTTCTTGAATTCGGTCAGTTCCTCGATCGACTCGACCCGACCCACCACGAGGGGCCCCGTCACGTTGTCCAACGAGACCAGCTCCTCGACCTCGAAACCGACGCGTACGAAACCCGCGTCGAGCTCGTCGGGCGAGACGGACCAGTCGGGAGTACCCGCGTGCAGGACCTCGGTCAACCAGGAATGTGGGACTCGCACGTGTGCTCAGCTCTTTCTTGTATCCGAGATGAAGTGGGGCTGGAGAGTGGCGGCGTCAGGCCTGAACACCGAAGGGCAGAGTGAACCTGATATCCCCCTCGACGATGTCCCGCATGTCCGGGATGTCGTTGCGGAACTGCAGAGTTCGCTCGAGACCCATGCCGAACGCGAAACCGGTGTACACCTCCGGGTCGATGCCGCTGGCCTGCAACACCTTCGGGTTGACCATTCCGCAGCCACCCCATTCGACCCAACCGGCTCCACCCTTCTTCTTCGGGAACCACACATCGACCTCGGCGGAGGGCTCGGTGAACGGAAAGTAGTTGGGCCGCATCCGAGTACGCGTATCGCTGCCGAACAGAGCCTGCGCGAACGCGTCCAACGTTCCGCGCAGATGCGCCATCGTCAAGCCCTTGTCGATCGCGAGCCCCTCGACCTGGTGGAAGACCGGAGTGTGCGTCGTATCGAGCTCGTCGGTACGGAACGTTCGGCCAGGGCAGACGACGTAGATCGGTACGTCGCGGGAGAGCATCGACCGCACCTGCACCGGCGACGTGTGTGTACGCAGTACCTGCCGCGAGCCCTCCGGCGCGATGTGGAACGTGTCCTGCATCGTGCGAGCCGGGTGATCGGGCAGGAAGTTCAACGCGTCGAAGTTGAAGTGCTCGGTTTCCACCTCGGGGCCTTCTTCGACCTCCCAGCCCATACCGACGAAGACATCGGCGACCTGCTCCGAGATGATCGTGATGGGATGGCGCGCTCCGACGGGTGCCCGGTCGGTCGGCAACGTCACGTCGATCGTCTCGGCCACGAGAATCGCTGCATCGCGCTCCGCCGACAGCACTGCGCGGCGCTCGTCGAAGGACTTCTGCACCCGGTCTCGTGCCACCTTGACGCGCTTGCCCGCGTCCGCCTTCTGGTCACCGGGTAGAGCTCCGAGGGCGCGCTGAGCCAACGCCAGTGGCGCCTTTCCACCCACGTGATCAATTTTGACCTTCGTGAGCGCATCGAGGTCCGACGCGTCGGCGAACGCCTGCTCGGCCGAGTCCACCGCAGCGTCGAGTGCGGACTCTTCGAGAACGCTCGGATCTACCGGCTCGGGCCCGGACTCTTTCTTCGCCACGACAGATGCACTCCTCGAATAATGGTCGGTCTGCACGAAGCAGAGTGGTAACGATCCTAGGCGACCGTATTCACGGGTTCGCCGACCGTCGTCGAACACGGGCGCTCGCGTAGAGGCACAGTGCCGCGGCGGTCGCCAGGTTCAGACTCTCCGCCCGACCGTGGATGGGAATTCTGATCCGGTGATCGGCAGCTTGGGCAACGGGGAGGGACAAACCGTGGGCCTCGTTGCCGAACAACCACGCAGTCGGCTGCTGGAGCAGCTCGTCTGCGTCGTCCAAGTCGACTTCGCCGTCGGCGGCAGTCGCCACGACCGTCAGGCCGGCACGGCGCAGTGCGTCGATACCGTCTTCGATCGAGCGCTCCCGCGCAATGGGAAGATGGAAGACGCTGCCGGCCGAGGCCCGCACGCATTTGCCGTTGTGCGGGTCGACGGAGTCGCCGAGCAGGACCACCGAATCGGCCCCGGCGGCATCGGCAACACGAATGATCGTGCCGGCATTACCCGGCTCGGCCATTTGCACCGGAACGGCCACCAGCCGCGGTGTTCCTGCCAACGCACGGTCGATCGGGACGTCGACCAACTCGGTGACTGCGATCAGACCCTGCGGGGTGACGGTGTCCGACAATGCCTTCGCGGCACGATCGGTGATCGGAAACACCCGTGCGCCACCGGCCTCGATGGAGGCGATGAGGCTCTCGTGTCGGTCGAGGGCATCCGCGGTGAAGAACAGCTCGCGGACCGAACCGAACCGCGCAGCCTCGGACACAGCGTTGAAGCCCTCGGCAAGGAACAGTCCCGTCTTCTTGCGCTCTGCAGCGCGAGCGAGCTTGACGGCCGAAACGACCCGCGGAGTTCGCTCGGTCAGCGAATCCACGGGTCGTTTCGGAGTTGAATCGTCGTGCGGCGACTCGCTCAGGCTGCTTCTCCAGCAGGAGCGTTGACATCGGCAGGCAATGCAGCCTTGGCGATGGCGACCAAGCCGGCGAATGCCTCGGCATCGGACACAGCGAGCTCGGCGAGGATCTTGCGGTCCACCTCGACGCCCGCGGCCTTCAGGCCCTGGACGAAGCGGTTGTAGGTGATGTCGTTGGCCCGCGCTGCAGCGTTGATACGCGTGATCCACAGCTTGCGGAAGTCACCCTTGCGCGCGCGGCGGTCCCGGTACGCGTAGGTGAGCGAGTGGAGCTGCTGCTCCTTGGCCTTGGTGTACAGACGTGAGCGCTGTCCGCGGTAGCCCTTGGACGCTTCGAGAATCGAACGGCGCTTCTTCTGGGCGTTGACGGCCCTTTTTACGCGTGCCACTGGTGAATCCTGTCGATCTGGGGGCGTGTGAAACCCCGAATGGTAATGGGATGAAGCCGACCGAAATCAGTCGGCGGCGAGCCGGATCAGATGCCGAGCAGGCGCTTGATCCGAGGCACGTCGGCCTTCTTGACAACGGCGACACCATCGAGGCGACGAGTCACCTTGGTGGGCTTGTGCTCGAGCAGGTGGCGACGGCCGGCCTTCTGGCGCAGGATCTTGCCGCTGCCGGACACCTTGAATCGCTTCTTGGCACCACTGTGCGTCTTCTGCTTGGGCATGAAATCCTCTGTTCTGTATTAGCTCTTCGGTGGTGCATGGCACAGCCACGCAGCGCCTCGGAACGGACTGCGCACCGAGGCGGGTGCGGGACTGTCTTACTGGTAGAGCGCGAAGCTCAGTTGGTCTGAGCCGGAGTAGCCGGAGCTGCTGCGGCCGGTGCCTCGGCAGCCGGAGCTGCTGCGGCGGGCTGTTCCGGCGCGGGGGCCGGTGCGCGTTGCGCAGGCGGCGCGGCAGCGCTTTCCTGAGCCTTCACGCGAGTCTTGGCACCCTTGTGCGGAGCCAGGACCATGGTCATGTTGCGGCCGTCCTGCTTGGCCGACGTTTCCACGAAACCGAGTTCCGCGACGTCGGCACCCAGGCGCTGCAACAAACGGAAACCCAGCTCGGGGCGCGACTGCTCGCGACCACGGAACATGATGGTGACCTTGACCTTCGAGCCGGCTTCGAGGAAGCGAACCACGTTGCGCTTCTTGGTCTCGTAGTCGTGCGCGTCGATCTTGGGGCGGAGCTTCTGCTCCTTGATGACGGTGAGCGTCTGGTTCTTGCGCGATTCGCGCGCCTTCTGCGCAGCCTCGTACTTGAACTTCCCGTAGTCCATGATCTTGCAGACCGGCGGACGTGCGTCGGGAGCTACTTCGACAAGATCGAGGTCGGCTTCGAGAGCCAAGCGGAGTGCATCTTCAACACGCACGATCCCCACCTGTTCACCGCCTGGTCCGACAAGACGGACCTCGGGAACTCGGATGCGATCGTTGATGCGGGTCTCAGTGCTGATGGGGCCTCCTAGGTAGTGCGGTGTGGTGTGTAACCCGACCGCCTGCCACTTACACAGCCCGTCGCCCTCGAACCTCGACATCACGCTCGGCGAACCAACACCGAAAACGAAAAAACCCTGCAGCCGGTCTGTACCGACAGCAGGGCCCGATGTCGACCGGTCGATCCGTACGACATAGCGCGTCGTACAGTCTCCTCACGAGGAGGAAGCACTGGGGAATCCCGATTGGGAGACCTTCGTGCGACCGGACCGGAAGCGATCCATTCGGATCACATACCGGTGGGAGTCGGGCTCCACTTGCTGCCTCCATGCGGTGAACTCCATCGAGGAGCGCACGCCGAAGACGGTCGTCGAGTCAGACTACCAGCAGAATGCCGAAACCGACAATCGCACCGGTCGATGAAGCCGAGTCGACACCCGATCCGACCGACGGCACCCGCGGCGTGGGATTCTCGTAGGTATGACCAGTTCATCCACGCCCGCCGATCCCGCAGGCTCCGACCCCACCGGTATCGAGCAAGAAGTCCGGGAACTCGCCGAGGTTCCCGCGGTCGAGGTCATCAGCCGTGCAGCGGTGATGCTGATGAGTTCCGCGGCCGAGAAGCTGGGTCTGTCCGAGCCCGATCCCGCGGAGAGCCCCTACCTCGATCTCGACGAGGCCCGACGCGTCATCACCGCACTCGCCGGCTTGGTCACCGCGTCGGTCGAGTACCTCGGTCCCCACGCTGGACCGATTCGCGACGGCCTCCAGGCACTGCAACGCGCGTTCCGGGAAGCCTCGGCACACCCGGACGAGCCAGGACTCGGCCCCGGTGAGAAGTACACCGGCCCGGTGCACTGAACGAGCGCACCCCACCCCACCCACAGACGACGAAGCCGCATCCGGCAATCCGGATGCGGCTTCGTCGTCGACGTGTTCGCGTCAGACCGCAGCGACCTTACGAGCCCGACGCTTCTTCGGGGCCGCCTTCGGCGTGGACGCCACTACCTCGCGGGAGAGCGCCTCCTGCAGGAATTTTCCGGTGTAGCTTTCGGGCACCGCTGCTACGGCTTCCGGATTACCCTGCGCCACAACCGTTCCGCCGCCCGAACCACCTTCGGGCCCCATGTCGATGACCCAGTCGGAGACCTTGATGACATCGAGATTGTGCTCGATGACAATCACGGTGTTCCCCTTGTCGACGAGTCCGTTCACCACGCCGAGCAACTTCCGGATGTCCTCGAAATGCAGGCCCGTGGTCGGCTCGTCGAGAATGTAGACGGTGCGGCCGGTCGATCGCTTCTGCAACTCGGCTGCGAGTTTCACACGCTGAGCTTCGCCGCCGGACAGTGTCGTCGCCGGTTGACCCAGGCGGACGTAACCGAGGCCGACCTCGACGAGTGTCTTGAGGTACCGGTGAATAGACGTGATGGCCTCGAAGAAGTCGGCAGCCTCCTCGATCGGCATGTCCAGGACCTCGGCGATGGTCTTGCCCTTGTAGTGCACTTCGAGCGTCTCGCGGTTGTAGCGAGCGCCTTCGCACACCTCGCAGGGGACGTAGACGTCGGGCAGGAAGTTCATCTCGATCTTCAACGTGCCGTCTCCCGAGCATGCCTCGCACCGACCGCCCTTGACGTTGAACGAGAATCGCCCGGGCTGATACCCACGAACCTTGGCCTCGGTGGTGGCCGCGAACAACGTACGGATCTTGTCGAACACCCCGGTGTACGTCGCGGCGTTGGACCGGGGCGTGCGGCCGATCGGCGACTGGTCGACGCGAACCAGCTTGTCCAGTTGGTCGAGACCGTTGATCCGGGTGTGCCGACCGGGAACCTGCCGGGCACCGTTGAGCTTGTTGGCCATCACGGTCGCAAGGATGTCGTTGACCAGAGTCGACTTGCCCGAGCCGGAGACACCGGTGACCGACGTCAGAACACCGAGGGGGAAGCTGACGTCGATTCCCTGGAGGTTGTGTTCACGGGCACCCACGACGGTGACCTGTCGCTTCTTGTCGACCACCCGACGGGTGTCCGGCAACGGGATCTCCATGCGACCCGACAGATATGCACCCGTGAGCGATTCGTCGTTGGTCAGCAGGTCCGCGTATGAACCGCTGTGCACGACGCGTCCGCCGTGCTCACCGGCCAGCGGTCCGATATCGACGACCCAGTCCGAGGTACGGATGGTGTCCTCGTCGTGCTCGACGACGATCAACGTGTTGCCGAGATCGCGCAGTCGCGTCAGGGTGTCGATGAGCCGGCGGTTGTCCCGTTGATGCAGTCCGATGGACGGCTCGTCCAGTACGTAGAGCACGCCGACGAGGCCGGAGCCGATCTGCGTGGCGAGCCGGATACGTTGGGCCTCGCCGCCGGAGAGCGAGCCCGCGGTGCGCGCCAACGACAGGTATTCGAGACCCACGTCCAGCAGGAAGCCGAGTCGAGCCTGAACCTCCTTGAGGACCTGGCCCGCAATCGCTTCCTCGCGTCGCCCCAGAGTGAGACTGTTGAGGAAGTCGGCCGTATCGGCGATGGAGAGTTCACACACCTCGGCGATCGACTTCGGCCCGAAATCACCTGCCGCGATGGTGACCGACAGAATTTCCGGACGCAGCCTGGCTCCGTTGCAGGTAGGACACGGAACGTCGCGCATGTAGCCGTCGTAGCGTTCCTTCATCTGTTCGGATTCGGTCTGCTCGAGGCGGCGGTGCAGGAAGGGCATGACGCCCTCGAACTCGGCGTAGTACGACCGGGTGCGGCCGTACCGGTTCTTGTACTTCACGTGCACCTGGTGGTCGCTGCCCTCCAGGACAGCTCGCTTGACCTTCGCCGGCAGCTTGTTCCACGGAGCGTGCAGATCGAAGCCCATGGCGTCGGCGAGTCCGGACAGCAAGCGACCGAAGTACTCCGACGTCTGGCCCATCGACCAGGGCGCGATGGCACCGTCGGCCAGACTCAGATCACCGTCGGGCACCACCAGCTCGGGATCGACCTCCTTGCGCACGCCGAGCCCGACACAGTCGGGGCAGGCACCGTAAGGCGAGTTGAACGAGAACGATCGCGGTTCGAGGTCGTCGATGGACAGCGGGTGGCCGTTGGGGCACGCGAGCTTCTCCGAGAAACGACGCTCCCGATCGGGGGCGTTCTCCTCACGGTCGACGAAGTCGAGAACCACGATGCCGTCCGCGAGCCGCAGTGCGGTCTCCACCGAGTCGGTGAGCCGCTGCTTCGAGCTGGACTTGACGGTGAGTCGGTCGACAACGACCTCGATGTCGTGTTTTTCCTGCTTCTTCAAGACCGGCGGGCTGCTGAGCTGGTGGACGACACCGTCGACGCGCACACGTGAGTAGCCCTGGGTGTTGAGCGAGTCGAACAGGTCGACGAACTCGCCCTTACGGGTTCGGACCACCGGCGCGAGGACCTGGAATTTGAGGCCCTCCTCCATGTCGAGAACCTGATCGACGATCTGCTGTGGGGTCTGCTTGGCGATCTGCTCGCCGCACACCGGGCAGTGCGCAGTGCCCGCCCTGGCGTAGAGCAACCGTAGGTAGTCGTAGACCTCGGTGATGGTGCCCACGGTGGAGCGTGGGTTGCGGTTGGTCGACTTCTGGTCGATCGAGACCGCGGGCGACAGGCCTTCGATGAAGTCGACGTCGGGCTTGTCCATCTGCCCGAGGAACTGCCGTGCGTATGCGGACAGCGACTCCACGTAGCGACGCTGGCCTTCGGCGAAGATCGTGTCGAAGGCGAGAGACGACTTGCCCGAACCGGACAAACCGGTGAACACGATCAGCGCGTCCCGGGGCAGGTCGATATCGACCCCCCTCAAGTTGTGCTCCCGTGCACCTCGCACTATCAGGCGATCCGCCACTGTGTTCCCTTCTTTTCTCACGAGCACGTCGAGCCGTGTTGCTGCTCGACGCAGCATTGTCCGACGTCGAGTCGATGATGACGCGTGGTGCCGATGCACCGATCACACGCCGTGTAGCCGAGGACTCCACGTCGAAAACCTGTCGAGGTGAGGGACGAACCTCACCTCGTAGCAATGGTAGGTCCAGGTACCGACACACTTTTCCACGAGCGTGACCCCGGCGCTCCCGTCGTTGCTGCCGACGGTAGCGTCCTCGAAATGGACGAGCACCTCATGGTCATCGACGACAATTACACCGGCGTCGTTGCACAGGGTTCACCCCCGCAGCGGCGGACGATCCCCGGAGCCACGATCACCAAGATGTCGGTCGGCCCCATGGACAACAACACCTACCTGGTCGTCTGTTCCGCAACGGGACATTCCCTGCTGATAGACGCCGCCAACGAGGCCGACCGCATCTCACTGCTTCTCGACGAGAACGCACCGACGCTGTCTCTGATCGTCACCACACATCAGCATGCCGACCACTGGCAGGCGCTGGCCGATATCGCCGGTGGCACCGACTCCCCCACCGCGGCCCACGAGCTGGATGCAGAACCGCTGCCGGTAGCTCCGGACCGTTTTCTTGCCGACCACGACACGGTGTCGGTGGGCGAGCTCACGTTCGATGTGGTGCATCTGACCGGTCACACTCCGGGCTCGATAGCACTCGCGCTGACCGACACCGAGGGCAAGACGACGCACCTCTTCACCGGTGATTCCCTGTTCCCCGGCGGCGTCGGCAAAACCAACGGCCCCGAGGACTTCACCCACCTGCTCGACGACGTGAGCGCCAAATTGTTCGACCGTTTCGCCGACGACACCGTCGTCTACCCCGGGCACGGCAAGGACACCACTCTCGGTGACGAGCGGCCGCACCTGGCGGAATGGCGCGAACGCGGCTGGTGACGCCGCACGTGCTTGAGACCGTGAAACACGGGGTATGAAGAGTGTGACAAAAGTGCACGCACCGGTGATTTCGAACTACTTTCGGTGCGAGTCCGCACGTACAACCGCCATGACACGAGAAACTACGCAGGAGGCTGTCAATGCTGGTCCGCCGTATCGCCCGTCCGCTGATGTCTACGATTTTCATCTCCGGGGGCGTCGATGCACTTCGTAATCCCGCCGGCAGGGCGAAGGCAGCCGCTCCGCTGATCGAGCAGAGCAAGGATGCTCTGCCGAACGAAGTCACCGCGAACGTGCCGACCGATCCCGAGACGTTGGTTCGGATCAACGGCGGTATCCAGGTCGCCGGCGGCATTCTGTTGGCCACCGGCAAGGCACCGCGTATCGCATCGCTCGCTCTGGCCGGAAGCCTCGTTCCGACGACACTGGCCGGACACGCGTTCTGGAACGAGACCGACCCGGAGACCAAGGCTGCGCAACGCATCCACTTCTTCAAGAACCTCAGCCTCCTCGGCGGACTGCTGATCGCGGCCGTCGACACCGAGGGCAAGCCCTCCGTCGCGTGGCGCAGCAAGCGGGCGGCACGCCGCGCACAGGAATCTGTGGTCTCTGCGCTGCCCGGTCACACCACTCACGACACCGGGGAACTCGTCAAGGAAATTGCCTCGATCGCAGCGAGCCGCGGTGCCGACTTGGCCGACGCCGCACAGCCGAAGCTGGCCAAGCTCGCCGACGCCGCACAGCCGAAGCTGGCCAAGTTCGCCGACATCGCCGGCGAGAAGGGCTCGGAGCTGGCAGAGGTCGCGCAGCCCGCTCTGAACCGGTGGGCTCACATCGCCGCCGACAAGGGTTCGGAGCTGGCAGAGGAAGCCCAGAAGCGGGGCTCGAAGCTCGCCGAGCTTGCCGCCGACCGCGGAAGCGATCTGGCCGAAGAAGCCCAGAAGCGTGGCTCGAAGCTCGCCGACAAGGCCGCGCACCGCAGCTCGGATTGGGCCGAACTCGCTCAGAAGCGGGGCTCGAAGTTGGTCGACGTCGCTGCCGACCGTCGCAGTGAACTGGCCGAGGTGGCGCAGAAGCGCGGAGCAAAGCTCGCCGATCTCGCTGCCGAGAAGGGATCCGTTCTGGCCGAAGAGGCTCAGAAGCGCGGTGCCACGTGGGCCGACATCGCGTCGGATCGGGTCGACACCCTCGGCAAGCGCGCTCGTAAGCGGGCCGAGAAGCAGAACAAGGAACTCGAGAAGGCAACCGAGCAGGCTCGGGCCAAGCTCGAGAAGCGAGTTGCCAAGGCGCAGAAGAACTTGGACAAGAAGCTCCAGCAGTACGCGAAGTAGGTCTACCCACGACGCTCGGCGTCGTTCGCGCGCACGGCCCTGTCCCAGAACTCGCGGTTCTGCGGCAGGGCCGTTCTGCGGCGTAGACTGCTCTGGCTGATTTCGAGGCGATATCGTCGCCTCGGCCGAACTCCCGAGGAGAACCTTTGCCGGACGACGGCCACCCATCGAACGATCCCGGTGCACCCATCGAGGAAGACCTCGAACAGGCGCACCTGACGCGCTTGTACACGCAGCTCGATTCGCTGCGCGAGTATGCAGCAAACCGACTTCGCGCCGTGCTGCTCGAGACCGGCGGAACACCGCAGGCCCGAAGCGAGCGCGAATCCTTCAACCAGATGTACACCGAGGACATCGCCAAGTACGACGCAGCCGAGAACGGGCTCTGCTTCGGACGCATCGACCTCGACCCGGACACCCTCGATCCGAAAGTCGACGACCGCCCCGAGCGTTACATCGGCCGTGTCGGAATCCTCGACGACAAGAACGATTACGAGACACTACTGCTGGACTGGCGAGCTCCCATGGCCCGTCCGTTCTATCTGGCGACACCGGCAGCTCCCGAAAACGTGTTGCGCCGCAGGCACATCCGTACCCGCGGACGCAAGGTGACCGCCATCGCCGACGAGTTCCTGGACCTCGAGTCCGCGCAGTCGTCCAACGATGCCGCTGTTGCGGGTGGCGTCGCCAGCGAGGGTGCGCTGCTGTCCGCTCTCGATGCAGCGCGAACCGGTCAGATGAACGACATCGTCGAGACGATCCAGAGCGAGCAGGACGCGATCATCCGCTCACAGCATCGCAGTGTGCTGGTGGTGCAGGGCGGACCGGGCACCGGCAAGACGGCCGTGGCACTGCACCGAGCAGCGTATCTGCTGTACACGTACCGTCAACAACTCGGCAAGAGCGGTGTCCTGATCATCGGGCCCAACGCCAAGTTCCTCGACTACATCGGCCAGGTGCTGCCGTCGCTGGGCGAAACCGGGGTATTGCTGTCGACGATCGGCGATCTGTACCCCGGAGTCCGTGCGCAGCGCGAGGATTCGGCTCTGGCCACCGAGGTCAAGGGCAGACTGTCGATGGTCGACGTACTGACGCAGGCAGTGCGTGATCGCCAGGAGGTGCCCGCACAGCCGCGCCGGCTGAAGTTCGACACCTACGACATCACCCTCGATCGAAAGATAGTCACGCGTGCCCGCGGCCGCGCCCGGTCCTCCCGGCGACCACACAACTTGGCTCGACCTCTGTTCGTGTCCTCGGTCATCGACCAGTTGGCCAATCAGCTGGCCGCGAAACTCGGCCAGAACGTGGTGGACGGATCGAGCTTGCTCAGCGCCGACGACATCGCGGACATGCGGGACGAGATGCGCGAGGACCACGACGTGATGGCTGCGATAGACGAGTTGTGGCCGGATCTGTCACCCCAGCAGGTTCTTCGAGACCTGTTCGCATCGCCGGAGAAGATCGCATCGGCCGCACCTGCGCTCGACGAGTCGGAGCGCGAGTCGCTGCTGCGCCGCGGCCACGGCTTCTCGTCCGCGGATGCCCCGCTGCTCGACGAGCTCGCCGAGCTGCTCGGCGTCGACGATGCTGCCGAACGTGAACAGGCCCAGCGTCAATGGCGTGGCCAGATCGCCGATGCCCAGGGCGCGCTGGACATCCTGACCGGGTCTGCACCACAGGACCTCGAAGACGAACTGGACCCGGAGATTCTGATGGCGTACGACCTGATCGACGCCGACCAGCTTGCGCGACGCCAGAATTCGGGTCAGCGACTCACCACCGCGGAACGCGCCGCCGGCGACCGTACCTGGACCTACGGGCACGTTATCGTGGACGAGGCACAAGAGCTGTCGGCGATGGCGTGGCGAATGGTGATGCGGCGCATCCCCAATCGGTGGATGACACTGGTGGGTGACACCGCGCAGACCGGTGATCCGGCCGGAACCTCGTCCTGGGGATCGGTGCTCGAACCCTATGTGGCTCAACGCTGGAAGCTCACCGAACTGACGGTCAACTACCGAACGCCGTCGGAGATCATGACCGTGGCGCACGACGTGCTCGCGGCGATCGATCCGGAGCAGTCCGAACCGCGATCCATTCGCAGCATCGGCGTCGAGCCGTGGGCTCAACGCGTAGCCGCAGCAGATCTGGTGACGACGGTCGAGAAGCGAGTGGCCGACCACCCTCGTCCCGGCCTGAGCGCAGTGCTCGTTCCCTCCGAACTCGTCGCCCAACTGCAGCACCTGGCGTCGGATGTGGTGACCGTGTCGACGGTCAAGGACGCGAAAGGGCTCGAGTTCGACTCGGTGCTCATCGTCGAGCCGAGCGCGATCGTTGCGGAGTCCGTCAAGGGTATGAACGACCTCTACGTGGCCCTGACCCGAGCAACCCAGCGACTCGGCGTCGTCCATGTGGATCCTCTGCCCCAGGAGCTCGGGGCCCTGCAGCCCTTCGACGCCGAGGCCTGACGAGAACAGTCCGACGAGAACAATCGGCCCGCCCCGTCATCTTCGACGGGGCGGGCCGATTGTCGTACTACGAGAAGATCAGCGGACGGTATGGACGATCAGGACGTCACAGGTCGACTTGCGGGCCGCGTCGGACGGAACCGAACCGAGCAACCGACCGGTCAGCGAGTTGAGCCCACGGTTGCCGACGACGAGTAGATCGCCCTTGACCTCGTCCACGAGTGCCAGGAGGGACTCGACGGGCGCTCCGACGATCGGCTTCTCCTCGATGTTCTTCGCGCCGGCCTTGGTGGCGTGCTCTCGGGCGGTGCGCAGGATTTCGCGCGTCGGTGCCGAACCGGTGATCTGGTAGGCGTCCTCGCGGAGTGCGTCGGCGGCGGCAGAGGTGTCTTTCGGATCGGCCGGGTAGTAGGCACACGCGATCACCAGGGTGGCATCGGCATCTCCCGCCAGAGCCGCGGCCTTCTCCACTGCCCGCAGTGACGATTCGGAGCCATCGGTTCCGACGACGACGGTGCGGTAGGCGCTCATTCATTCCTCCATTTGTCGGTCACACACAGATGTGACACTTCTGGTCGAACTGGATTGGTGCAAGTCACAGGACCGAAAGACGTGGTCCGGGTACTGATGCGCTGACAGTAGCCGGAAGTCGACGATCGGCACGTGAACTTGGGGAACAACACGATCCGCGCCACTCACATACATTGGTTTGCATGCCGATCCCCCGCCCGCCGTTGTCGAGACGGGCCCTCGCTCTCGGTGCCGTCGCGATCTCGATCGTGATCGTGGCCGCCCTCGCATTCGCATTCCTCCCCCAGGGACGCGAAGCCGACACTGCTACGCGTGACGCGCGCATCACGCTACCGGACAGCCCCGGTTCGACGGAGACCGTCGACCTCGACACCCGGCTCTACATTCCCGAGTCCACCCCCGCTCCGGCTGTGTTGCTCGCGCACGGCTTCGGCGGCAGCAAGGACTCGGTCGACGGCGAAGCTCGTGATCTCGCCGCGCGCGGATACGTGGTTCTCGCCTACACCGCACGCGGCTTCGGTGACAGCACGGGTTCGATCTCCATCAACGACCCCGATCGCGAGGTCGCCGATGCCCGCGGCCTGATCGACTGGCTGGCCGAACAGCCCGAAGTACAGCTCGACGCTCCTGGTGATCCCCACGTCGGCGTGGCAGGCGGATCGTACGGCGGGGCACTGGCCCTCAGCGCAGGCGGAACAGACCCCCGCGTGGACTCGGTGGCCGCTGCCATCACCTGGAACGACCTGGGCCAGGCCCTGTTCCCCAACTTCGGCGTCACCTCGTCCGCAGGTCGAGAAGCGCTCGGAAACATCGACTCCCCGGCCGGTGCCGAATACGGCGGACCCGGCGTCCTCAAACGTGGATGGGCCGGGGTCTTCTTCGGAGCGGGTGCCTCCAGCGCTGCGCCCGGTAGTGCCGGGGACGGTAACCGTGGCGGTGGCGGTGGCGCATCCGCGTGCGGCAGATTCGCCCAGGAATTCTGCGACGCCTACGCACAATCCGCAGTGACCGGCATTCCCAGCCAGCCACTACTCGATCTGTTGACTGCCCACTCGCCCGTCGCGGTGGCGTCGAACATCACGGCTCCGACGCTTCTCCTACAGGGCACCCAGGACACTCTGTTCGGTCTCGACCAGGCCGACGCGACGGCTCGGCAGATCGCAGCCGCAGGCGGTGACGTGACCGTTCGGTGGTTCGACGGTGGGCACGATGCCGGTGGAACGAACGGTGCGTCGGATCGAGCCGTCGCGGACTTCTTCGACCGGACTCTGCGCGGCACCCCCGATCCCGCGACCTCCGAGAGCGCGCCGTTCGTGTATTCGACGCAGCGCGCAGCCGATGAGCGAGGAGGAGAACGCAATCGTCGGATGACGGCTCCCGACTACCCAGGCCTGACCCCGAACTCCGAACCCACACAGACGAATACGGTGACCTTCACCCCCGCCTCGGACGGGACGATCATTCGTCCGCCCGGCGCGTCACCGTCCGCCATCTCGACGGTCCCCGGTCTGGGTTCGGTGTTGTCGATACTCGGATCGACCGGAGCCGGTGCAGCGCTGACTGCGGACCTTCCGGGCCAGTCCGCGATTTTCACCAGCGAGCCCGTCGACTCGTCACTGACCATCACCGGCGCGCCGAGAGTCGATCTCCGGGTGGCGTCCCTCGCCGGGCCCGGCCAGGCTGTGCTGTTCGCGAAACTGTACGACGTCGCCCCGAACGGCACACGGACCCTTCCCGGCGGCGCAGTGTCGGCCATCCGACTGCCCGACACCGGGAGCATCGATCCCGTCGACGTCACCGTCGCCCTCCCGGGAATCAGCTATACCGTCCAGCAAGGTCATCGTCTCGAACTGAGCGTCTCCACCACCGATCAGGCCTACGCCGTCCCGCTGGAGCCCGCACAGTTCAGCGTGACCATGGCGAACACGTCCGTCGCGTTGCCGACGGTTCCCGCGGTGGCGAGCGCGAACAGCACGGTACCCGTCGCTCCACTGATCGGAATCGGCGTGGTCGTCCTGGTCGTCGGATGCATCGTCGTGGCGACGATCGTGCGAACCAGACGCCGCACGGTGGCCGAGGTCGACGAGGCTCTGGTCGACACTCCCCTGGTGATCACCGACCTGGCCAAGACGTACTCGAACGGGTTCCGTGCCGTGGACGGCGTCAGCTTCGAGGTGAAACAGGGGCAGGTACTCGGACTGCTCGGACCGAACGGTGCCGGAAAGACCACCACGTTGCGCATGCTGATGGGCCTGATCACCCCCACCGGTGGCGACATCCGAGTCTTCGGTCACAAGGTCACACCCGGTGCCCCGGTGTTGTCGCGGCTCGGCTCCTTCGTCGAGGGTTCCGGGTTCCTTCCGCATCTGACCGGCACCCAGAACCTGCGGCTGTACTGGGAGGCGACAGGGCGACCGATCGAAGACGCTCACCTCGACGAGGCACTCGAGATCGCAGACCTCGGCGCAGCGATCGAACGCAAGGTCAAGTCCTACAGCCAAGGCATGCGTCAGCGCCTCGCCATTGCACAGGCCATGCTGGGTCTACCCGATCTCATGGTGTTGGACGAACCGACCAACGGCCTCGACCCGCCACAGATCCGAACCATGCGTGACGTGCTGATCAACTACGCGAAGACAGGGCGCACCGTGTTGGTCTCGAGCCACCTCCTCGCCGAAGTGGAACAGACGTGCACGCACGTCGTGGTCATGAACCGTGGCTCCGTGATCAGCTCGGGCACCGTCCGCGAGCTGACAGCGGCCGGTGGGCAGACCGAGATCAGGGTCGACGACGCCGACCGCGCCCAGTCGGTACTCGACGCCGCCGGCCATGACGGCGCGGTGATCGTCGACGACGGCACGGTGACCGTCGACCTGACCGACGCCGATTCCGCCGTTGTCATCAGAGAACTCGTCACGGCGGGGGTGTCGGTCCGCGGCTTCTCCCAGTCCACCCGACTCGAGGACGTGTTCCTCGACCTCGTTCATCGAGATACCCCAGGCCCAGTCGTTCACGAGACCGACTCCAGCGAGGATCGCTCATGAGTACAACGCACGCAGACGGCCGCGCAGCGGGCTACAGCGGCGGCCGCACCCTGCCGTTTCGTACCGAACTGCGTCGACAGTTGGGCCGGCGACGCACTCAGCTCGCCATCGGTTTCCTTGCCCTGCTACCGGTGATCCTTGTCGTCGCCTTCACCGTGGGCAGCTCCAGCGCCGACTCCGACGCCGGCGGGCTCATCGAGCTCGGCACGCGAGGCGGCATGAACTTCACCGTCTTCGCACTGTTCATGTCCGTCGGATTTCTGCTCATCGTCGTGGTGGCGCTGTTCTTCGGCGACTCCGTTGCGAGCGAGGCCTCGTGGTCGAGCCTGCGCTACCTGCTCGCCATCCCAGTTCCTCGAAGCCGACTGTTGACCCAGAAGGCACTCGTCTCGGCCACGCTGTCCAGCGCCGCCATTCTGGTGCTGGTCGGAGTGTCCCTACTGATCGGGACGGTGATGTACGGTGCCGAATCATTGGTCACGCCGCTGGGTGAGGGACTGTCGTACGGCACTTCCCTGGTGCGACTACTGATTGCGGTCGCCTACATCGGCGTCAATCTGCTGTGGGTGGCAGGTCTGGCGATGTTGCTGTCGGTGCTCACCGACGCCCCTCTCGGGGCCGTCGGCGGCGCGGTGATGACGTCGATTCTGATGCAGATCCTCGATCAGATCACGGCATTGGGGTCGCTGCGCAACTATCTGCCCGGGCACTACGCGAACTCGTGGATCGACGCCTTCGGCACGAACATCGACTGGAACGACATGGTGGTCGGATCGTTCTCGGCCATCACCTACGCGGCGGTCTTCGGGCTGATCGCGTGGAGACGATTCGCCACCAAGGACATCACCAGCTGAGGCGGCCTACTTCTTTTTGATCGCTGGCCCGAAGACGCCCTCGGGAATGGTGCCCTGGCCGACGATCGACTCACGCCACGGCGTCGCGAGCGAAACCAGCCGAGCTGCACCGTCCTCGCCGAGGGCGGCCCACGGCGCGACGGCGAGGTCGTTGGTGATGTCCTCGACCAACGTGCGGAGATCTTTCCCGTCCTGAGTCAAAGCGCCGTCGGCCGTCACCAATTCACGATCGGCCAAGGACGCCACGGCTCCGTTCCACTGCTCGGTCGACCATCCACGACGCTTGCGCGCGAATTCCTTCTCGAAGCCGTACCCGGTGGCGGTGTGGGTGATCAGCGCGTCCAGGCCGTTCAACCCCGCCGTCTGCAGCGCGGCAATGTGGCCGTCGCCGCGGTATTCGCGGATCAGGGTGAGAGCGTGCCACAACACGAGGTGCGGCGCTTGCGGCCAGTCGAGTTCGGCGTAGGCGGCGTACAGCGGCCGACCGTCGTCTCCTGGGATTCCACGCGCAGCGATCGATGCGAGGTCGGCAGCTTCGGCCATATCCGGGGACGCCAACGTCTCGGAGCCCAACAGACGCTCGAATGCGGTGTCGAGTGTGGCGTAACGGATTGCCATGATCTCGTCGGGAGAGGCGATGGCCCAGGCTGCCGGAATCAGCGGGCTGATCAGATCGCGGTTGAAGTTGTAGAACGTGGCTGTCACGACACCTGCACCGACCGGCCCGAGAGGTGCTGCACGACCGGCGAAATAGCAGGCCCGTGGCGGTAACCCAGCAGCAACGAGAGCGTCCTGCGTTTCCGGCAGGAAGTAGGTCATCGAGTGGATCAGTTCGAGTGCACGAGAGGTGCGGCCGGCGGTGGTTGCGTCCATCACTGAACCGTAACCGAACCATTTCGGATCGTTCCGCAGGCTCGACTCGCACCACCCGCGCGACCTACTTGAGGCCGGCCGCGTCCATGCCCCGGAGCTCCTTCTTCAGGTCCTGGATCTCGTCGCGCAGTCGACCGGCCAGCTCGAACTTCAACTCGCGGGCAGCGTTCATCATCTGATCGGTCATGTTCTTGATCAGGTCCGCCAACTCGGCGCGCGGCATCGACGAGACATCCTGCCCCTCGTACACGCCGGAGCTGACCGACCTGCCTGCTTCGCCCTGCGCTCGCCGACCACGGCTGGCGTTCCGACCCGAGCCACCCACTTCGACGGCCGTGTCGGTGTCCTCTGCTTCCTGATACACCTGATCGAGAATGTCGGCGATCTTCTTGCGCAGCGGTTGCGGATCGACTCCCCGCTCCTTGTTGTAGGCGATCTGCTTCTCGCGCCGACGTTCGGTCTCCTCGATCGCGTACGTCATGGAGTCGGTCATCTTGTCGGCGTACATGTGCACTTCACCGGACACGTTTCGAGCGGCGCGGCCGATCGTCTGAATGAGGCTGGTGCCGCTGCGAAGGAATCCCTCCTTGTCCGCGTCGAGAATGGCGACCAATGACACCTCGGGAAGGTCGAGGCCCTCCCGGAGGAGGTTTATGCCAACCAGGACGTCGTACTCACCCAGCCGAAGCTGCCGCAGCAGCTCGACTCGGCGCAACGTATCGATGTCGGAGTGCAGGTACCGGACGCGGATGCCCAGCTCGAGCAGATAGTCGGTCAGGTCCTCCGACATCTTCTTGGTCAATGTGGTGACAAGAACTCGTTCGTCCTTCTCGGCACGCTCGCGAATTTGGTGCACGAGGTCGTCGATCTGTCCCTTGGTCGGTTTGATGACGACCTTCGGATCGACGAGGCCGGTAGGACGGATGACCTGCTCGACGAATTCGCCGCCGGTCTGCCCCAGTTCGTACTTGCCGGGAGTAGCGGACAGGTAGACGGTCTGGCCGATCCTCTGTGTGAACTCTTCCCACGTCAGCGGCCGGTTGTCCGTCGCAGACGGCAACCGGAACCCGAAATCGACCAGGTTCCGCTTGCGCGACATGTCGCCTTCGTACATCGCGCCGATCTGCGGGACGGTGACGTGGGATTCGTCGATGACGAGTAGGAAGTCCTCGGGGAAGTAGTCGATCAGGGTCGCGGGTGCGGTGCCGGCCCCGCGACCGTCTATGTGCCGCGAGTAGTTCTCGATGCCGGAGCAGAAGCCGACCTGCTTGATCATTTCCAGGTCGTATTGCGTGCGCATCCGAAGCCGCTGCGCCTCGAGCAGCTTTCCCTTGCCTTCGAGCTCCGCCAGGCGCGCCTCGAGCTCGGCCTCGATGTCCTTGACCGCCCGTTCCATGCGCTCCGGTCCGGCGACGTAATGGGTGGCCGGGAAGATGCGTACCGAATCGACTTGGCGAACGATGTCGCCCGTCAGCGGATGCAGGTAGTACAGCGCCTCGATCTCGTCACCGAAGAACTCGATGCGAATAGCGAGCTCCTCGTACGACGGAATGATCTCCACGGTATCGCCGCGGACTCGGAACGATCCGCGGGTGAACGCCATGTCGTTGCGGGTGTACTGCACGTCGACCAGAAGCCGGAGCAGCGCATCACGCTGGACCTCGACGTTGACCTCGAGCTCGATCGACCGATCGACGTACGACTGCGGGGTACCGAGACCGTAGATGCACGACACCGACGCCACCACGACCACGTCTCGACGAGAGAGCAGGGATGCCGTCGCGGAGTGCCGCAGACGCTCGACGTCGTCGTTGATGGACGAGTCCTTTTCGATGTACGTATCGGTCTGCGCGATGTACGCCTCGGGCTGGTAGTAGTCGTAGTACGACACGAAGTACTCGACTGCGTTGTTGGGCAACATGTCTCGTAGCTCGTTCGCCAACTGCGCTGCGAGAGTCTTGTTCGGTGCCATCACCAGGGTGGGGCGCTGCAGTTTCTCGATCAGCCAGGCGGTGGTGGCCGATTTACCGGTACCGGTGGCACCGAGAAGCACGACGTCCTTCTCGTCCGCCTTGATCCGACGTTCGAGTTCGGCGATGGCGGTCGGCTGATCACCGGCCGGAACGTGTTCGCTGACGACCTCGAACGCCGGTCCGGTGCGCTCGATCGCTCCCACCGGACGGTGTTCGGAGTGCGCGACAACGGGATGTTCGGATGCAAACGCCATTACACAAGCGTAGACGCGACCACCGACAAGTTCCGTCGGAGAGACCTCGGAGGTCTGTTCCCGGTAGCTTCTACAGGCATGGTCGCTCACACGTCAGCCGGTGCGCACACCGTCGTTCATGCCCCGAAACACGAAACGTTCGACCTGGTCGCGAAGACCAACGTCGACCCCAAAGGGTTCGTTCGCGTGGTCGACGAATACCGCGTCGAGCCGTGGGGGCTGTACATGGCCCGGCCATCCGACCATGCCCACTTCGACTACCTGGAGTCCTGGCTACTGCCTGCTCTCGGGCTCCGGGCCTCGGTGTTCCATTATCTGCCCGCGCACGCCAGAGACCAGGACTACTACGTCGACATCGGCGAGTACACGGCCGGGGCCAGCCGATGGACCTCGGTCGATCACTATCTCGACCTCAGTGTTCGCACCGGCCGCGACTACGACCTGCTGGACGTCGACGAGCTGTTCGACGCGCGCGTGGCGCAGCATCTGGACACCCCGACGGCCGAGCGGGCGCTGTCCCGATCGATCGCGGCCATCGAAGGACTGACGCGGCACGATTACGACCTGAACGCCTGGCTCGCGTCCGTCGGCATGCCGACGGAATGGAACGGCAAACCGGCCTGAACCGCGCAGCTCTGCCTCAGGCAGTCCAGTTCGTCTCCTCCGCCCACTGCCACGCCCGCCGATACGCCACGTCGAACCACGGTGCCTTCGCGTTTACGTAGGCATCGATCGCCGGTTGATATTCGGCGATTCCGGCGGCAGCTTCTGACGCACGCCGCTTGATAGCGGCGTATTCCGTCGCGACAGCCGCGTCCGCCCGGAGCCAGTCGCGGAACAACAACGCGAACGTCTGGTTCGGCCAACCGTCGACTCGAACATGGACGTTGGCCGGTCGCCCGGGGTCTGCGTTGCCGTGAAAACGCTTGCCCCACACGGCCGGATCGGCCTCACCACCCACTCCGTACGCGGGCTTCGGATCGTCGAAGTCACTGGACTCGACGCCGGGGAACCCGGCGACGCGCAACTGTTCGCCGACCGAATCTGCGTCGGCCAGCGAGCGGACCGTGATCTGGATGTCGAGCACGTCCTTGGCGTCGAGTCCGGGTACCGCCGTCGATCCGACGTGGTCGATCCGAACAGCCTTGTCCCCACACGCGAGAGCAAGGCGCGCGATCATTCGCCGCGCCTGGGATTCCCAGGCCGGGTCTGCAGTCACGAGTTCCGGATGCGTCCGGGCGACAATGCCCTCTCTGAGGTTGCGCTCGAAGGGAATCACGCGCTCGTTCCACAAGTTTCGTACCTGATCGTCGACGCTGCCGGGCGCACCCGTGTTGTCTATCCACACATCTGCCGCAGCTCGGCGCGCATCGTCGGTCGCCTGCGCGGCGATGCGCGCGCGGGCATCGGCCTCGGGCATGTTTCGTTGGCCGGTCAGCCGACGTACTCGTTCCTCGGCGTCGACCCAGACGACGACGACCAGATGGAAGAACGGAGCCATCGAGCCTTCGACGAGAAGTGGAATATCTTGCACCACCACGGCATCCGCAGCCGCACCCTCGATGATCTCGGTAGTGCGCTGTCCGACCAATGGATGCACGATGGCATTGAGCTTCTTTCGCGACTCCTCGTCGCCGAAAGCCTTGGCGGCCAAGGCCGGCCGATCGAGTGACCCGTCGGGCGCCAGTATCTCGGTACCGAAGGCGTCCGTCAGTTGTTGCAGCCCAGGCGTTCCCGGCTCCACCACTTCGCGGGCAAGTACGTCCGAGTCGACGAGCACTCCCCCGAGTTCGGTCAGCACTTTCGCCACGGTCGATTTGCCGGCACCAATTCCGCCGGTCAGTCCCAGTCTCAGCATGCGTCCAGTCTGACACTCGAACACGCCGAAGCCCACCAGCCCCAAATGCACCGGTTTTGCGAGCCTGTCGGTTATCTTCGACGAGCGCGACCTCGATGTGCCGACCCACCGCCAGCGAAAAGGACACCCATGCAAAGCAATCAGATCCAACCGGGTCGGCACCGCCTCGGCATGGATGCAGGCGTTCACTGCATTCTCATTCCAGAAGTTGCCTCGGCGCTGGCCGACCACCGGCGTAACTGGTTCACCAACCTCCTGACCCCTGCCCGCCACAGCTTCGCCACGATGCGTAAGCGCACGGCGAGCGTCGGCCAGTGGAGTCCAGCCACCGCCGCGTAGTTCGCACTCCCCCTCAACCTTGGACCCGGTTCAGCAGAACCGGGTCCATTGTCGTTCCTGTTGCACCTGCGTATTCGAACGAGAAAGCCCCGGTTCTCACAGGGAGAACCGGGGCCGAGGTCACACCCTCACGGGTGGACTACTTCTATCAGGCGTTGCCCGACAGCTTCTCGCGAAGTGCAGCGAGCTGCGCATCGCTGGCCAGCGATCCACCGGTCGAGGCGGGAGCCGACGCTGCGGGAGCATCGCCTTCTGCATCGGCGGGAGCCTGACCCGACTCGGAGGAGTAGTTGGTGTTGGCGGCTTCGGCAGCTTCGTCCTTGGCCGTCTTCTCCATCTGAGCGGTGTGCATCTTGTGGCGACGCTCGGCCTCGGCGTAGCGACCTTCCCACTCTTCACGCTGCTTCTCGTAACCTTCGAGCCATTCGTTGGTCTCGGAGTCGAAGCCCTCGGGGAAGATGTAGTTGCCACCCTCGTCGTACGAGTCGGCCATGCCGTACTTGGACGGATCGAACTCTTCTGCGTAGTCCTCGTTGGCCTGCTTGAGGCTCAACGAAATCCGGCGACGCTCGAGATCGATGTCGATGACCTTGACGAGTGCGTCGTCGCCGACACCCACGACCTGGTCCGGAACCTCCACGTGGCGCTCGGCCAACTCGGAGATGTGCACGAGGCCCTCGATGCCCTCTTCGACGCGCACGAACGCACCGAACGGAACGAGCTTGGTGACCTTGCCGGGCACGATCTGGCCGATCGCGTGGGTGCGAGCGAACTGG
This sequence comes from Rhodococcus sp. 05-2256-B1, assembly GCF_002258465.1. NCBI lineage: Bacteria > Bacillati > Actinomycetota > Actinomycetes > Mycobacteriales > Nocardiaceae > Rhodococcus > Rhodococcus sp. 05-2256-B1. The sequence continues at coordinate 5,337 of NZ_NOZA01000028.1, read as the reverse complement.
CGCCACGGATCTTCCTGCGTTGCCTTGAGCGACAGCGACACACGCTCGCGGTCCAGGTCGACGTCGAGAACCTCGACGGTGACCTCGGTGCCGACCTCGACAACCTCGGACGGGTGATCGATGTGCTTCCAGGACAGCTCGGAGACGTGCACCAGGCCGTCGACGCCACCCAGGTCCACGAAGGCACCGAAGTTGACGATGGAGGACACGACGCCCTTGCGGACCTGGCCCTTCTGCAGCTGGTGCAGGAACTCGCTGCGGACCTCGGACTGGGTCTGCTCGAGCCATGCGCGACGCGACAGGACCACGTTGTTGCGGTTCTTGTCGAGCTCGATGATCTTGGCCTCGATCTCCTTGCCGACGTACGGCTGGAGGTCGCGGACGCGACGCATCTCGACGAGCGAGGCGGGGAGGAAGCCACGGAGACCGATGTCGAGGATGAGTCCACCCTTGACGACCTCGATGACGGTGCCCTTGACGGCCTCGTCCTTCTCCTTGAGCTCCTCGATCGTGCCCCAAGCGCGCTCGTACTGAGCTCGCTTCTTGGACAGGATCAGACGGCCTTCCTTGTCCTCCTTGGTGAGGACGAGTGCTTCGATCTCATCTCCCACGGAGACGACCTCGTTGGGGTCGACATCGTGCTTGATGGAGAGCTCGCGGGAAGGGATGACGCCTTCGGTCTTGTAACCGATGTCGAGTAGAACCTCGTCACGATCGACCTTGACGATGGTGCCCTCGACGATGTCACCATCGTTGAAGTACTTGATCGTGGCGTCGATGGCGGCGAGAAAATCCTCTGCGGAGCCGATATCGTTGACGGCTACCTGCGGTGAGGTTGTGGTTGAGGGCATGTGTTGAGTTGCTCCGGACGGGTTGGGTATCGGTTGATGGATGTTCGGTCGGACTTGTGAAACGTGTGCAGCACGAGCATCTTCCGCGGATCCGTTGCCGGCTCCGCACGCGTCGACGCCGGGCGAACCCGACCTGGGCGCAGCATGAACACACTCGCGTTGAACAGGGTACGCGATGCCGCAGTACCAGCACAAACCCGGTTAGAGTCGGCGTGTGACCAATCCTTCCGCACCGCTGTCCACCCCCGGCCGCGGCCGAATCGATTCGGTCGCGAGCGACCGCGCGAGTCGAACCTGGTGGGATTCGGATGCCGACAACTATCACCGTACGCACGGCGCGTTTCTGGGCGCGTCGACCGAATCCGGAGAGTTCGTCTGGTGCCCGGAGGGACTGCACGAGGGCGACGCGCATCTGCTGGGTGACGTCGCGGGCAAGGACATTCTCGAGGTGGGCTGCGGGAGCGCACCCTGCGCCCGCTGGCTCGGGACTCAGGGGGCGCGCGCCATCGGCCTCGACATCTCGATGGGCATGTTGCAGCGCGGCGTCGACGCGATGACCGCGGGCGGGTCGACGGTTCCGCTGGTGCAGGCCAGTGCCGAGTCCCTACCGTTCGCCGACGAGGGGTTCGACATCGTGTGCTCGGCCTTCGGTGCGGTTCCGTTCGTCGCGGACTCCGCCAACGTGATGAAGGAAGTGGCGCGGGTACTGCGGCCGGGCGGCATCTGGGTGTTCGCGGTCAACCATCCGATGCGCTGGGTGTTCCCCGACGATCCCGGGGTGGGCGGCCTGACCGCGACGATTCCGTACTTCGATCGAACCCCGTACGTCGAGTACGACGCCGACGGGACCCCCAACTACGTCGAGCATCACCGCACGATCGGTGATCGCGTGCGCGAGCTGGTCGCCGCAGGTCTCGAGGTTCGCGACATCGTCGAACCGGATTGGCCGGAGTGGCTCGACCGCGAGTGGGGTCAGTGGAGCCCACTGCGCGGCCAGCTGTTTCCCGGCACCGCGATCTTCAGTAGTCGAAAACCGCGGTGAGTCCGTAGTCGATCAGCGCCGGTGCACCCTGGCTTCGACGGTCTCGGTGAAGGCGCTGGTCGACGCCTGACCGCCGAGGTCCGCTGTCGCGACCCCGGATTCGACGGTGTCGTCTACGGCGTGCCGAATCCGGCCGGCTGCGGCGGCGAGCCGTACGTCCCCGTGCCGATCGGCGAGCCACTCGAGCAGCATCGCGGCCGACAGGAACAGTGCCGTCGGGTTGGCGCGATTCCTGCCTGCGATATCCGGGGCGGATCCATGGGAGGCCTGCGCCATGGCCTGGGTACGCGAAGAGTTGATCGACGGTGCCGTGCCGAGTGACCCGGACAGCTCTCCGGTCAGGTCGGAGAGGATGTCCCCGAACATGTTCTCGGCCACGATAACGTCGTAGTCCTCACCGCGTCGAACCAGATGCGCCGCGAGGGCGTCCACGTGCTCTTCGGTGACGTCTACCTGCGGAAACTCCTCGCCGACGGACCGGCAGGCATCGCGAAACAACCCCGTCGTCAACGACAGCACGTTGGTCTTGTGCACGATCGTCACTTTCTTCCGCCGCCGGTCTGCGAGCGAGAAGGCCTCACGAGCGATGCGTTCGCACGCCGAACGGGTGAACACTCCCACCGCGAGCGCTACATCGGGCGTGGGCATGAACTCGCCACTGCCGACGAACATGTTGCGGTCGGCGTAGAAGCCCTCGGTGTTCTCCCGCACCACCACCAGGTCCATCTGCGGCGACATCGCGCGCACTCCAGGAAGTGCCTTGGCCGGACGGATGTTGGCGAACAGATCGAAATGCTTGCGAATTCGTCCGCCCGGAGTCAGCTGAGATCGGAACGGCTCAGGGTACGACGCGCTGTCGTGAGGCCCGAGAATCCACGCCTCGAGCCTGCCGAGCTCGTTCAACGTGTGCTCGGGCATCGGCGTTCCGTGCTCGTCGAGAGCACCCAACCCCAGCGGCAAGTGCTGCCAGTCGACGACGGGACCGTGCACTGCGGCCAGAGCTGCGTCCACCACCCGGATCGTCGCAGGGACGATCTCGTGACCGATGCCGTCGCCGGTCATGGCCCCAATTCGTAAAGTCGGTGCATCTCGTCCGTCCGTCTGCGCCATCATGACTACATGGTGCAGTCCGCCGAACTCCTCCTCGACTCGGGGCTCGATACTGCGGTTCGCCGCGAGTGGGCGGCACTCTCCGATGCCGGCCTGCCGAGCCAGAACCGTCATCGGGGCGAGTCGAATCGACCGCACATCACCGTCTCGGTGGCGTCGTCCATGCCCGCGTCCGTCGATTCCGGTACGGCCGTGCGTTTCGACCCGTTCGATGTTCGTCTCGGCGGCCTCGTCGTATTCGGTGGCCGGACCGCCACCCTGGCCCGTCTGGTCGTGCCGAGCGTCGAACTGCTCGACCTGCATGCTCGGATGCATGCCGCCGTAGGCCCGGGCTCGTTCGACAATGTCGCCATCGGGCATTGGACGCCGCACGTGACGCTGGCCCGGCGGTTGACACCCGACGAAGCCGGTGCCGCGACGCGCCTGCTGTGCCCGCACCTGGACGACCTGATCGGCTCTGTCGTTGCCTTGCGTCGGTGGGACGGCGACAACAAGTGCGAATGGCGCATCGGCTGACCGTCGGGCCTGTCAGAACCGGAAGTCTCCGAATTGCGTCACCTCCGCATGTGTATCCGGCGTGCGGCCGACAGCGACCCACGCATCGAGGGCGAGAAACATCAACACAACCACCAGTACAATTGTCATGCCACCAGCGTCCTACCTGCGCCGACCCACCACGAGTGGCAGTAAAGACATGTATCGTCGATTTTCTGCCATACTGCTGTCATGCTGAAGAAGGTGGTCGCAGTACTGCTGCCGTTGACCGAGCAGTTCGAGCTCGGCGTGGCCTGCGAGGTGTTCGGATTCGACCGCTCCGACGAGGGACTGCCCACCTACGACTTCTCGTTGATCGCCGGGGTCCCCGACACGATTCGCACCCGGGTGGGTTACACGATCGATGTGCCCCACGATCTCGACCGGCTCGACAGCGCCGATCTGATCATCGTTCCGGCCGGCGGCACCGAATCGGCCGACGACGGAAGCTACGTGTGCGGCAGTAAGTACAGCCCCTCGATCGAGCCACTACTCGACAAACTCCGTGCGGCGGTGGACCGAGGCGCGCTGGTCGCCAGCCTGTGCAACGGCGCGTTCGTACTCGGCGCGGCGGGCCTGCTCGACGGCAGGCGGTGTACGACCCACTGGCGACACTCGGCCTCCCTGGCCGCGAAATACCCGTTGGCGCAGGTCGATCCGAACGTTCTCTACGTGGACGACGGGAATGTACTGACCAGTGCGGGCACCGCGGCCGGTATCGACCTGTGCCTGCACATCGTCCGCAAATACCAAGGCAGTGTCGTGGCCAACGGAATCGCGCGCAGAATGGTCGTTCCGCCACACCGTGACGGAGGCCAGGCGCAGTTCGTCACCAGTCCACTACCGGCGATCCGAACCGAAACGTTGGCACCGTTGCTCGATTGGATGACCGAGAACCTCGATTCGGAACTCACGATCGGCCGACTGGCTGCGCGGGTGAACATGTCGGCTCGTACATTCGCCCGCAAGTTCGCCGCCGAGACCGGCACGACGCCTGCGCGGTGGCTCAACGACCAACGCGTACTGGCTGCGCAGCAGCTCCTCGAGAACTCCGACCTGCCGATGGATTCGATCGCCGAAGTCGTCGGTTTCGGCAATGCCGCAGCCCTGCGCCAGCATTTCGTCCGACTTCGTTGCACGACGCCCAACTCGTACCGCCGAACATTCCGGGCCGCGCCGCAACCCGTGTGACGGACCACGGAGAGGAGTGGTCCGGGAAGATTCCGGAGAACCTCTGCGTTGAGACGAAAAAGAAGCGCAATCAATCGAAAGGGTACGCGTGGCCACTCAGACTTTGACTCAGCAGAATTTCGACGAGATCGTCACCAGCAACGACGTGGTATTGGTCGACTTCTGGGCCTCTTGGTGCGGTCCGTGCCGCCAGTTCGCGCCGACGTTCGAGAAGTCTTCCGACGCGCACCCGGACATCGTGCACGCCAAGGTCGACACCGAAGCCGAACAGGGCTTGGCCGCTGCCGCGCAGATCCAGTCGATCCCGACGATCATGGCCTTCCGCGAGGGCATCCTGGTCTACGCCCAGCCCGGCGCATTGCCCGCTCCGGCGCTCGAAGACCTCGTCGGCCAGATCAAGGCACTCGACATGGACGTCGTCCGTCAGCAGATCGCCGAGCAGGCACCCGCAGCGGAGTAATTCCCTCACAGCACAAAAACGAAGGGCCGTTCACCGAATCGGCGGGTTCTAACGATCCCCGCAACACCCTCGATTTGAGGGAGTTGCGGGGATCGTGGCATGTGCTGGGTTGAAGGTGCGGTTTTTCGAGGCGTTGGACCGTGAGGACG
>NZ_NOZA01000014.1:0-50406 GCF_002258465.1 Rhodococcus sp. 05-2256-B1 | reverse complement strand
CGTCCTCACGGTCCAACGCCTCGAAAAACCGCACCTTCAACCCAGCACATGCCACGATCCCCGCAACTCCCTCAAATCGAGGGTGTTGCGGGGATCGTTAGAACCCGCCTTGCTCGCGTCGGGCCCTTCGGCACTCGTGCTGGGCGATCTACGAGTAGATGGCCTCGATGTCGCTGCCACGTTCGGTGTGGATGATGTTGCGCTTGAGCTTCATCGTCGGGGTCAGCTCACCGGTCTCGACGGTGAAGTCGTTCTCGAGGATCGTGTACTTCTTGATCTGCTCGGGGTTGGAGACCTTCTTGTTGGCCTCGGCCACGGCCTTGTCGATCTCGGCGACGAGGTCGGCGTTCTTCGACAGCTCCGAGAACGGGATGTCGGCAGCGAGGTTGTGGCGTTCGAGCCAGCCCGGCATCGCTTCGGGGTCGAGGGTGATGAGCGCACCGATGAACGGCTTTGCATCACCGACGACGAGGCACTGGCTGATGATCGCGTTGGCGCGCAGCGCGTCCTCGAGCACCGCGGGGGCGACGTTCTTGCCACCTGCGGTGACGATGATTTCCTTCTTGCGGCCGGTGATCGAGACGAAGCCTTCCTGATCGATCGACCCCAGATCGCCGGTGTGGAACCAGCCGTCGACGATCGCTTCGGCGGTGGCCTTCTCGTTGTGCCAGTAGCCGCTGAACACCACCGGGCCCTTGAGCAGCAGTTCGCCGTCCTCGGCGACCTTGACCGCGTGACCGTCGATGGGCTTGCCGACGGTGCCGACGCGCTGTTCCTTGGTGGTGTTGACGGTGACGGCCGCGCTGGTCTCGGTCAGTCCGTAGCCCTCGTAGACCGGGACGCCCGCGCCGCGGAAGAAGTGGCCCAGGCGAGCGCCGAGGGGGCCACCGCCCGAGACCGCACGATCGCAGTTACCGCCGAGGGCAGCTCGCAACTTGGAGTAGACGAGCTTGTCGAAGACCGTGTGCTTGAGGTTGAGCACCAGGCCTGCGCCGCCCTTCTCCTGGGCTTCACTCCACTCGATGGCCGTCGCGGCGGCCTTGTCGAAGATGCTGCCCTTGCCGCCGTCGTGTGCCTTCTGCTTGGCCGAGTTGTAGACCTTCTCGAACACGCGCGGCACCGACAGGATGAAGTTCGGCTTGAAGACGGCGAACTGATCCACCAGTGTCGACACGTCCGAGGTGTGGCCCACGGTCACCTTCGACTCGAACGAGCCGAACGACACCGCGCGGGCGAACACGTGCGCCATCGGTAGGAACATCAAGGTGCGGTTGCCCTCGCGCATGGAGTCGTGCAGCGCGATCTGGGTGGCCTGGACCTCGGCGTAGAAGTTCGCGTGTGTCAGCTGCACACCCTTGGGGCGGCCGGTGGTGCCCGAGGTGTAGATCAGTGTCGCGGGGGAGGCGGCAGTGACCTGGTGTCGACGGGTGTGCACGTCCTCGTCGCTGATTCCCGCGCCTCGGGTGGTCAGTTCGTCGATGGCTCCGCCGTCGATCTGGAGTACCTCACGCAAGTCGGCGGCCCCGTCGGTGACGTCCTTCAGGTTCGAGACGTGCGACGCGTTCTCGACGATCAGCAGCTTGGTCGCGGAGTCCTCGAGGATCCACTGCGCCTGATCTGCAGACGAGGTCTCGTAGATCGCGACGGTGCATCCGCCGGCGGTCCAGATGGCGTAGTCCAGGACGACCCACTCGTAGCGGGTCGCGCTGAGAATGGCGACGCGGTCGCCGAGTTCGACGCCCGACGCGATCAGGCCCTTGGCCACCGCGGTGACCTCTTTGGAGAACTGACCCGCGGTGACATCGGTCCAGGTGCCGTTCACCAGGCGCTGGAACGGGACGAAGTTCGGTGCTTCCTTCTGGTACCGGAAGACGGTGTCGGCCATGGATGCGTCGTCGGGAATGGTGTATGACGCCGGCACAGAATATTCGCGCACTGCTGGACCCCTTACGGATAAATAGCGTGGTAGTTGTGCATTTCATCACACCCGAGTCCGTAACGCACCACCGAGGTTGTCCGGTTTGTCGATTTTCCGTCGTTTCGAGTGGAGTTGAGTGTGACTCGGGGTACAACATAACGGTGTCCGGTCGTGCATCTCCGTCGGGTTGCCGTCGTGAGAACGCTCGCACCTGCCGTCCACCGCCGCTGTTTTCGTCACCTGATCAGCGCAGAAGGAGTCGCGGGGGCCGGGCAGGTACTAAACTCGGGTGTATATGAGCACTTCAGAATCTGATCAGGATGCCGCCGTGACGTCTGACGAGACGAGTTCGTCCCCTCCCGTCCACGCAGGTGAGTCTTCTTCGACAGCGGATGACGACATCACTTTTGCCGATCTCGGAATAGACGAGCGGGTCCTGAAGGCCCTGCGCGACGTCGGATACGAGAGCCCGTCGCCCATCCAGGCGGCCACCATCCCGCCGTTGATGGCGGGCAACGACGTCGTCGGCCTCGCGCAGACCGGAACGGGTAAGACCGCTGCGTTCGCAGTGCCGATCCTGTCCCGTCTCGACGTCTCGCGTCGGACGCCGCAGGCCCTGGTGCTGGCACCGACCCGCGAGCTCGCGCTGCAGGTGGCCGAGGCGTTCGGCAAGTACGCCACCCACATTCCGGGTCTGCACATTCTGCCCATCTACGGCGGCCAGGCCTACGGGATCCAGCTGTCCGGCCTGCGCAAGGGTGCGCAGATCATCGTCGGCACCCCGGGCCGCGTCATCGACCACCTCGAGAAGGGCACGCTCGACCTGTCCGGGCTCGAGTACCTCGTGCTCGACGAGGCCGACGAGATGCTCAAGATGGGGTTCCAGGAGGACGTGGAGCGCATCCTCTCCGACACTCCCGAGTACAAGCAGGTCGCGTTGTTCTCGGCCACGATGCCGGCCGCGATCCGCAAGATCTCCAAGCAGTACCTGCACGATCCGGTGGAGATCACCGTCAAGACCAAGACGTCGACGGCACCGAACATCACGCAGCGCTACGTGCAGGTGGCGCATCAGCGCAAGCTCGAAGCGCTCACTCGAATCTTCGAGGTCGAAGAGTTCGAGGCCATGATCATGTTCGTGCGCACCAAGCAGGCCACCGAAGAGCTCGCCGAGAAGTTGCGCGCCCGGGGCTTCTCCGCCGCCGCGATCAACGGCGACATCGTGCAGGCACAGCGTGAGCGCACCATCGGCCAGCTCAAGAACGGCCAGATCGACATTCTGGTGGCCACCGACGTTGCGGCTCGTGGTCTCGACGTCGACCGCATCTCGCACGTCATCAACTACGACATCCCGCACGACACCGAGTCCTACGTACACCGCATCGGCCGTACCGGCCGCGCGGGTCGCGCCGGTCAGGCCCTGTTGTTCGTTGCGCCCCGCGAGCGTCACCTACTCAAGGCCATCGAGCGTGCGACGCGGCAGCCGATCACCGAGATGCAGCTCCCCAGCGTCGACGACGTCAATGCGCAGCGCGTCACGAAGTTCAAGGACTCCATCACCGAGAGCCTCGGCAACGAGAATCTGGCGCTGTTCCGCCGGCTCATCGAGGACTACGAGCGCGAGCACGACGTGCCGCTGGTCGATATCGCAGCAGCTCTGGCCATCCAGTCGCGCGACGGCGAAGCCTTCCTGCTCAAGCCCGAGCCGCCTGCCCCGCCGCGGGCACCCCGCGAGCCTCGGGAGCCGCGGCCACCGCGGACGTTCGACGAGGATGCGGCCAGCTCGCACCACCGCAAGACCGGCCAGGAAATGGCGACGTACCGCATCAGCGTCGGTAAGCGTCATCACGTCGCTCCCGGTGCCATTGTCGGTGCCATCGCCAACGAAGGCGGTCTGCGTCGAAGCGACTTCGGGCACATCAGCATTCGTCCCGACCATTCGCTGGTCGAGTTGCCTGCCGACCTCGCCGACGAGACGGTCGAGGCGCTGCGCCGCACCCGCATCAGCGGCGTGTTGATTCAGCTGCAGCCCGACTCCGGTCCTCCCGGACGCAGTGGCGGGCCGCGCGGCGGCGGAAAGTTCAAGGGCAAGCGCTAGCACCACGTGCGCGGAACTTCGTAGCCTGCTACGAAGTTCCGCGCACGACCCGCCGGCTCGAGCGTTTGATGGCTCAGGCCCCGGGTATCCGCACGTGCATGACCAACGTCACTCTGCGTGTCAACGGAACCGATCGTGAGATCGACTGTGACACTCGATCCACTCTGCTCGACGCACTTCGCGAGAACCTGGATCTCGTCGGGGCCAAGAAGGGGTGCGACCACGGTCAGTGTGGTGCCTGCACCGTCCTGGTCGACGGCCGGCGAATCAACAGTTGCCTCACGTTCGCCGTCGCGCAGGTCGGGCGCGAAATCACCACGGTCGAGGGACTGTCCGACGGCGACACTCTGCATCCCGTGCAGCAGGCTTTCGTCGATCGTGACGCGTTCCAGTGCGGATACTGCACGTCCGGGCAGATCTGCTCGGCGGTGGCGGTGATCGAGGAGGCAAAACAGGGCTGGCCCAGCGCGGTCACCGAAGACCTCGAGGCCACCGATGTCGAACTCGACTCCGGCGAAGTGCGCGAGCGCATGAGCGGCAACCTTTGTCGCTGCGGTGCGTACGCGAACATCGTTCCCGCAGTGCAGGACGCGTCATGAAAACATTCGATTACCGAACCGCCACTGCGGTCGACGACGCTCTCGAACGCCTGGCGGGGGACGAGAACGCGATGTTGCTCGGTGGCGGCACCAATCTGGTCGATCTGATGAAGCTGGGTGTGGCCGCACCATCGGCGTTGATCGATGTCACGCGATTGCCGCTGCACGACATCGACGTCGCCGACGACGGAGCGTTGCGGATCGGATCCGGGGTGTCCAACAGTGATCTCGCGGTGCATCCGGTTGTCCGCCAGCGGTATCCGGTGCTCTCGCGGGCAGTGCTGTCCGGGGCCTCGGGCCAGCTACGCAACATGGCCACCACCGGTGGAAACCTGTTCCAGCGCACCCGATGCGTCTACTTCATGGACGCATCCAAGCCGTGCAACAAGCGCGAACCCGGCTCGGGTTGTCCGGCACGTAACGGCGAGCATCGAAACCTCGCCATCCTCGGAGCCTCGTCGTCGTGCGTGGCGACGCATCCGTCCGACATGGCCGTCGCGCTGTCGGCTCTCGACGCGCGCATCGTCGTCCGCGGAGTCGACGGTGAACGGAAACTCGAGATGGACGAGTTCTACCGTTTGCCCGGCGATGATCCGACGCGGGACAACACTGTCGCCCGAGACAAAATCGTCACCGCCATCGAAATTCCGAAGGCTGCCGACGGCACTGTCTCGACGTATCGCAAGGTACGGGACAGGCAGTCGTACGCGTTCGCGGTCGCGTCCATCGGTGCTGTGCTCGACGTCGAGGACGGAATCGTACGTGGGGTGTCGATCGCGCTGGGCGGCGTCGCGCATCGACCGTGGCGGGCCCGAACCGCCGAACATGCACTGCTCGGAACCGCGCCCGACGAGGCGTCGTTCCGGGCTGCGATCACCGAGGAACTGCAGGCAGCAGAGCCCCTGCGAGACAACGCCTTCAAAGTTCCGCTGGTCACGAATCTGGTGACGCGCACTCTGGTGGAATTGGCAGAGCTGGGCACACACGAAGAGTTGGGAGATCGGTCATGACTGCGTCGATCGGCCAGTCGATTCAGCGCACCGAGTCCGTCGACAAGGTCACCGGCCGAGCGCGCTACGCCGCCGAGCAGCCGCCGATCGCCGGCCAGGTGTACGCATGGTACGTGCCCGCGACGGTTCCCGTCGGGACGGTCGAGAACGTCGAACTCGCTGACGGGGGCCCGGCGGTCCACGCGCTCCTGTGGCACGGCAACGCCGAGAAGCTGGGCGAGGTGGAAGATGCGGAACTGCATGTGCTGCAATCGGATTCCGTTGCTTACCGCGGCCAGATCGTGGCCGTCGTTCTGGCCGACACCCTCCAGGATGCCCGCGCGGCCTCTGCCCGAGTTCAGGTGCGATACGCCGACGTTCGCTCACCCGACAACACCCTGAGCGCCGATCACAGCTCGCTGTATGCGCCCGAGTCCGTCAACGCGGGGTTCCCCACCGACGTCACGGTCGGTGATCCGGACGCTGCATTGACGACGGCCGAGCACGTCGTCGACAACTGGTACTCGACGGCTCCGATGCACAACAGTCCGATGGAACCGCATGCCACGACGGCTCAATGGTCCGATGGTGTACTCACGGTCTGGGATTCGACGCAGGCACCGTCGGGAGTTCAGGGGGATCTTGCCACGGCGTTCGGACTGGAACCCGCGAATGTTCGCGTGATTGCCGAGAACGTCGGCGGAGGCTTCGGAGCGAAGGGCAGTACTCGGCCTAACGCAGTTCTCGCTGCGATGGCGGCGCGAGCAACCGGCAAGACCGTCAAGCTGGTTCTGCCGAGGCAGGCCCTGTTCGATGTTGTCGGATACCGCACCCCGACCCTCAATCACGTTCGCCTCGGTGCGGATTCGAGTGGCAGGCTGCAGGCCATCGCTCACGATTCCTTCCAACAGACGAGCACGATCTTCGAGTTCTGTGAGCAGACGTCGGAATCGACCCGGCACATCTATGCCTCGCCCAACCGCGCCACAACGCATCGGCTCGCCGCGCTGGATGTCGGCACCCCGCGCTGGATGCGAGCCCCGGGTGAGGCACCCGGCATGTTTGCCGTCGAGACGGCGATCGACGAATTGGCAACGGCCACCGGGATCGATCCGATCGAGCTCCGGATCCGCAACGAACCCGACGTCGATCCCGCGAGTGGGAATCCGTTCAGCTCCCGCAGTGTGGTGCAGTGCCTGCGCGAGGGTGCCGAGAAATTCGGCTGGGATCGTCGAGACTCCACGCCGGGCCGACGCCGAGAAGGCAACACTCTGCTCGGAATGGGCGTCGCCACAGCGAGTTACCCGGTGCTGATCTCGCCGAGTACCGCGGCGGCGCGTGTCGAGCAGGACGGCACGATCACGGTGTCCGTCGCTGCATCCGACATCGGAACCGGTGCGCGGACCGTGCTGCGACAGATTGCCGCCGATGCGCTCGAGGTCGACGCGGATGCCGTGACACTGGAACTGGGCGACAGCGCTCTGCCCAAGGCCCCCGGTGCCGGTGGATCCTCGGGCACCTCCTCCTGGGGCTGGGCGGTCACCAAGGTCTGCACCGCGTTGCGGGACCAGGGACCGTTGCAGCCGGGTAACTCCGCCGAGGCCGATACAACCGACGACGTCGAGGCTCAGAAAGAGTTGGCGCGCATGGCTTTCGGTGCCCAGTTCGCCGAGGTGGCGGTAGACGTCGACACCGGTGAAGTGCGCGTGCGCCGGATGCTGGGGGTGTTCGGCATCGGCAAGGTGATGAATCCCCGGCTGGCCCGGTCGCAGCTCATCGGCGGCATGACGTTCGGACTCGGAATGGCGTTGATGGAGAGCGGCGTCGTCGATCACGAATTCGGCGGCTTCGCCAACCACGACCTCGCCGAGTACCACATCCCGGCCTGTGCGGACGTCACCGATCTCGAGGCCGTGTGGATCGAGGAGGTCGACACCGAGCTCGCACCGATGGGCGGTAAGGGAATCGGTGAGATCGGTGCGGTGGGCTCGTCGGCAGCCATCGGCAATGCGGTCTACAACGCCACCGGCATCCGAGTCCGCGACCTGCCGATCACTTTGGACAAGGTGCTACCGCACCTCTAGAGCGTCGTCGCCGTATGTGAGTGGAAACTCGACCCCTGCTACGTGTTCAGTCCGGGGACATATGAGACACGAGATGTCCACGGACATGTGACACACGGGCTGTGATGATGCTGCGGGGCGCTGTGACCGGCTATGGAGTAATCCATGGCCAGATCGGATGCCCGGATGAACCTGCTCGACGCCACCTTGACCGCATGGATCATCGAGGGAGCCGACGTCTTCGACGAACGAGGCCTGTCAGGCTTCTGCGCCGACCACGGGCTCTCCCGCAGTACCGCCAACCGTCACGCCGCCCGGATCCGAGAACGGGGCCGGTGGGAACTCGACTCCCGCCGGCCCCGCTCGAGCCCGACACGCACCCCCGACACCATCGAAGCCCGCATCATCGCGCTCCGCGGCGAATTGGGCCGCGACAACGGTGCCGACAACATCCGCTACGAGCTGACCAAGATTGCCGCCGAACATGATTGGGCCGGCAAAGGCTTGAAGGTCCCGGCCCGATCGACCATCAACAACATCCTCACCCGCCACGGCCTGGTGACCCCGGAACCCAAGAAGCGACCCAAATCGTCCTACCGCCGATTCCAATACGCCCGACCCCGTGACTGCTATCAGATCGACGCCACCGAAGTCGTACTCGCCGACGGCGGGAAAGCCACCGTCTTCGAGGTTCTCGACGACTGCACCCGCACCCTCGTCGCGACGTACGTCTGCCACGCCGAGACCACCACCGGAGCCATCACCGCCATCGGCAGAGCGTTCACCGACTACGGAGTACCGGCAATCGTGTTGTCCGACAACGGAATGGCATTCTGCGCGACCGCGTCGAAGGGCCGCTCGAAGTTCGGCGCGTTCGTCACCGGGTCCGGTGCCCGGCTCATTCACTCGAGCCCGTACCACCCGCAGACCAACGGCAAAGTCGAACGCCACCACCGCACCTTCAAACAGTGGCTCACCGACCAACCCACCCGGCCCGCCACCACCGCCGAGTTGCAGACGTCGTGCAACCGCTACCAGACGTTCTACAACACCGACCGCCGCCACAGTGCCGTGAACATGCCCCCGCAGCAGGCATGGAACCGCGCAACAACCCTGGGCGGCCCGCAGCACCTACCCGCCCAGATCGACGCCACAGTCGGCACCCACTCCGTCTCCGGCTCCGGCGTGATCTCCGTCGGCGACCACACGATCTCGGTCGGACGGCCCCACGCACACACTCGCGTGACCGTCCTGCGCGACGGCAACCACATCACCACCTACACGGCCAGCGGAGAAGTCCTCGGCCACTTGCACCTGAACACCGACAAGCGCTACCAAGGACAACTCCACCGCCCCGCAGCCTAGAATCGTGTCTCACATGTATCGAGACACCCGTGTCCCACATGTATCAAGACAGCACACGACCCCTGCTACGAAGTTCCACTCACATGCCTCGACGGATTCGTTCCGCAGGCTCCACTCACCTGCCTCAACGGATTCGTTCCGCAGGCTCCAATCACAGGGGGCGCAGCCCCTCTACGCCAAGATTCGCTGTAGGAACTGTCGAGTACGGGGCTCGGTCGGGTTCGCGAGAACCTGCTCGGGTGTCCCGCGTTCGACGACGACTCCGTTCTCGAGGAACAACACCTGATCGGCCACTTGCTGGGCGAAGCGGATCTCGTGGGTGACGATCACCATCGTCCAGCCTTCGGCGGCAAGGCCTTTGATGACGCCCAGTACTTCGCCGACCAGTTCGGGATCGAGCGCGGAGGTCGGCTCGTCGAACAGCATCAGCTTGGGGCGTAAGGCGAGGGCTCGGGCGATTCCGACGCGTTGCTGTTGGCCACCGGAAAGCTGGAACGGGTACTGATCGGACTTGGCGTCGAGACCGATCTGGTCGAGGATCGCGTGTGCGTCGCGAGTGGCGTCGTCCTTGGACCGCTTCTGGACGATCACCGGTCCCTCGATGATGTTCTGCAGCACGGTCTTGTGGGGAAACAGATTGTGGCTCTGGAACACCATGCCGCTCTGCGCGCGGAAGTGGCGCAGTCGCGCGGCGTCCACGGGCTCGGCGAAGTCGACCGACACGTCGCCAATGCGGATCAGGCCGGCATCGGCTCGGTCGAGAGCATTGAGCGTTCGCAGCACTGTGGTCTTGCCGGAGCCGGACGGCCCGATGATGACGGTGACGGTGCCCGACGGCACGGTGAACGAGACGTCCTTCAGTACCTCGATCGGTGCGAACGATTTCTTCAGTGCGGATACTTCCAGCAGGTCTGTCATTTCGCCACGTACCTGTCGAGTCGGACTTCGAGTTTGCCTTGGAAGAACGAGAGAATTATGCAGATCACCCAGTAGTACAGGGCGGCAACGGAGTACAGCGTGAAGAAGTCGAACGTCGGAGCCGCCGCCAGCTGCGCGACGCGCAGAAGTTCGGTCACCAGGATGGTCGATGCCAGCGAGGTGTCCTTGACCAGCGAGATCAATGTGTTCGACAGCGGCGGCACAGCGGTGCGCAGTGCCTGCGGAAGCACGATGCGCTGCAACGTGGTTCGGTATCCCATGCCGATCGTCTGCGCGGCTTCCCACTGGCCCTTGGGCACGCTCAGTATCGCAGCGCGAATGACTTCGGCCGCGTAGCCGCCGACATTGAGCGAGAACGCCACGACCGCCGCCGGAAACGGCGAGATCACGATGCCGAACTGCGGCAGGCCGTAGAAGATGATGAACAGCTGCAGCAGTAGGGGAGTGCCGCGAATGATCGAGACGTAGAACCGGGCCAATGCGGCGAGGGGCTTGATCGACGAGATCCGGGCGAGTGCCACGGCCAGCGCGATGACCAATCCCACAACGAAACTGACGGCGGTCAGCGGGATCGTCATGGTGACCGTCGCCTTGAGCATCGGCCACAGGTTGTCGAGTACCAACTGCATCTTCGACGGCGCAGTGGTTCCTGCGTCCTCGCTCACCGGTGCCGCGGTGTCGGCGGTCGGTGCCGCGACGTCGCTGCCGAAGTACTTCTTCGAGATCTCGGCGATGGTGCCGTTGTCACGGAGGGTGTCGATGACCGCGTCGACCTCCTCCATCAGGCCGCTGTTCTTGCGGGCCACGAAGGACTGCAGCGTCGTGTCGCCCGTGTTTCCGGAGACCCGCACTCCCGTGTCGCCGGTCTGCTGCAGGTATTCGGCGATGGCGAGCGAGTCGTTGACGGTGGCGTCCACCCGGCCGTCCTTGACGAGCGCGACCGCTTGGACGAATCCCTCGACCGCCTCGACGTTCGCGCCCGCGTCGGCAGCGACCTCGGCCCAGTTGCTCGTCGACGATTGGGCGGTGGTCTTGCCGGCCAGATCGGCCGTCGAGGTGATCGTGGTGTTGTTCGCGGCGGTGAGAATCTGGCCTTCGGACACCGTGTAGGGCTTGGACAGGTCGTAGGTCGACTGCCGGGCGGGAGTGATCGACACCTGGTTCGCGATCAGGTCGAAGCGTTGCGATTGCAGCCCGGCGAAGATCGAGTCGAAGGGGGTTTGCACGAAGTCGACGCGGACGCCCAGTTCGTCGCCGACCGCGTTGATGACGTCGATGTCGTAGCCGGTGAGTTGGCCGTCCCCGCCCTGATAACTGAACGGGCTGTACGTGCCCTCGGTGCCGACGACGAGTACACCGTCGTCGCGCACTCGGTCCAGGAGGGATTGCGACGACGAACTACACCCGGACAATCCGAGTATGCCGATCAGAATCGCGACCAGAACCAGAGTGGATCTGCGCACCATCTAGGCCTGCTTTCGCTGTAATGACGAGTGGAGAAAAACCTACCCGTCGATCTCCAGTTCCGCTGACACGACGACGGTGTTGTTCATCGGCAATGCGGCCGCTCCCAGCGCAGTCCGCGCATGCGCACCGACCTCGGGTCCGAAGATCGCCAACACCAGATCGGAGAACCCGTTGACGACGGTGGTGGTCTGAGTGAAGCCGTGATCGGCGTTGACCGAGCCGGTGACGGTCAGCCACGCGCTGATTCGATCGAGATCTCCGATGGCACGGGCGAGGCTGCCCAATACCGCGAGGGCGGTGTCACGCGCGGCGTCGGTGGCGGCGTCGAGGTCGACTTCGGACGGCACCGCACCGAACGGACCGGCGAGGGTTCCGTCCGGTGCGAGCGGCGAATGACCCGATACGAAGACTCGGTTGCCGCGCACGCGAACCCAGTCGAAGGAGAACTCGAATCCCGGTGGTGCACTCGGTTCGCCGGGCAGCTCGAAGCCGAGTTCGGCGATGCGACGTTCGATCTCCATGAACGAAAATCCTGTCAGACCGCAACGCCGTTGATGGTGCGAACCGTCCATCGGGTGCCATCGTGTTCGAGTGTGGACACACCGGCGTTCAGTATTCGGGGGGAGTGTCGTCGACGGATGGCGTCGAAGATGGCTCGAATGACGCCGCCGTGGGCCACGGCGATCACCGCGGAGTCGGGGTAGCGCGAGGCGATCTCGTCGACGGCTCGCACGCCCCGGACGATCAGATTCGATCGTGGCTCGAGGCCCGGGTATCGCCCGTCCGGCCAATGCGAGTACGCGTCCCAGTCGGTGAATCCCTCGGCGTCACCGAAGTGACGCTCGGCAAGATCCGGGAATTCGGCGGTTCGGTTCAGGCCGAGATGGGTCCCGATGATGTCGGCGGTTTCTGCGGCTCTGACCAGCGGCGAACTGACCAGGTGATCCCACGTACGGAACTCCAGTTCGTAACCTGCCTCGCGGGCCTGAGCTCGTCCGGTGTCGTTGAGAGGGATGTCCGAAGAGCCTTGCAGGCGGCCGTGCAAATTCCAGTTCGTTTCACCGTGCCGAACCAGCGCCAGAAAAGTCATAGTGAGCGGAGAATATCCCAGAGTTACCAGGGAGTACGGTCGATACCGAGATAAGCGAACGAGCACGGAGGATTGTCGATGAATCTTGCCCTGACAGAAGACGAGGCCGCGTTCCGCGACGAGATGCGGACGTTCTTCACCACGAAGATCCCCGCCGAGATTCGCGAGAAGAACGCGACGGGTCAGGAGTTGAGCAAGGACGAAGTGGTCACGACCATGCGAATCCTGAACGAGAACGGCCTGGCAGTACCGCATTGGCCTGCGGAGTTCGGTGGCCGCGACTGGTCTGCGGTCCAGCGTCACATCTGGCTCGACGAAATGCAGCTGGCCTCGGTACCCGAGCCGCTGGCGTTCAACGCGTCGATGGTGGGCCCGGTCATTGCGACGTTCGGGTCGCAGGAGATCAAGGAGAAGTTCCTGCCGAAGACGGCGAACCTCGACATCTGGTGGTGTCAGGGGTTCTCCGAGCCCGAGGCCGGTTCGGATCTCGCCTCGTTGCGTACCACCGCCATTCGGGACGGTGACGACTACATCGTCAATGGCCAGAAGACGTGGACCACTCTCGGCCAGTACGCCGACTGGATCTTCGCGTTGGTACGCACCAACCCCGATGCACCGAAGAAGCAGGCCGGAATTTCGTTCCTGCTCATCGATCTGAACACCCCCGGCATCGAGATGCGTCCCATCAAGCTGGTCGACGGCAGCGTCGAGGTCAACGAGGTGTTCTTCGACAACGTCCGCGTCCCGGCCGAGAATCTCGTGGGCGAGGAGAACCAGGGCTGGAGCTACGCGAAGTTCCTGCTCGGCAACGAGCGCACCGGCGTCGCCCGCGCCGGACACACCAAAGTTCGACTGGGACAGGCGAAGAAGCACGCCGCGCAGACGAAGGTCGGCACCGGGACGCTGCTCGAGGATCCACTGTTCGCAGCCAAGCTGGCCGAGGTGGAGAACGAACTGCTCGCCCTCGAGCTCACCCAGTTGCGGATGGTCTCGAGCTCGGACGACGGCAAGCCGAACCCGGCATCGTCGATTCTGAAGCTGCGGGGTTCCGAATTGCAGCAGACCACAACCGAATTGCTGATGGACATCGCCGGGCCGGACTCCCTGCCCTACGAGGCAGGCGAGGACATCGAGAGCGACGGTTGGGCGCAGCGGTCGGTACCGAACTACCTCAACTATCGCAAGGTCTCGATCTACGGCGGCTCGAACGAGGTTCAGCGCACCATCATCGCGTCGGCGATTCTCGGACTGTAAGGGAGCATCTGAAGACATGGATTTCGAACTCAACGAAGAGCAGAAACTGCTGCGCGACACCACCCGTGAGGTTCTTTCGCGCGCCTACGACACCGAGAAGCGCAACAAGATCGTGGCCGGTGAGCTGGGGTGGAGCACCGACGTCTGGAAGCAGCTGGCCGAGGTCGGTCTGCTGGGTCTGACGTTCAGCGAGGACGACGGCGGTATGGACGCCGGTCCCGTGGAGATCATGGCCGTCATGACCGAGGTCGGACGTCGGCTCGCGCCGGAGCCCATTCTCGACGCCGTTCTCGTGCCCGGCGGGCTCATCTCCGAGCTCGGCTCAGCCGACCAGCGCAAGCGACTTCTGCCACCCGTGGCAGAGGGCTCGTCGATGTTGGCGTTCGCGCACAACGAATCCGGCAGCCGCTGGCCGAACGTCGAGGTTGCCACCACGGCGACCGAGGACGGTGGATCGTGGTCGATCAGCGGCGTCAAGAACCCGGTCCCGCACGGCGGCAGCGCTGATGTCATCGTCGTCAGTGCCGTGCTCCCCGGCGGTGGAACCGGATTGTTCGTCGTCGACGGCGACGCGACCGGGCTGACCCGCAAGTCGTACGCCACCCACGACGGTCAGCGCGCCGCGCAGATCGAATTCTCCGACGTTGCTGCAGAACCGCTGGGTTCGGCCGAGAACGCAGCCGCTGCGATCACCGGTGCCGAGGTGCGCGCACAGGCCGCGCTGTGCGCCGAGGCAGTGGGAGCAATGGAGGAGGCACTGCGGCTGACCACCGATTACCTCAAGCAGCGCAAGCAGTTCGGGGTTCCGCTGGCCAAGTTCCAAGCGCTCACCTTCCGTGCGGCGGACATGTACGTGCTGCTCGAGCTGGCCCGCAGCATGAGCCTCTACGCCACGATGTCGTTGGCGGACGGCAATGTCGACACGACCATCGCCTCGCGCGCCAAGCTGCAGATCTCGCGTTCCGGTCGCAAGATCGGCCAGGAGGCAATTCAGCTGCACGGCGGAATCGGCGTCACGGCCGAATATCCCGTCGGGCACTACACCAGTCGGCTCGTGGCCATCGAGCACACTCTCGGTGGGGCCGACGAGCACCTGCGCATCCTGTCGGACAAGGTCGCCGATCACGACCTCATCGGAATCTGATCCGGTAAAAGGATACGGGCCCGGCCACCTCGTCCAGGTGGTCGGGCCCGTTCTCGTCTCTCGGACGCGTCAGCTACCCGAATCCGCCTGCACCACAAGGTCGGCCACAGCCGCGGGGTTGGAAACCAGGATCGCGTGCGAGCCCGGAACCTCGGTCACCCGGGCCCCGGCCCGCTGCGCCATGAACCGCTCGGCAGAGGTCGGGATGATCTGATCCTGCTGGGGGATCAGCGCCCACGACGGGGTGTGCGCCCAGGACGGCGGACCGCTCGGTTCCAGCAAGGCACCGGCAGCGATGGTCTTCTGGTGAGCGGCCATGCGCGCGGCCTGCTCCTCGGTGACGTCGGGGGCGAAGAACGGACGGAACAGCGCGGGCGTGATGTACGAGTCGACGTTCTTGCCGATCAGGTTGGTCGAATCGTCGACGATCGACAGCCCGATCACGGGTGGGACCAGAGCCGTCACGGGGAATCGGAACGGGTCGAGTTCGAGGGCGACGGGTTCGCCTTCGACCGGCATGAACGCCGCGACGTAGACCAGTGCCTCCACGTTGTCCGCGTGCACGTTGCTGATCACCGTGCCGCCGTAGGAATGGCCGACCAGCACCACGGGCCCGTCGATGTTCTCGACGACGTCGGTCACCGAGGCCGCATCGATCGCCGGGCCGCGCAGTGAGTTCTCGGCGGTGACGACGGGGTAGCCGCGGCCGCGTAGGTCGGCCGCGACACCGTCCCAGCTGGTGCTGTCGGCGAAGGCACCGTGCACGAGGACAACGGTCGGCAGGCCCTGCGCGGCGGCCGGAGCCACGCCGATCCCGAGCATCGTGCCCACGGTCAGTGCCGCGGCTGCGAGCAGGGAGGTCCACTTGGAAGACGTCATGTTCTCAACCTGCCACACGCCAGGAGTTTCCACGGTGTTCACCGTCCGGATTCGACCAGCTTTTTCTCAGTGAACGCTCGTATGCTTGGCTTGTGGCAGTGGCGTTCGCCCGACCGGGTGATCGTGAAACGGTAGGTCCGATCGTGAGCGAGAGTTCGATGAAGTCTCGGATGGCCGAGTACCCACGTCCCCATCACTGCTTGTTGCACATCAGCGACACGCATCTCGTCGACGGCGGCGGTCGCTTGTACGGCGGCGTGGACAGTGAGTTGCGGCTCGAACAGGTGATGACCGATGTTCGGAACTCGGGGGTGCGGCCCGATGCGTTGGTGTTCACCGGTGATCTGACGGACAAGGGCGAGGCGGGCGCCTACGAGAAGCTCCGCGCTCTGGTCGAGCCGGTGGCCGAGGAGCTCGGCGCGCAGATCGTCTGGGCGATGGGCAATCACGACGACCGCGCGACGTTCCGTCGGACCCTGCTCGACGCCGAACCGAGCGGGCAGTCCATCGATCGCGTGCACGACGTCGACGGGCTTCGCATCGTCACCCTGGATACGACCGTCCCCGGAAAGCATCACGGTGAGCTCGCCGACGAGCAGTTGGCCTGGCTCGCAAACACTCTCGCAACCCCTGCCAAGTTCGGCACGATCCTGGCGATGCATCACCCGCCGGTACCGACCGTGCTCGATCTCGCAGTTCTGGTCGAGCTCATCGATCAGCCGCGCCTGGCGGACGTGCTGCGCGGCAGCGACGTGCGATCGATACTCGCTGGACATCTGCACTATTCGACGACAGCGACGTTCGCGGGCATTCCCGTCTCGGTCGCGTCGGCCACGTGCTACACCCAGGATCTCAATGTCCCCGCCGGCGGGTTGCGCGGTCGCGACGGAGCCCAGGGCTACAACCTGGTTCACCTCTACGACGACACCGTCGTCCATTCGGTGGTACCGACGGGCTCGTACGACACTGTGGGAGAGGCAGTGTCGGCAGAGGAGACCGCGCGTCGGCTCGACGCAGCGGGAGTGACCATTGCCGACAGCGCCCGTCGAAAGTTGTTCAGCGACGCCTAGTTCTGGGTGCGTTCCCACGGGGCGACGATGGGGAAGTACTTGTCCAGGAACTGCGTCACGGTGCGCGTGCGCAGATCGAGGTCGACCTCCGGGAAGCTGCCGTCGTTGAGGCAGAAGAAGTCGACCGATCTTTTGGGCAGCAGCTTCTCCATCAACTCGAGACCCGCGACGGACGTGGTGTCGATGTACCGAACCTTCGCATCCTTCTGGACCACGGCGCGTCCGCTCATCAGCGCGTAGTAGTGGTACAGCGAATTCGTGACCGAGATGTTCGTACTCGCGCGGAATGCACTGGCAGCGGTGGAGGCGAACTCGTCGGGGAACTCGTTCTCCATTTCCTGCATCACGCTGCGGCGCAACGGCGTTGCCGCATGCTCGAGGTGCCGGGTGGTCGTCATCCCGAAGCGGTCCTGCAGGATCCGTCGGTTCACGCGTGCCGCGTTCTCGAAGCCGCTGCGGTCGGCGTCGCTGTAGCCCAATCCGATTCGCGTCGTCGCCTCGATGAACATGCTTATTCCGCCGGGGGAGAAGAACATCGACGGGCTGACGGGGCGACCGAAGAACATGTCGTCGTTCGAGTACAGGAAGTGCTCGGACAACCCGGGGATGTGGTGCAGCTGGCATTCGACAGCCTGCGAATTGTGCGTCGGCAGTACGGAGGTATCGACGAAGAACGCCTCGCTCGGCACGAACGTCACCTTGGGATGGTCGGCGAGCCACGCCGGCCTCGGTGAGTCGGTGGCAACGAAGATGCGCCTGATCCACGGCGCGTACAGGTGAATCGACCGCAGTGCGTACTTCAGCTCGTCGATCTGCCGGTACCGGGCGGCCGAATCGTCGCCCTCGCCGACGACGTAGTTCGCCATCCGGCGGGCGCGTTGAGCCTGGAATTCCGCGGACGAACCGTCGACCCACGAGAACACGATGTCGATGTCGAAATTGATGTCCGACGCGTGGTCGGCGAACATGTTCTCGATGGTCGGCCAGGTTCGGCCGAAGCGCTCGACGGTGCCGCGGACGGCCTCGTCGGGCCGGATGTTGCGGCGAGTGAGCGAGTTCTCGATCGGCAGCACGATCTCGGACGGTGAGAACGACCACAGCTCGATCTGCACCGCGGTCGATGCGCCGTAGTAGAGCCCGCTGAACGGCTCGACACGTGGGCGGTAGAGCCGCACGATGCGCGCGTTCGACGACGGCGACAAGGTGCCATCGGCTACCAGTACCGCTTTTCCGCGGGCGTCGACGGTCTTGGAATAGAAGGGCTCGGCGCGGCAGGCATGCACCAGGGCCGTGGTCAGTGCCTCGCGAGCGGCCAGTTCTATGGCGATGACGGGACGCTCGTCGTTGCCGCGCACCAGTAGGTACTTGATCCGCGCGGCGTCGAGCACGGCGCGCACGAACAGCAGATCTTCGACCATCGCCTGGTGCGGGGTGGTCGAGGTGATGGTCAGTGCGTAACGGCCGTCGTGGCTGACGACGTCGGACCGTTCGCTCAAGCGCGCGGCGGCAGCGTCGGATTCTCGGGTGACGGCATCGTTGGTCTCGTGCTCCGGTGGAACGAGGTAGATATCGTGCGGGGCAGAAGACGAGGTGATGACGTTCCTTCCGGAGTGTTCGCGCTGGCCGAGGAACCCCGGTGCCGTCTCAGTCTAGTGCAGGTGCGGTGCCTTTCGGACGCGCTGCGGTAGAACCCTGCTCGCTGCGACCAGGCCCAGTGCGATACCGACGACGTCGGCGAGTGCGTCGGCGGCCGATCCGGAGCGACCGAGCGGCAGGATCGCCTGCAGGAACTCCGACACCACTGCGAACGCCGACACCCACAGTGCGGTCTTCACCCAGCCGATGCCGGCGAGTCGGGAGGTGTAGGCGAGAGCAGCGAACAGGATGCAATGAATGATCTTGTCGCTGTGCTGAAAGCCGGACGGCACCCCGGACGCGGGGGTGAAGAGAACGATCAGCGCGACGACGAACGTGACGGCCAGGGGAATTCGGTACGTCGACTGCGAGATCACTGCGAAGAGTTTACCGGCGCTGCAGCACCACCACTGTGTCGATTCGCTCGTCGCCGTCCGGCGTCGTCCGGGTGCGGTGTTCGGCGTGAATCACCTCGAACCCGTCGCCCGCCGCAGCGACGACCGGCTCCGGTGCGAACAGTCGGTGCTTGGCCGGGTGCTGCGAGGCGTGGCTGTCGCTGGGACTGTGCCCGACGATCAGTAGACGGCCCCTCGGCGCGACCGCCGCGGCGAACCTGCGGGTGGTCAGTTCCAATTCGTCCGGCGGCACCTGCAAGAAGTGCACCGACACCAGATCGAACGCCGCGGCCGGGGGAGTCCAGTCCAGTACGTCTTCCTGACGCCAATCCACCGCCAGCGTCTGTGACCCGTGTGCCTGCTGTGCGGCGCGAGCGCGGCCCAGGGCGACATCGGAGATGTCGACGCCGGTCACGTTCCATCCTTCGCCGGCCAGCCAGAGTGAGTCGGCACCTTCACCGCAGCCGATGTCCAGAGCGCGGCCCGGAATCAGCTCGGACGCTTCCTGTACCAACACGGCGTTGGGATTTCCGCTCCAGATGGCGGTGCGTTGGTTGTAAAGGTTGTCCCAGAACGATTCGTCGAAGGCACCGTTCTCGAAATCCGGTTCCGGGTGGGTCGGGTCGGCTGGATGAGTGTGCGCAGGTGTGTGGTCGGCCATGGTTCGAGACTGCCCGCTGTCGTCCCCGAGCGCAAACGAATTTGCTCATTCGGCAAAAATAGGCCTTGGGTAAAGTAATCCGTCATGACCGAACCGGAACGCGAAGTACTGACGTGGGAGACCTTCGGAGACGCCTCGCGCGATCTGACGAAGAAGATCGTGGGCGACGGGTTCGTTCCGGACATCGTCATCGCGATCGCCCGCGGCGGACTCATCCCTGCCGGTGCCATCTCCTACGCCATGGGCGTCAAGGCTGCCGGCACCCTCAACGTCGAGTTCTACTCCGATATCGAAGAGACTTTGCCCGATCCTGTTGTGCTCGAACCACTTCTGGATACCGACGCGATCGTCGGCAAGAAGCTGCTCGTCGTCGACGATGTCGCCGATTCCGGCCGCACCCTGGCGCTGGTGATCGATCTACTGAAGGCGCACACGGCCGACGTGCGGTCGGCCGTGATCTACACCAAGCCCAGAACCATTGTGCAGCCGGACTACTCGTGGCGAGAGACCGACAAGTGGATCAATTTCCCGTGGTCCACGTTGCCGGTCATCACCTGAGTTATTCGCTGGAGACGTCGATCAGCACCTTGCCGACGGTTCCGTTCTCCACGGCGTCGTGTGCGGCCGCGGTCTCGCTCAGCGGGAAGCGGTGCAGTGGCAGGCCGGTGGCTTCGCCCACGTCCAGCACGCCTGCTGCCGCCGCTGCGCTGACGTCCGCCTCGGCGTTGCGCAGAGCCTCGTCGCCCACGGTGTAGAGCAGCACGAACTGGTAGCGAGTGTTGAGCACCATGTTCGGCCGGACGTCGAGGGTGATGGTGTCGCCGCCGTTGTTGGCGTAGACGGCTACGGATGCTCGGTTCGCTCCCACGGCCGCGTTGAGTGCGGCGTTCTGTGCGGGAGCGACCTCGACCACCAGATCGATTCCGCCGGGCACCAATTCGCGGATGTCAGCGGCGGCGTCTCCGGTCTTGTAGTTCACCACGTGGTGCGCGCCGGCAGCGGTGGCCAGTGCGCCCTTCTCCGGTCCGCTGACGGTCGTCACCACGGTCGCGCCTGCCCAGCGGGCCAATTGGATCGCGGCATGGCCGACGGCACCGGCGCCACCGGCGACGAGAACCGACTTGCCCTCCAACGCCCCGGGATGCAAGCGAAACGGGCCGTCCTCCGACACCGTCAATGCGCGGTGTGCCGTCATCGCGGGTACGCCGAGGCTCGCGCCGACGTCGAAGCTGACGCCGTCGGGCAGAGCAACCACACGTGATGCGGGAAGGTTGGTGAACTTCTGCGCCGTTCCGGTCGGGCGCTGATGCTGGGCCAGGTACACCCAGACGCGATCTCCTACGGCCAGCCCCTCGACTTCAGGGCCCACGGCGTCGATCACTCCGGCACCGTCCTGGTTCGGAACCACCTCGTCGAACGCCAGCTTCTCGCCCGGTCCGGAACCGGTCCTGTTCTTCCAGTCCGTCGGATTGACGCCCGAGACCACGACGCGCACGCGCACTTCGCCTGCGGCCGGCTCGGTCACCTCGCGATCTTTCGGTTCGAGGACGGACGAATCGCCGGTGCGGGTGTACACAATTGCTGGAGAAGTCATACCGGGTTCAACGCGCCTGGAGGGCCCCGATGTTCCCTTCGAGGCAATCGGGGTATGCATGACTGGCTATCAGTGCTCGACGAAAGAGGCGTACTCGATGAACCACAACGACCTGCTGACCGACGCATTCGGTCGAATCAAGGAACTCGTTCACTCGGTGTTGGACGACATCCCCGCTGCCGCGTTGACCTATCGGCCCGACGCCGATGCCAACAGCATCGCGTGGTTGCTGTGGCACCTCACGAGGGTGCAGGACGACCACATCGCGGGTGTGGCCGGGAGCGAACAGGTCTGGACGTCGGACTCGTGGTTCGAGCGTTTCGGATTGCCGTTCGACAAGTCCGACATCGGGTACGGCCAATCGTCCTCCGACGTCGCTCGGGTCACCTCGAGCGCCGAGTTGTTGCGCGAATACCACGACGCCGTGCACTCGAAAACCGTTGCGTACCTGAGCGGTATCTCGACCGACGATCTGGACCGGATCGTCGACGAGAACTGGGATCCGCCGGTCACGTTGGGTGCGCGCCTGGTGTCCGTGGTCTCCGACGACCTTCAGCATGCCGGGCAGGCGTCGTACGTTCTCGGCCTGTACACCCGGCAGGCCTAGCCGTCAGGCGTAACGTTTCTGCAGGTTCTCCAGCGTCTTTCGGATGTTGCGACGCTGGAACTGCGGGAACGTCTTGCCGCTGGTGACGATCTTGTCGAACACGAGCGCCAGGGCATCGGGCCATTTCGTTCTGTCGTCGGTCCAGGTTTCGGTGACCTTTGTGCCGCCTGCGACCGGCTCGAAGTCGTATCGCCAGGTTGCGTTCGCGCCCTTGATCTTCGGAGCGCTCTTGCCGATGGCGTGGACGCGGAACTCGAAGGTCTTGCCTGGGTCGGCTGCGGTCACGGTGCAGCGAGTGATCCACTTCGCCCTGCCGCGCTTGTTGGTTCCGTCGAATACCATTCCCACGTAGGCGCTCTCGCGAGGATCGTGCACAGTGGCACCGGTATTTTCGGGACTCCACTGGCCCATCTTGGTGGGGTCGCTGATCGCAGAGTAGAGGGTGTCGGCATCGGCGTTGACAACGACGCTGTCGGACACCGTGAACTCGCGGCTCATGAGGATGCGCCGTTCTTGAGGCCTGGATGAATACGAGTGAGCATGGGCACCAACAATGTTCGCGGGGTGATCTGGGCGAAGATCGATCCGATGCGGTTGGCGGGCCCGGGGATCGACACCATCCGTCCCTTGGTCATGTCGTCGACGGCAGTCTTGGCCACCGTTTCTGCCGACACCCACATGATCGATGGCAGTGCCTTCTCGGCGTCGTCTTTCGCGAAGCCCGCGGCCTCGCCGAAACCGGTTTGCACCGGTCCGGGGCACAGCGCGGTGGCGGTCACGCCGGTTCCGCGCAGTTCTCCGGTCAGAGACTGGGTGTAGGAGAGAACGAACGCCTTGCATGCGCCATAGCCCGCTTGGCCGGGAAGCGGCTGGAACGCGGCGGTGGAGGCCACGTTCAGCAGAGCTCCGCGTCGTCGCCCGGTCATGCCGGGGAGGAAGCGAGTGCACAGATCGGCGACGGCAACCACGTCGACCTCGATCATGTTCATCTCTGCTTCGGGATCGGATTCGACGACCGGGCCGAGTGTCGACAGCCCGGCGTTGTTCACCAGGATGTCCGGTATCAGGCCGAGTTCGGTGATGCGCCCGAGCAATTCGGCGCGGGCGGTGCGATCGGACAGGTCTGCTGCGAGCACCTCGGCGCGAACTCCCCGCGAGCGGAGCTCGTCCGCAAGCTCGTCGAGCTTGTCGGCGCGGCGGGCGACGAGGGTGACCCCGTGACCTCGGGAGGCGAGTTCGCGAGCGATGGCGGCACCGATTCCGGAAGACGCTCCGGTCACGACGGCAGTCCGGTCGGGTGCGGGGCGAGGAAGGCTCATACCCCCACCGTAGCGAACGCCCGCTGTGCAGCGCATTTGAATCCGGATGAGAGGTTAGCCTAGGGTTACTTTAAAGTCCCTTTGCTTGTCGAAAGGTAACCATGTTCTCTGTTTCACCGACCGGTCGACGGACTGCTCGCCGCGCAACCCTGCTGTCCGCGCTCACGGTGTCGGCCCTTGTGGTCGGTGCGTGTTCGAGTACCGATACCGCTGAGGAACCACAGGCGGGCAGCGACTTCGCGGCCGTCACCATCGATTCGGCGCTGGGTCAGGCCGTCATCACCGAGAAGCCGGAGCGCATCGTGACGCTCGGGCAGGGTTCGGCAGAGACGGCGATCGCGCTGGGTACAGTCCCGGTGGGCGTCGAGGAGTATTCCTGGGGTGCCGACGACACCGGCTATCTGCCGTGGGTGCACGACGCGGTCACCGAATTGGGTGCCGAGCTTCCCCAGCAGTTCACGGGCGGAACCGAATTGAACATCGAGGCCGTCGCGGCGCTCGAACCGGATCTGATTCTGGCACCGTGGTCCGGCGTCACGCAGGATCAGTTCGACAAGCTCAGTGCCTTCGCCCCGGTCGTCGCCTACGAGGAGAAGCCGTGGACCACGACGTGGCAGGACCAGATCACCGTCATCGGCAAGGCCATGGGCGAGGAGCAGAAGGCGGCCGAGGAGATCGACAAGATCGAGAACCGCTTCGCCGACGCCGCCGCCCAGCACCCCGAGTACGCGGACGTGAGTTTTTCGTACATCTACAACACCGGCCCCGGAACGCTCGGAGTGTTCCTCGCCGACGAGCAGCGCGTCGCGATGGTGCGCGGACTCGGGCTGCAGGTCGATCCGGTGGTGAACACGCTCGACGAGACCGAGGGCACCGACTCGTCGGTGATCGGCTTGGAGAACGCGAATCTGTTGAACGATTCCGACCTGATTTTCACCTTCTACTCCGATCCGCAGAACCGCACCGACACCGAGAATCAGCCTGCGTACAAGCAGATTCCGGCCGTGTCCCGTGGGTCGGTCGTTGCGCCGACGGATCAGTCCTTCGTCACTGGGTCGTCGATCATCAACCCGCTGACAGTTCCGTGGGCACTCGAGCGATACGTGCCGATGATCGACGAGGCTGTCGCGAAGCTCGACGCGAAGTAGGTCACCGGTCGCTCGATCGGAGCGGAGACGAACAGGATCGGCTTCACGCAGGTCGTGTTACATGCGCAGGAAGCACGCAGTGTCTGATCGAAACGCCGAGCTCGACAATCTCTTCCAGCCCCGCACCGTGTTCTCGGTGCGGGGCTGGTGTGCGTTCGAGGGGCTTATGCGATGTGGGGGCCGGCTCGGGCGTGGGATTGTCTCGGTTGTCGGTAGGGGTCGACGGTGGCGGGTGGGACGAACCACGGGTGGTTGTCGGTGCCGATGAACACTTCCCAGTCACTGTGGTGGATCAGGCGGTGGTGGAACCCGCAGAGCAGGACCAGGTTGTTCATGTCGGTGGGGCCACCGTCGGCCCAGTGCCAGATGTGATGGCCTTCGGTCCAGGCGGCGGGTTTTCCGCAGCCGGGGAACGCGCAACCGTGATCGCGGGCCGTCAAGGCGCGTTTCTGTTTCGCGGTGACGGTACGGGCGGTGCGGGCGAGGTTCAACGGGTTGCCGTTCTCGTCCATGACGATGGCGGTGAGAACACAGTCGCAGGCGAGTTGGCGAGAGGTTTCGCGGGAGAGTGGTCCCATCCACGGCAGCCAGCCGACCGACGTGCCGTCACCGAACAGGTCCCGATACGCACCGCGATCCTGGCTCGGTCCGACAGCGCTGTCGGTCTCGAGTTCATTCGCCGCGTCCGACTCGGTCGGGTCGGATCGTATTGGGTCGGAGTGGATCGGGTTGCCGGCGTCGATGTCCACCGGGTCGGCTGGATCGGCGTTGTCGGATTCTGCTGCTGTGCGGGTGGTTTCGTCGTCGGTGATGTCGTCGGTGTTCTGACCGCTCAGGCTGTGGAGGTCCTGCAACCGGATGTGCAGGTTGATGTGGGGTCTCTCGCCGCCTTCGGTGGGCGATCCTTCGAGGCGAGGTAGTGGTCGAGGATCTGCCCGAATGCGTCGGCGCGTCGCCTCGCAGGACTGCGTTCGTCGGGGGTGCCGTCGGCTGCGGGCCGGGGTTCGGTCAGCGGTGAGAGTGCGGTGAAGAGCTTTTCTGCGGTGACGGCATCGAAGTCGGCCTTGAGGCACAGGCGTTGGTTGAGCATCTTCGATGCGAACAGTTCGTTGCGGTCGGTGTCCTCAGGGGGCGGCTTGTCGCTGCCGTAGGTGTCTTCGAGTTTGGTGATCGCTTCACGGATCTTGTCGGTGCGTGCCCCGGGCCCGGTGGCGGCGGTGATCATCGCGGTGCGGGCGATATCGCGACCCTCTTGCGGGAGGTTCTTCGGGGGTGTTTCGGCGAAGGTGAGAATCAGGGCGGCGTGGTCGACGGACATGACGCCGGTGTTCACGGCGTCGGCGATGTCGGGGAAGTTCTTCAACCCGCGAGCGAGGGCCACGATCTTGTTCGCTTTGCTCGGGGTGAGGAGGGTGGTGGAGGTCAGCCACCCGGCGGGTCCGGGGAAGCCGAGTTTCTCCCGGCTGACGCGGGTGTCGATGTCGGCGACGAGAGCGATGCGCCGTGCTTCCAGCAATTGGATGTCGTGGGAGACCGCGGCAGCGTCGGCGAGCAGTTCTGCTTCGCTCAGTTGCCAGATCTCCGTGGTCATAGGAAGAAGTGTATCGAACGGGTGTTCGATGCGCAATGATGGTGCAATCGAAAACTATTGCTGTGCATAAGGATTCGATAATCCGAACCTGTCGGTGGCGCATGGTAAAGGCTCGATCTCTCCGACGATCGCGCCAGACCGCCATTCTGCCGCGACAGGAGCTGTGGAACACGGCCGGCTCCCGTGGCAGCGCCTCACTAATAGTGGTGCGCGTTGCGCAGTCGATACCAACAGAGACCAGTCGACAGGGTCCGGCCGTGCACAACTTGCCGGGGCGCGTCAGTACACCTCGCGTTGACGTTCCTGTTCCAGCACCTGCTCGAGGTCGTTCAATCGGTTCATCGACGACACCTGTCGCGCGGTGCGGTGGTTCAGTGCCAGCATCTCGCGGTGTCGGTGGACGAAGGCCCAGTAGCCGGCGGTGAAGGGGCAGGCGTCGTCACCCAGCCTCTTCTTCGGATTGAATTCGCATGTGCCGCAGTAGTCGGTCATGCGGTTCAGGTACGCCCCACCCGAAGCGTAGGGCTTGGTGGCGATCAGTCCACCGTCCGCGTGCTGGCTCATGCCGATGACGTTCACCGGCATCACCCAGGCGAATCCGTCGACGAAAGCCGTGGCGAACCACTCGGTCAACGCTCGTGGGTCCCAGGCATGTTGCAGCGCAAAGTTTCCCAGGATCATCAGCCGCGGAATGTGGTGCACCCAGCCGCGGTCGCGTACGCCGTCGACGGTACTGGACAGGCACTTCGCGACCACGGCGTCGCCGTCCAACTCGAGAAGCCAATCCGGTAGTGGCTCATGGGCTTCGAGTTTGTTCCGTTCGAGGTACTCCGGCCCCATATGCCAGTAGAGGTGCCACACGTATTCGCGCCAGCCGAGGATCTGCCTGATGAAACCCTCCACGCTCGCGAGCGGGGTGCCGTCGAGATGGGCGTCCTCGGCGGCGTGCGCCACGTCCAACGGTTGCAGCAGACCGAGGTTGAGCGGGACCGACAACAGCGAGTGCGACATCGTCCAGTCGTCGGCCATCACCGCGTCCTCGTATTTGCCGAAGTCGTCCAAGCGATAGTTAACGAAGTGCGCCAACGCTTCCGAGGCCTCGGAGGCAGTTACCGCGAACACTCGTGGCCCGTCGACTCCGACTGTGTCCAGCTCCCACGAATCGAGATCGGCACGCACCTCGTCGTCGATGGCATCCTCGGTCGGCCACCACGGTTCTTCCACGCCGAGGGTCAGCCGACCCTTCGGGGGTGGCGACTGATTCTCGGCGTCGAGGTTCCATTTGCCAGAGACCGGGTCGGCACCGTCCATCAGCACATCGAATCTCTTGCGCTGCTCGCGGTAGAACGTCTCCATGCGAAAGGTTCCGCGCTCGGCCGCCCAGTCGGCGAACTCGGCCCGGGGGAGCGCGAACATCGGCGTCGGCAGAATTTCCGAGACCAGACCCTCCTCGTGCAAGGCAGCGACGAACTTCTCCGCCGCATGCGAGGTGGGCTCGAACACCACCACGGGCTTGCCGTACTCGGCCAGGGCTTCGCGATACGTCTCGGTCTGCAGGTAGGTGACGCGATCACCCAGCTCGTCGGCCAGATGACGCATCCCGGACAACACCAAATGGAGCTTCTGTCGGTGGTATCGCCGGCGTCGAAACACGCGCCGGGACTCGATCATCAGCACGTCCCGCTCGGCATGCTCGTCCACGGAGTGGAAGTGCGGGCCGAGCTGATCACCGAACAACCACAGAGCGTCCATTCTCGGAGTGTTCTCCCGCAGCGACGACGGCAAACCAGCGTCCGCAGCATGGCCGGCTGGTGAACACTGTGGCCGACCCAGGCGCGCCTTACTTGACCACCGACGATCCATCGCATGGACTGACCCGATGCCCGCTGATTCTGCGCTGTCCAGAAGAACGTTTCTTCGCTCGTCGTCGGTGGCCGTTGCCGTGGCCGGAGTCGTCACGACACTGCCCGCGGTCGCCCACGCCCAGGGCAGCGACCGAGGCTTTCTGCACGGGGTGGCATCGGGAGATCCGTTGCCCGACGCGATCATTCTGTGGACCCGCATCACCCCCACGCCCGACGCCACCCCAGGCTCCGGCGTCGGCCCGCAGGTATCGTTGACCTGGCGCGTCGCCCGGAACGTAGACATGAGTGGCGTCGTCGCCTCCGGAACCGTTTCCACCGGCCCCGATACCGATCACACCGTGAAAGTCGACGTCGACGGCCTCAGCGCAGACACCACGTACTTCTACGACTTCCGGACGAGCGACGCGGCATCGGCCGTCGGCACCACGCACACCGCCCCGGCCAACGATGCCGACATCGATGCGGTGCGTTTCGGCGTCGTCTCGTGCTCCAACTGGGAATCGGGGTACTTCGGTGCCTATCGCCACCTGGCAGCCAGGGGAGACCTCGACGCCATCGTCCATCTCGGCGACTACATCTACGAGTACGAGACGGGCGGCTTTCCGGGGCGCGACGGCGTCGTCCGGCAGCATTCGCCCACCCACGAGATCGTCACCCTTGCCGACTACCGCCAGCGGCACGGTCAGTACAAGTCCGACCCGGATCTGCAAGCAGCGCACGTCGACGTTCCGTGGATCTGCACGTGGGACGACCACGAGTCGGCCAACGACGCGTACGACGGCGGCGCCGAGAACCACACGCCGGCCACCGAGGGCGATTGGTACACGCGCAAGGCCAATTCGGAGAAGGCCTACTACGAGTGGATGCCGGTCCGGGCAGCAGGCACTGCCACCAACCGTCACCTGTACCGCAGGCTGCGGTTCGGCAACTTGCTCGAACTCTCGATGCTGGATCTGCGCACCTACCGCTCGCAGCAGGTGTTGCCGTTCAACGGCCCCGAGGTCGATTCACCGAACCGCACCATCACCGGTGCCGAGCAGATGCAGTGGCTCACCGACGGCATCGTGTCGTCGCCGACGCAGTGGAAGATCGTCGGCAACCCGGTGATGATCACGCCCACTCTGATCCCACCGCTCGATCGAGACGCAGCCAGGGCCGTCACCTCGCTCCTCGGAATCCCGGAGGGCGGCTTGCCCTACAACGCAGATCCCTGGGACGGATACACGGCCGACCGCCGCAAGCTGCTCGGTGCCATCGTGGACGCAGGCGTCGACAACACCGTCTTCGTCACCGGCGACATCCACTCCGCTTGGGCCTGCGAGGTACCCCTCGACGCAGCGCACTACGCAACGACGGAACCGGCTGCCACCGAGCTCGTCGTCACCTCGGTGAGCTCGGCCAACATCGACGATCTGACGCACACTCCGCCGCACACGCTGGGCCGGGTCGCCGAGGAAGCGTTCAAGGCGCTCAACCAGCACGTGAAGTTCGTCGATCTCGACAGTCACGGTTTCGGCGTCTTCGAGGTCACCAAGACGGCGGCTCGGATGGACCACTGGTTCCTCACCGCCAAGGAGGATCCGCGGACCGGCGTGTACTGGGGAGCGGGCTTCACCGTCGACTCCGGCACCCAGCGGCTTCGGGCGGCGGCACCGCCACTGGGCTGACCCGCCATACTGGACGGCGTGGCTGTACCGAAAATCGTCCTGTTCTACGTGTTCACTCCATTGCCAGATCCCGAGGCGATCCGGCTGTGGCAGCAGACGCTGGCCGCGTCCAACAACCTGACCGGACGCATCCTCATCTCCGAACACGGCATCAACGCGACGGTGGGCGGCGACGTCGACGACGTCAAGAGGTACGTCCGCGGCACCCGCAGCTATCCGGCCTTCAAGTCGGCCGACATCAAGTGGTCCGACGGCCTCGGCAACGACTTTCCGCGATTGAGCGTGCGAGTGCGCGACGAGATCGTCACGTTCGGAGCCCCCGGGGAACTGAAGGTCGACACCGACGGCGTGGTCGGCGGTGGCACTCATCTGAGCCCGCAGCAGGTGCACGAGCTCGTCGATTCCCGCGGCGACGACGTGGTCTTCTTCGACGGCCGCAACGCGTTCGAGGCGCAGATCGGCAAGTTCAAGAACGCGGTGGTGCCCGACGTCGAGACGACGAAGGACTTCGTCTCGCAGCTCGATTCCGGTGCCTACGACCATCTCAAGAAGTCCCCGGTGGTCACGTACTGCACCGGGGGAGTGCGGTGCGAGGTCTTGTCCTCATTGATGGTGGCCCGAGGATTCGAGGAGGTCTACCAGCTCGACGGCGGAATCGTTCGGTACGCAGAGACTTTCGGCGACGATGCGCTCTGGGAGGGCTCGCTCTTCGTCTTCGACAAGCGGATGGCACAGAACTTCTCCGACCACACCGCCATCATCGGTCGCTGCAGTGCCTGCGGCAACCCGACGTCGCGTTACCAGGACTTCGACGGTGATGCCGGCCGTGGTTTGCGGTTGATCTGTCTCGACTGCGCTTGAGTGATGCTGCCTTTTCGAGACGGTCTCGCGCCTCTGAGACTGCTTCTACCGCATGGTGATCCGTCCGCCACCATCGTCGAATATCTCGAACGTGAGATGCCCGACGACGATTGGCGTCGGGCAATCGGCGACGCCGAACTGGTGGACGAGAAGAGTCGGCCCATAACTTTGGACACTCGCTACCGCGCCGGCAGTCTGGTGTACTTCTATCGTGTTCCGGCGCACGAGGTTCCGGTTCCGTTCGAGATCGGCATCCTGCACGAGGACGAAAATCTGCTGGTGGTCGACAAGCCACATTTCCTCGCCACCATCCCGCGTGGTCGGCACGTCACCGAAACCGCGACAGTGCGGCTGCGCAAGCAGTTCGACTGCCCCGACCTCACGCCCGCGCATCGACTCGATCGCGCCACCGCTGGAGTGCTGCTCTTCACCAAGACCAAGCATGCCCGACGGCCGTTTCAGGAACTCTTCTCGACGCGCAACGTCACCAAGGAATACGAGACCGTCGCGGGTTTCGATGCAGCACTGCAGTTTCCGCGCGTCGTGCAGAGCAGGATCCTCAAGGAACACGGGGTCATGACGGCGTACGAGGCACCGGGGGAGCCGAACAGTGAGACCCGCATCGAGCTCATCGACACTCTCGGCGACCTCGCCCGCTATCGACTCTTTCCCAAGACGGGTAAGACCCATCAACTGCGAATCCATCTGTCGTCGTTGGGGATTCCCATCGTCAACGATCCGTACTATCCGGCGTACACATCGACTCCGGCCGACGACTTCACTCGGCCGTTGCAACTCCTGGCCCGGGCACTGGACTTCACCGACCCGCTCACCGGCGAACAGCGGCGATTCGCCAGCGCCCGAGAACTCCAGCTCTGACGCCCAGGAATCGTTCGTTCGGACGATGGTGACAATTCGGACGCGAGGTTAGCGTAACGATCGAAACATGTCCGATGGAGCACAGAGGAGAACTGCGTGAAGCGTCGTATTGCTGTTGTGTGGGGAGCTGCCGTCATCGCCATAGCGTCGCCAGCGGTTGCCGTGGCCGATACCGGAAGCGCGAGCACCGGTAGCGCGAACGGAGCGTCGAGCTTGTTCTCGGATCTGTCCCGGTTGTGGGAGGCCTGCTCGGTGACCATCTTCACCGGACAGTGCACCGGAATCGTCGCAACGGACGTGACCTACTGGTAGCGCACGCCCTGCACTGAACCCCCAACCGACAAACGCGCGCGCGTTCGCCGGACGCTCGCGGAACAGGTAACCATTCCGCTCGCATCCAGCAAACGCGCGCGCGTGTGCCTGGAGCCTGAGCCCTACTTGGCCAGCGACCGCGCCATTCCGCGTTCGACGGCCGCAACCAGCTGCGGGCGTAGTTCGGCAGCGGGGACGATGTGGTGCACCGATCCGACGCTCTGTGCGCGCTGGATGTTGTGGATGGCCTCGAATTCGGCTGCCACCTCACCCAATTTGGCGTTGCGGGCGTTCGCTCGCACGGTGGCCAGCTCGACGCGCAGAGCCGAGCGGGTGGCGTCGTCCTCGGCGGCGTTCAGTCGTGCTTCGAGCTCCTTGACGTCGGCGTCCGCTGCGGTGCGGGCGTTGACGTCGCGGGTGAACACCACTGCGGCTGCCGGGGCACCGCCGAGTACGGAGGCGAAGGAGCCCTCGACCGCGAGGACCTCCATATTGTCGTTGAGTGCTCCGGAGAACACCACGAACGCGCCGCCGTGGTAGCGCGAGACGACACAGAACACGACCGGTCCGTCGAAGTTGACGATGGCGCGGCCGATTTCGGCACCGTATTCGAGCTGGATGTTGCGCAGCGATTCCGGTGATCCGTCGAAGCCGGAGAGGTTGGCCAGCACCACGATCGGCCGGCTTCCGCTGGCAGCGTTGATGGCGCGGGCCGTCTTCTTCGACGAGTTCGGGAACAAGGTTCCCGAGGTCCACTGATCCGGGCCGTCGGACGGGAACCAGCCCTTGCGGGGGATGGCCCGCGACTCGATGCCGATCACGGACACCGGGATTCCGGCGAGGTGGGCGTCGAACACCACCGAAGTGTCGGCGTCGGCCATGTCGGCCCACCGCTCGAGCACCGAGTGGTCCTGGTCGACCACGGCGCGCATCACGGTGCGAATGTCGAACGGCTTCTTGCGGTCCGGGTTGGTGACCGAGGAGAAGATGTCGCCGACGGTGGTGAAGTCGCTGGACGGGTGCACGTGCGGGTAGGTGCGTACGTCACGCTCGGTGGGATCGGCGGTGGCTGCACGGCGTGGGAAGCGTTCTCCCGGTGCGGCATACGCGTGATCGTAGTGAGCGAACAGGACGTCGCATGCGGCTCGCAGGTTCGGTGCCCAGTACTGTGCCTGGCCGTTGGGGCCCATGACGCGGTCGTAGCCACCGATACCGAAGTTGTCCTCGGCCGAGACGCCGCCGGAGTAGTCCAGGGACTGCTTTCCGGTGAGCACCATCGCACTGTCGGGGGTCATCACCAGGATGCCCTTGGTGTGGGTGAGCATGGTGGCTTCGGCGTTCCAGTACGGCTGCGCGCCGACGTTGATGCCCGCGACGACGATGTTGATCTCGCCGCCGGCCTGGGTGAAGGTGATGATGCGGCGCAGGCCGCGCGAGACCCAGTCCATGTTCTCGGTGCCCGATTCCATGGAAATCGTTGCGCCGGAGGACAATGCGAACCATTCGACGGGGGCACCGAGTTGTTCGGCGAGGTCGATGGCCGCAACGATCCGCGAGCATTCCGCCTCGGCGACGGTGCCGAGCGCCTTGGTGGGGTCACCGAAGAGTGCGACGCGAGTGATGCCCTCGGGGTACTTGGCGGTCGGGGTGGTGGCCACACCGACGATGACGCCCGCGGAGTTGCGGCCGTAGGGACGATCGACCGGGGCGAGCACGCCGTCGGAGTCGAAGTCGTACTCGGTGAACGTGCCACCGTTGCTGCTGAGCAACGGAATCAGCTCGTACGGGTACACGGTGCCGCGGGCCTGGGATCGCTGCACCTTCTGGGTGTACTCGTCGAGCGGGCGCATCGGCTCGGTCGGCGGCGGGGTCACCTTGGCGACGATGCCGGCACCGGACCGGTACGACAGGCGCAGAGCCACCTCGCGCGGCGTCGCGCCCGGTGTTTCGGCCAGGCGTGCGATCAGCGTGATCTCTTCGAGTCCGGCTCCGATGGTCAGCGGCGCGATGTGCCGGGCGATGGTGGCGATGCGGTCCGCGGGCACGTTCAGTACCGGCCAGACGTAGAGCACGACGCGGTTGGCGTCGAGACGCTTCTTGCCGCGTCCGGCCTGTGCGCGGCGGATGCCGTCGAGGCAGGCTGCGACGGTTCGTTCGATCTCGGGTACCGCGACGATGTTTCCGGCGTCGTCCAACTGTGTTGTGATGCCCCGGATCTCGGCGAGGGCGACGAGTCGCTCGTCGGACGGGTTGGCCTTGGACGTCAGGTGGAACAGGTAGGTCCCGGCGCTGGCGGGCAGGCGGACTCCGTCGAAGTTCTTCAGTCGCCACAGGTCGAGTCGCTGACCGGTGAGCGGGTGCATGTCCCGGATGATGGTGTCCTCGGCGAGGGGCTCGGATCCCTCGACCGTGGTGCGGCGGTACGTCATCTTTCGCGTGACCGCGCCGAACACGGTGACCGTGACCCGGCGCCAGCGGCCGGAGCCGGAGTGGGCGGCCAGAACTTCCTGCAGTCGGGCCGAGAGCACGTCGCCGTCGGCGGGGGCGTCCGGCCACGACAGGTACAGATCGACGGCAAGGTTTTCCGGCGACGGGCCGGCGATGTCCTCGACGGCGTCGAGAGTCGTTGCGAGGGAGTCGAAGTCCGTCGCGGTCGAGATCAGATGCAGTCGTTCGCCCGAGAGCTCGAAGTTGCCGGTGACGAAGTGCTTACCGTCGCGGTCGAAGGCCTTGACATCCTCGAGGGTGCGAATTTCGTAGTACTGACGGGTGATCACCTCGAGCAGAGCACCGGGATCAGTGATCCGTTGTGCCAGAAGCTCGATCAGTGGTTCCGGTGTCGCCACGAGAGCGGCTACACGAGCCGAGTAGTCGGCTGCGTCGGGGTTCTCGGCCAGGTACTGCAGACTGCCACGGACGCCGTCGTAGACCTTTTCGCGGGCGATCCGGATCTGCGGCTCGTCGAACAACCGGAAGCGCAGGTTGCGGGCGACGTCGCCGATGACGGGGTAGCGGGCCTGGGTGGCACCGATGAGGCGCTCGAGTACCTCGGCCATGGCCGGGGTGGCCTCGGGCTGGGCGGAGGAGTCGCTGAGCCAGT
This sequence comes from Rhodococcus sp. 05-2256-B1, assembly GCF_002258465.1. Taxonomy (NCBI): domain Bacteria; kingdom Bacillati; phylum Actinomycetota; class Actinomycetes; order Mycobacteriales; family Nocardiaceae; genus Rhodococcus; species Rhodococcus sp. 05-2256-B1. The sequence continues at coordinate 15,897 of NZ_NOZA01000014.1, read as the reverse complement.
GGCCGAGGAGGGCCGCGATCACCGGAACCTGGTTCTCCATGCGCTGCAGGGCGAGGAAGACACGGTAGACGGCCTCTTCGAGAGCCGGGGTTCGGCCCTCGTCGATAGCGGCGTCGTAGTGCGCGAGCGCGCGAGTGAGCTTGGCGCGGAACGACTCCGGCAGACCCTGGACGTCCGCGTCGAGCGAGTGCAGGAACGAGTGGAAGTGCTCGCGGGGGGAGTGGACTCGCTCGTCGTTGTTCTCCTCGTCCATCGTCGGACGGTTGCGGGAGAGCTCGCAGATGTCGGCGAAGGTGTTCAGCAACGCCAGTTCGGCGGTGACCAGCTCCGAATCGTCGCGTGGCACCTCGGCACGCAGAGTCTCATAGGTGGACAACAGGTTTCGAGCCCGGGCACCGCTGACGTCGAAGCCGGTGATGAGGGCTGCAAGTTCGTCGAGCCGATCCAGTGCGCGACGCTGCGGCGAGCGCTGCGCGGCGTCGTCGACGCCACGGAACTGCACCCGAGGTGCCTGCTCGGAGACCTTCTGTTCTCCGGCCTGATCGACGCGCAGCAGTGCAGCACCCGCGTCGACCTGTCCGTTGACCGAGGCCAGGACCTCACGCACGGTGCCCGCGTACGGGGACCGGACGGCAGTTTCCATCTTCATCGATTCGAGGACGACGAGGGTCTGTCCTGCTTCGACCTCGTCGCCGACGGCGACCGGGACGGCGACGACGACAGCGGGTGCAGGCGCGCGGACCAGCCCGGCCTCGTCCTGGGAGATCTGATGGCTGATGCCGTCGACCTCGACGAGGAAGTGGGCGGCTCCGGCGACGGTGACCACCTGGTAGCGGCGGTCACCGATGACGAGGCGGCTCTCGTAGGTGCCGAGGCGCTCGACGTCGACCTGCAGTTCGCCGATGCCGTCGCTCTCGATGCTGTAGCGGTGAGTACCGGTCTGGCCGACCTCGAGCTTGTAGGCCTGGCCCTGGTAGTTCAGCTCGACGGTGCGGCCGATGGCGTGTGTCGCGCGTGGGCGGCCGCCGCGAGCGGAGTTGAGGAACGAGGTGCGTTCGCGGCCTTCTTCGGCGTCGTAGGCGTCGATCGCTGCGGCGATGATGGCGATGTCGGCGACGGCGGTCGGCCCCACCTGGGAACCGGCTTCGGTGCGGTCGAGCCAGCCGGTGTCGGCGGAGGCGGAGATGACTTCCTCGCGGTCGAGCAGGCTGAGCAGGAACGACTTGGTGGTGGTGCCGCCGTCGATGACGACCGTGGTCTCGCGCAGCGCATTGCGCAGTCTCGCCAGCGCTTCGCTGCGGTCTCGGCCCCAGGCGATGACCTTGGCAACCATGGAGTCGTAGTCGGGTGGGATGACATCGCCCTGGGCGATGCCGGTGTCGACGCGGATGCCGGTGCCGAGGGGGAACTTGAGCAGCTCGACGGTGCCGGGGGCCGGTGCGAAGCCGTTGTCGGCGTCCTCGGCGTTGAGGCGGGCCTCGACGGCGTGACCGAACTCGGGCGGGCAGTCGCCGGGCAGTGCCTGGCCGTCGGCGACGAGGATCTGCAGCTTCACCAGGTCGATGCCGGTGGTGTATTCGGTGATCGGGTGCTCGACCTGCAGGCGGGTGTTGACCTCGAGGAACGTGAAGATCTTCTGCTCGGGCTGGTAGAGGTACTCCACGGTGCCCGCGCCCTGATATCCGGCTGCCTTGACCAGCTCGGCCGACGCGGTGCGCAGCTGATCGGACTGTTCCTTGGTCAGCAGCGGGGAGCTGGACTCCTCGATGACCTTCTGGTTGCGGCGCTGAATCGAGCAGTCGCGCACACCGGGGGCCCACACGTTGCCGTGACTGTCGGCAATGACCTGGACCTCGACGTGCCGGGCATCGGTGACCAGACGCTCGAGGAACACGACGGGGTCGCCGAACGAGCGCTCGGCCTCACCCTGGGTGCGTTCGAGGGACAGTTCGAGTTCGTCCTCGTGGAAGACCTTGCGGATACCGCGGCCACCGCCGCCCGAGCGGGCCTTGATGATCAACGGGTAGCCGATCGCCGCGGCGTGCCGACGGGCGTCGGCGCGGGTCTCGACGGGGCCGCCGGACCACGGTGCGACGGGAACGCCGACTTTCTCGGCGAGAATCTTGGCCTCGACCTTGTCGCCCAGCAGGCGCATCGCGTCCGCGGACGGGCCGATGAAGGTGATGTTCAAGCGGGCGACCAGGTCGGCGAACGTCGGGTCCTCGGCGACGAAGCCCCAGCCGACCCATACGGCGTCGGCCCCGGATTCCACCAGTGCCGCTTCCAGCACGCCGTAATCGAGGTAGGCCGAACCGCTCGCCGGCTTACGCAGCGTGACCGCTTCGTCGGCCAGGCGGACGAACATGGCCCGCTTCTCGGCCTCGGTGTGCAGCGCTACGGTGCGGATGCCGTAATCGTGTTCGGCGTTGAGCTCTCGGACGGCTCGGATCAGCCGTACTGCTGCCTCGCCTCGGTTGACTACTGCAATCCGCTTGAACAACGTATCTCTCTTCGCTCGGTGTAGGCGCACATCGCGTCGGTGCACTCGATGGGAGGTGGGTCCGGCTGGGCATGTCCGTTTGATGGTTGTCGGGTCGTTCCGCAGGCTCCGGTCCTGCGCCCATGCAGCACTCCGGTCGACTTATTCTAGCGGCAACCGGGCCCTGTGCCGTGCCAACGGCGTTCGGGGTGAGTGTGATTGATCACGAACGAGCCAATTCAATTCTGTGACAACGCATTCCGTACTGGACATTTTCTTTGCTCTGCCTCACATCGGATTCGTACTCACGAGTAGCGTTGTCGGGAAGCATAATTCGTGATTCCTCACCATCTCTGGCTACCGGCGAGTACATTACCGACGGGTACAGGTCGACGAAGGTGGTTTCGGACGAGCAGCAGGTTGCCGAAGAGGCGTTCATCCGGTGTGTCCGACGCTCTTGTCCGGTATCCGCAACGCGTTGACCCACAGCCTCGTCGCAGTGGCGAGCAGCGCCTCGTAGTCGGCGTCGGGATTGCCGTCCTCGGCGTCGACGACGAAGTGGTTGAACGCGAGACGACTGATCATCGACGACAACGCGCGGGAGGCGAGCAGGGGATCGAGGTCGGTATCCGCCACGCCGCGTTTCTGCAGGCTCTCGATACTGCGTGCGTTGCGTCGAACGAACGCGTCGGCGCGTTCGCGGCGTAGGCGGCGAAAGTCGGGATCGATGTTGGAGACCTGCTCGAGCAGTGCCATCAGCTTGGCGTTGCGCCGATATGCCTCGAAGTACGCCCGGTTGCTGGCTGCGATCACGGCAGCGGGATCGTCGTGCGGGTCCACCCGTTCCGTGCCGGGGTGCAGCATGTCGTCCCTGGCCTGTTCGAGCACCGCGGCCAGAATCTCTTCCTTGCTGGTGAAATACGTGTAGAAGGTCCCAGCCGAGCAGTGCGCGGCTCTGGTGATGTCGATCAGCCGGGAATCGAGGTAGCCGCTGTCCTCGAACACGCGTCGGGCGGCTGCCACCAGTGCGGATCGGGTCCGTAGTCCGCGCTGGGTCGTCGGCCGGCGAGTCGGCTGCTCCCCTTCGGACACCGGTGCGGCAGGCATTCAGTCTTTATACGTCATCGCTCACCGCCGTCGGGGCGAACCAGCCGGGTGAACCGCACGCCGCTGTCGAACTGGCGTGAGTGCAGATGCTCGAACCGTCGTGCGATCGGCGGCTCAGGTCCGGTCTCGGGCGCGAACAGCCCGATACCTCGGCCGAGCACGACGGGATAGACCTTGAGAAACAGCTCGTCCATCTCGTCGACGAGCTGCCCTGCGAGGTGGCCGCCGCCGCAGAACCACACGTCGGCGTCGCTGTCCTCGGCTTTGAGTTCTCGAATCAGGTCGATCGGGTTCCGGCCGACGATCGGCTCGGTCGGGTCCGTCGCGGCAGGCAGCGTGTGGGAGAGCACGTACTGCCGCAGATGGGGGTACGGGCTGGTGATGCCGATGTCGAGTGCGGGTTGCAGGGTCGCCCGGCCCATCACCACGGTGTCGAACCGCGCCGGCGGGGCATCGATGCCGAGTGCGGCGCGGACGTGCACCGGCAGCGTCTCGGGCAGCTCGGTCACGATGGCCTCGAGGTGATCACCCTCGGTCGCGAAGCAGTCGTAGGTGCCGTCGGGCGCGGCGATGAATCCGTCGAGTGTGACGGCGATGTAGTAGACCAGCTTGCGCATGCGACGCTCCTGCGATCGGCGGCCGGTGCGTGTCCGGACGGGCCGCGTTTTCTGTTGTTGTTCCAAGCAACCAAGTCGGTCTTTGTGACCGAACACTAGAACGCATTCTGTGTGCTCGGACCCCGGTGAACAACTGCTTTTCAACGGCTACTGTGACGCGGGTGCGTAAGCACTGTCCCCTGGCGGGACGGCCATTCGAGCATTTGTGGGGAAACTGTGACGGCTGCAGCGGCTACCGGTCGTGAATACGACGACGAGCTCAAGAGCAGGGTTGCGCGCCTGTTGCGCTTCCTGCGCGAGATAGTCGAGGCGCGGTCGAATCCGGTCCTGAGGTTCGACGATCATGTCCAGGTCGAGTGGCTGTACTCCAGTGAGATTCCGGTTCGTCTCGACCCGAAGGCCGGCCAGGGCGGGGTCGTACTTCGGGCGCCGCGCATCGCCGTCGACGACCCACCCGAGCCACCGGCGCTTCTGACGGGTTGGCTCGATCCCCAGGTCGTCGGAGACAGTCGCTACCGCGAGATCGAGCTCGCCGACGCGTCGGCGGCGGCATCACGTCGTCGCGGCGAGGCGCAGGAGTCCGACGCCGATTTCGATATTCGCAAGGCCTACGAGATCAAGAAGGCTTTCGAGCAGTACTCGGAGTCCTGGAAGCAGTGGGCTCACGAAGATCGAGACCGGCGGCCCAAGGCAGCGCTGTACCAGGCATTGCAACTGATGATGCAAGAGCTCGCCTCGCGCCCCGAGTCGATCGAACTGGTGGTGGCGTCGGGTCTGCTGACGTCGAGCAACCCCGACCCCCAGCGCAGCGTGCGTACTCACCTCCTCACCCAGTCGGCCGGAATCGAACGTGATGTGCGGACCGGCGACCTGTTGGTTCGACTGGTCGCCGGTAGTACCCCGCGTCTCGAGGACGGCCAGCTGCTCACCGGATCGAGGGACTTCGATACCTCCGGCTCGGTGGCTCTCGCCGAGAAGCTGCACGGCAAGGTCGACTCGCCCCTCGGTGAGGGCGTCGAAGAATTCTTGCGTGAATGGGCGACGCGAGTTCCCCGTCACGAGATCGAGGTGCTCGACCGCCTCGGGCCCCCGGGAGCTCTCGCGTATATCGACGACGATCGAACGCTGACGGTCTCGCCCGCACTCGTGCTCCGAACCCGCGACTCGTTCGCGCTGGTCGAGTACTACGAGCAGATGATCGCCGATCTCGACGCCGCCGACTCACCGGTTCCGCTGGGCCTCGCGCAACTGGTCGACGCGATCGAGCCGGCCGATCGGATGGCATGGCTCGAACGGACCGGAGCCGGCGCGTCGGCGGCGCTGGCCGAAGATCCTCTGTTTCCGCTGCCGGCCAATGCCGAGCAGTCGCAGATCATCGAACGACTCGGACGCGACAGCGGTGTGGTCGTCGAAGGGCCGCCCGGGACGGGGAAGACCCACACCATCGCGAACCTGATGTCCGGGCTGCTGGCGCGAGGTCAGCGGGTTCTGGTCACTAGTGAAAAGTCACAAGCTTTGCGAGTCCTGCGCGACAAGCTGCCGCCCGAGTTGCAGGAGCTCTGCGTCTCGATCACCGACCTCTCCCGTGGTGGTTCGGACGAGTTGAATCGCAGCGTCGCCAAGATCGCCGAGCGTAAGACCTCGTTCGACGAAGCCAGTGAGCAGCAGAAGATCGACGCGCTCACCACCCGCCGCGCGGCCGCGCTCGCTCGTCGGACGGAACTGCTGAACCGTGTCAGCGCCCTTCGTGAATCCGAAACCGTTGTGCACGAATATGTTTCGGATGGGTACGACGGCACGGTGGCGTCGATCGTACGTAAGGTCAAAGCAGCCGAAGGCGCCCACGAGTGGCTGCCCGGGCCGTTGCTCGCCGACCGGCCACCGTTCGACGGTGCCCAGGTCGACCAACTCCGAGCGCTGATTGCGGCCTCCGACGGTGCCCGCGAGCAACGATCGCGCCAGGTGCTGCCGCGTCCCGAAACGATGCTGCCGAATTCGGCCGAACTCGCAGCGCTGTGCCGGCGTGTGCATACGCCGATAGACGCCGTCCCGCCGCTGGCTGCCGACCTGATCACGTTGCTGGGCGGCGTCGAACCTGCGGTCTCGTCCGACATCCGTTCTCTCTGCGAGGAATTGGCGGCTCGCGTGCGAGTGGTCGCGGAGCTCGATGCCACGTATGCGCGGGTGACCGACTCGGTGCTGTCCGGCGAAGCGTCTCACCTGTGGTCGCGGGTCAGCGGAATCGACGACCTCGTTGCCACTGCCGCAGCGTCCGACCGGTACATCGGCGCGCACGACGTGCAGTGCTCGTCCACGTCTGCTGCGACTCTGCAGGCTATGGATGCGCTCGCAGCTGCGCTGGAATCGGGAATCGAATGGAAGCCGCGATTTCGGCGTAGCGAGGAGCAGAAGACCGTCGAAGCTCTCGGCATCGTCGCCACCGTCGACGGGCAACCGCCGACGAGTGCGATGGCCGCTCGGCTTGTCGCGGAACATATTCGGGCTCTCGACACCGTGCAGACGGCGGCGGTGTTGCTGGCCGACCTGGCGATCGTCGTCCCGCTCGACGGCCCGCGATCGATTCGCGTCAACACCGTTGCGCAGATCGCCGATCGACTCCGTTCCGTAGCGGCCGTGGTTGCCGCTCGTGACGCACTGGTACACCGCCTCTACACGGTGTCGCCTGCTGCGCCGTGGATTCGAAGCCTCGCCGAAGCTCAGGAGATAGCCGGAGCCGCTGCGGCCATCTCCGCGCGCGTCGACATCGACATCGCCCGCGCCGAGCTGGACGCTCTGCAGTTCGCGGTGGCCACTCGTATCGATGCGGGACCGTCGCCCGAAGGTCTGAATCTGGTGACGGCCCTCGGCGCTGCCGATCCTGCAGAATTGGCGGGCGCGGTCTCCGCCTACGCTCAGGCCTGCGCGGAGCAGGAGAATCAGCTGCTGCTCGAGTCGATGTCGGCCACACTGTCGGCAGTCGCGCCGGCCCTGTTCGAGTTGGTCAAGGACACCGCGGCAGATCCGGAATGGGACGAGCTCAGTTGGCAGCTGTCCAAGGCGTGGGCGTGGCGTCGCGCGCGCGAGTGGGTCGGTGAGCAGCACCACGGGGGTCTCGAGCAGCAACTCGAAGCGGAGTTGGCGGCCGCGGATGTCGACATCGCTTATCTCACGACGCGTCTCGCTGCCGCGAGTGCCTGGCTCAACAGCCTGCAGCGGATGACGGCCGTCGAGGTTCGCGCACTGCAGACTTACCGCGAGCACATTTCCAGTATCGGTTCGGGTGCCGGCAAGTACGCCGAAACCTACCGCAGCGCAGCACGATCGGCGATGCGAGAGGCACAGAGCGCGGTGCCCGCCTGGGTCATGCCGCTCTCCCAGGTGCTCGCGTCGATTCCGCCGGTGCCGGGTAGCTTCGACGTCGTCATCGTCGACGAGGCCAGCCAGGCCGACATCACGAGCCTGTTCCTGCTGTACCTCGCTCCTCGGGTGATCGTGGTGGGAGACGACCGGCAGTGCGCGCCCGCCGATGTCCCTCAGGCCGGCACGCTCGAGGACGTGTTCGACCGCCTCGATGTATATCTCCCGGATCTACCGGAGCACGTGCGGGCGACGCTGACACCGCGGTCGAGTCTGTTCTCCATGCTGCGCACCCGGTTCGGTCAGGTGGTGCGACTACGAGAGCACTTCCGTTCGATGCCGGAGATCATCAATTGGTCGAGTCAGCAGTTCTACGGAGACTCGCCACTGGTGCCGGTGCGGCAGTTCGGTTCCGATCGACTGCCGCCGCTTCGGCACACGTACGTTCGCGGGGCGACGGTCACCGGAAAGAACGCCTCGCTCGTCAACCGGACCGAGGCCATTGCCATCGCGGAGCAGATATCCGAGTGCCTCGCCGATGCCGCGTACGACGACCTGACCTTCGGAGTCGTTGTGCTGCAGGGGCAGTCGCAGGTCGACGAGATTCGCAACGAGCTGATCAAACGTATCGGCATCGAACAGTGGGAACAACGCCGCTTGCGAGTGGGCACGCCACCGGACTTCCAGGGCGACGAGCGCAACGTCGTGTTCCTGTCGATGGTGGTGGCACCGGATCAGAACTTCGCCACCCTGACCTCGAACCAGTACAAGCGTCGGTTCAACGTGGCCGCGTCGCGGGCGCAGGATCAGTTGTGGCTGTTCCATTCGGTCACCGTCGATCGCCTCAAACGAGCAGACCTGCGTAACTCTCTGCTCTCCTACGTCACGTCGGTCTCACCCGCTCCCGCCGATCCGATGCCCCAGAACGTCTCGCGCGAGATCAGGAAAGCCCCGTTCGAGACGCTGCTGGAACAGCAGCTGTTCAACGACCTCGTCGAGCGTGGCTTCCACGTCAATCCCGGTGTCGAAGTGAACAATCGGCGTATCGCGCTCGTCGTCACGGGGGAGTCCTCTCGCCTCGCCGTCGAATGCGACGTCGATTCGTTCTCGACCACCCCCGCGCAACGATCGGCGGATCTGCAACGCGAGCAGGAACTCAAGCGATGCGGGTGGACGTTCTGGCGCGTGCGGGAATCGGAGTACCACCTCGATCGTGACGGTGCTCTCGACAGTCTGTGGTTCACCCTCGCGCGATTGGGAATCAAGCCCGGTGCCGTTGGTGCGGAAGGCGGAACGGCGTCCGAGGAGACCTGGACACCGGTACCGCTAGAGTCCTCGCAGTTCGACGATTCCGGGGCTTTCGAGGCTGCGACACGAACGAACGCACCCGTTCGGCATGATTCGGTGCTGTCTCTGTGGACGATGCCTCGCCTCGACATACCTACCGACAACACCGCCGACACCGACACCACGAACGGAACCGGCACATCCAGACGGTCGGGGTTGACCAACGGAACCGGTGCTGCGAACGGTTCGAGCACGATCGACGCGACCGGAGCTCCGCGCGCGTCCACACCCCCGACAGCACCGAAAGAGCCTGCCGCAGATGCGGACTCGGACGGACCGGGTGCATCCGATTCGGTCGACAGCTCCGAAGAAGTGCGGGGCGCGGTCGACGGAGTCGAATCGAGTGGTGGCGTCGAGGAGTCCGAGAGCTCGGTCGACGAGGTGGTCGCCGAGCACCAACTGCCTCTCAACGGACTGCGGGGATACACCACGCGCCGCAGCCCGTAGGTGTAATCCGCGGGAGTCGCGGCCCGTCAGCGTGCAGCTCGTTACCGTCGTAGTCTGGTTCGCGGTATTCGTGCACGTTCGAGCAAAGAGGGTCTCCGCCGATGGCAGATCGACAGACGCAGGGGCTGCACGCCGACAGGGCGGTGCCCGAACGGCCCGGCCGAACACTTCGTCGGCGAATCATGGTCCCGGCCACGGTCGTTGCCCTGTGTGCGGTGCTGTTCGGGCTGCCCATGTGGACCGTGCTGTTCGCGGGGGCGCAGTGGCCGCCGGTGGTTCGGCTTCTCGGCGCGGCACTGGTGATCGCTGCCGCGCTCGCCTTGCCCACCGCGATGTATCTCGGTCACCGGCCCGGCATCGAGGGGGACAGGAAGGACGCCTGGGCGCGTCTCGGCGACGTCCTGCTGGGTCTCGCCTGGATCGCGTTCGTATGGTCGGCGCTCTCACTGTTGCTCAGGCTCGGGCTGTGGGCGGCCGGTGTCGACGATCCATTGCGGTCGCGAATCACGGCGGCGGCGACGGTGACAGTGATCGTCGGCCTTGCCCTCTGGGGCCATTACGAGGCCATGCGCACTCCGCGCGTTCGGCACACGAGCATCAGCATCGCCCGGCTCGGTGCCCGATTCGACGGCCTGCGAGTCGTCCTGGTCACCGACACCCACTTCGGTCCGGTGAACCGAACCGTGTGGTCGAGGCGACTGACCGACGCCGTCAACGCGCTCGAACCGGACGTGCTCGCGCACGTCGGCGACATTGCCGACGGTTCCGTGTCCACGCGCAGGCAACAGGCTGCGCCGCTGGAATCGATGCGCGCGTCCGCCGCCCGCGTCTACGTCACCGGTAATCACGAGTATTTCGGTGAGGCGCAGGAGTGGCTGGACCACATGCAGAGCATCGGGTGGAACGCGCTGCACAATCGTCATGTCGTGCTGCATCGAGGTGACGATGCCTTGGTCATCGCCGGTGTTGACGACGCCACGGCAGCAGGGTCGGGTGCCCCCGGCCACGGTGCCGATCTGGCTGGGGCACTGGCCGGGGCCGATCCGTCGATCCCGGTGTTGCTGCTGGCCCACCAGCCGAAACAGATCGGCGACGCCGTCCGAGCGGGCGTCGATCTGCAGGTGTCCGGCCACACCCACGGCGGTCAGATCTGGCCGTTCGCGGCATTGGTTCGACTGGACCAGCCGGTGGTGCACGGACTGAGCAGGCATGGAGCGCGTACGCAGCTCTACACCAGTCGGGGGTCGGGATTCTGGGGGCCGCCGTTCCGGGTGTTCGCACCGAGTGAGATCTCGGTCCTGACGTTGGTGGCAGGCTGACGCGTCGGCACCTGGCAGTATCGGACGGGTGAGGCATACGGGAGAGATCCAGGTAGTCGCAACCGATCTCGACGGCACGCTACTTCGTTCGGATCGAACGGTGTCGGCGCGGACGGCAGATGCGATGGCCGCGGCCGAAGCCGCAGGCATCCGGGTGGTGTGGGCGACGGCGCGGGCGCGGCACTCCATCGCCGAGCTTGCGGCGTCGTGTGGGTTCACCGGTACGGCAGTGGGAGCGAACGGTGCGGTGGTGCTGGACCTTGCCGATGGCAGCCCGGTCATCGTCGCGACCAGGTCGGTGCCGACGGAGACGGTCGCGGCTGTCACCTCCGCCGTTCGATCTCTGGTTCCCGGCGTGGCGGTCGCAACTGTGGGTGCCACTCGTTTCGTCGCCGAGTCGCGATACGCGGAGCTGTGTGTCTTCGCCGACCATCACCGCCACCCGCACGAGATGGAGCTGTCGGAGGACGGTCTGTCGGCCGACATCGAGCCGACAGTAAAAATTGTTGCACGACACAGTGATACGCCGAGCGAGGAGTTGTACGCGTTGGTGGCCGAGGCAGGTCTCGTCGGTGTGGAGCTGACGCACTCCGGGGCACCGTACATCGAGATGTCCGCCGCCGGGGTATCCAAGGCCACTGCTCTGGCGGAGTTGTGCGAACAGTGGGGCGTAGCTCAGGACGACGTGGCAGCGGTGGGAGATGCGCGCAACGACCTTCCCATGCTGGCGTGGGCCGGTACCGCGCTGTGTCCATCGAATGCTGCGGAGCCGGTGCGCGCTGTGGCCGATCGTGTACTGCATTCGCACGACGACGATGCGGTTGCCCGCTATCTCGAAGAACTCACCGAGCGTCGAGTGCAGCGGTAGTCGTTCGCGATACTGTTCTCGGTCGACCGGCCTTCGACCCATCTGGGTCCGACATCACGGATGGCGTTGTCTCGGAACAGATCGCTTTGTCTCCGAACAACAGTGACCTGCTGTGTGGAGTCGTCGAGGTAGGTTCGGCGGACGCCGGTAGCCTCGGTCGTGCCGAATCGACCACCACGAAGGGCCTGCAGTGAACGACTCTCCCACGACCCGACCGTCCGAACCCACCACGATCGCCGAGTATCTCGACGCTCATGCACTGCAGGTGTTGCCGCTGGACGGCGCTGCGGCGGCCGATCTCGGCATCACGGTGCCGGTTCCCGCGGGGTGGCAGACGCTCGATCCGGCACAGTTTCCCGGTGCGACCCAAGTGACGGTCGAGCCGAACCTGGTGGAGAACGGTTTCGCGCCGAATGCTGTCTTGCTGGTCGGGAAGCTCTCTCGCTCCATCGACCCGGAAGCGTTGATGGCGTTGGGTTTCGGTGACGGGCGCGCGATGCCGGGGTGGGTCGAGCAAGAGACGAGCACGGAACCGTGGGCCGGCTGGCCGTCACGGTTCATTCGTGGCACCTACGTCGCTCAACAGCTGGAAGCTGCGGTGACGACGCGTTACGCAGTAGTGGGCGAGGACAGTCGGTACCTGGTCCAGCTGACCGTGACGACGCTCGAGTCGCAGCTGGATGCGCTGGCGTTCGACGTCTCTGCGATCAACGACGGACTGACGCTTCCCGCGGCATAACTCATTCGGGTTTTCTATGGCAGGGCCTCGTTATCGCGATTGTAGAACCGGCAGGCTTTCGTTTGACTGGTGACGAACCATTCGAGCGAAAGGTGAAACACCATGCGAGTACTTGTGATCGGCGGAGCGTCGGGAATCGGTAGGGCGGTTGCTACCGAGATCATCGACAGCGGAGGAAGCGTCGTGCTCGCCGGGCGTCGGCCGGATGTCGTGGAACGGGTTGTGTCTGCGCTGGGTGATCGAGCCAGCGCCCTGACTGTGGATCTGAGCGACGAGGAATCCATCGCCGCAGCTGCTGCAACTGTCGGAGCGATCGATCACGTCGTGAGTCTGGCCGCCGATCATGCCAACGGACCCATAGGTGAGCTCGACGTCGCCGATATCCGAAAAGCGTTCGACGCAAAAGTGATCGGGCCGATCCTGTTGGCCAAGCATTTCGGTGGGCACATCTCCGAAGGTGGCTCGCTGCTGTTCTTTTCGGGGGTTGCCGCATGGAAGCCGGCGCCAGGGCTGTCGATCATGTCCACGACGAACGGTGCCGTGTCGTTTCTCGTCGAGGCTTTGGCGGTAGAACTGGCACCGATTCGAGTGAACGCCGTGTCGCCGGGAATCGTGGACTCCGGAGCATGGGACGCCATGGGCGACGGCAAGCAATCGTTCTTCGAGGAGACGGCGCGAGCGAATCCTGCCGGACGCGTCGGTCGACCGGCCGATGTGGTCGCCACCGTGCTGTACGCCCTCACCGCCACCTTCGTCACCGGCACAACACTGCATGTCGACGGCGGTGGGCGTCTGAGCTGAACGAGCCGAACACTGGAGCCGGGTTGCTCGTCGAACCCATGTCGTCACTCAGGCGTCATAGTCCGCGTGTTTTCGGCATGCCGTGGCGAGCGAGGTCGGTGAGAAACCGTTGCACCAGGGCGTCGGTAGGGGAGCCGATCATGGCCACCACCGTCCGGCGAAGTGGCGGGCGCAGCGGTTTGACGACTCCGTCGAACCTCGGCGGCAGCGCTGTACTCGGGACGAGTGCGATGCCCAGCCCCGCCCGAGCGAGTTGTGCTGCTGTGCTGGCACTTCGAGTGCGGGTGGCAACGGTCAGAACCACCTCGCTCGATGCGGCCTCGGCGTCGATCCAGGCGGCGAGCCCGTTGGTCGGGTGGTAGTGCACCACGGGCCGATCGAGCAGATCGGCCCACGACAGGTCGGGCCGGTCGGTTAGGTCGAGGCCCTCGGGGACCACCGCGACCACGTCCTCGGTACCGATCTTGACCACCTCCCCGACGAAGCGCGTCGACTCGGGGCCCACTGCCACGTCGCAATCGCCTCGCGCAACGGCGTCGGCCATCACGTCGGCGCTGCTGTATTCGGTCAATTCGATGTCGACGTCGCGGTATTTACGTGCCCAGGTGCGAAGTGTGGGAGCCAGTACGGGAACGGTCATCGTTTCGACGCAGCCCAACCGGAGGCGACCTTCCGAGCCTTCCGCGCAGGCTCTGCCGGTGCGGATGACCCGTTCGGCGGACGCCAGCGCCGCCCTGGCGTCATCGAGGACGGCAAGGCCCGTGGGGGTGGGGCGGACGCCACGGGGGAGTCGCTGCAGTAGTGGGGTACCGATCTCGTTCTCCAAGGCGGCCAACTGATGTGACAGTGCCGGCTGAGACAGGTGTAGTCGGGTCGACGCCGCGGTGACCGAGCCGCAGTCGACGACGGCAACGAAGCATTCCAAGGCGCGCAGAGTCGGCACCGCACGAGGGTAGGCGATACTGCTCTGCACTACCGCCCGGACAGGATCGAGCGGCGGTGTTTCGTGACACCTGGGTCTGCTGCACCGATCCGGCTAGGGTCGTAGGAATGTCGATCAGAACCGGCCGCGTTCGGCACCTGTCGGTGGTGCCGGATATCCCCGAAGCCGACGAGCCGGCCGAACCCAGCGCAACGGAGGGTGCCGCGCGTGGCCTGGCGAATCTGGTGCTGAGGGTGAGTATCGATCACACGCGGCCGTCGATCTGGCGACGAGTGCGCGTGCGATCGGATCTGTTGTTGTCGGAGTTGCATTCGGTACTGCAGATCGCCGTGGGCTGGGAAGACCGACACCTGCACGCATTCAGTGTCAGAACCGCGGGGGCGACCCGACGGTTCGAAATGCAGGAGACCCTCGACGACGAACCGGACGACGACGCCTCCAGTGAGGAGCGGGTACGCGTCGACGAGGTGTTGACGAACCCGGGATCCGTCATGACGTACGAATACGATTTCGGTGACGGGTGGACCCACACAGTCGAGCTGGAACACGAGGACTCCGATATCGACGACCTTCGTTCGATCTGTCTCGACGGTGCCCGCGCGTGTCCTCCCGAGTCCTCGGGCGGTCCGTCGCGCTATACCCAGGCGCTGGACATCGCGGCAGACTCGTCCGACCCCGAACACTCCGAACTTCTCTCCCAGTGGGGTCCGACGTTCGACTCGGCCCGTTTCGAGGTCGATGCAGTCAACCGCGTGCTGCAATCCGCAGATGTCGGTAGGTCGACGCTCGCCGAAGCTGTCGCGGCCGCACCGGCCATCGGGCGACTGTTCGACCGAGTACGACCCACCCACGTGCCGTCACTGATGGCGTTGCTGCCCCGGTGCGAGCTCACCGTCGAAAGTTCGGTGGACCTGCCGGTTGCCGAGATCGCGATGGCCAAGCTCACCTGGTTCCTCCGAAAGGTCGGCGACGGCGGGGCTGTCCTCACCGATGCCGGCTACCTCAAGCCCGCTTTCGTGGCAGCGATCCGCGACGAGCTCGATTGGGGTCTGGGGTGGGTGGGGTCGAGCAGCCGCGAGATCGACCACCATCAGGTCACCGACTTGCGCGAGGCGGTCCGACACCTCGGGTTGACCCGCATCGCGAAGGGGCGGCTGCTGCGCACGAAGCTCGGCGAATCACTGGCCGATGACCCGATCGGCATGTGGCGGCATGCGGCCTCGCGGCTTCCGCTGGGGAGGGAGACATACGAGACCGATGCCGCGACGCTGTTCCTGATCTCCCTGGCCGCATCGGCCTCAGCGGCCCACCGTAACGAGATGCTGATCGAGACGGTCTCCGAATTGGGCTGGGCCAGTGAGGATTCCGGTGTGTTCGACGCCAAGTTCGCTGCTCAGACGACCATGAGCTTTCTCGACCTCATCGGTGCCCATGGCCCGAGCTTCTACTTTCGGGAAGCCGTATCGGACTCACCGAGTTGGTCCCGTCGATTTGCACGCGACGCTTTGTCCAGTTGACCGCCGATTCCGAGGCGTTCGGTGCCGTCTCGGCCGGCTCGACGCGTCTCCAGGGGCCTGACCAGCCGATTTGCGTGTGTGGGGTTGGTGGCGTAACTTTTGTCGAGTCAGAGCGACGGACACCGACCCGGTCTTCACGGACTGGGTGAACGAGGTTGGACGTGTGGCTCGGCAGGTTGTATCCCCCAAGAGTCGGGCCTTGTGTCCGAGACCAAGCTGGGATAGGCTGGAACAGTTGCCCTTGAGGCCTACGGACTGTGTGTTCGTGGGGTTCGAGTGTGTGCGTGTTCTTTGAGAACTCAACAGTGTGTCGATGAATGTCAGTGCCGAATTTTATTTGGTGAAAGCATTCGATG
>NZ_NOZA01000042.1:0-59866 GCF_002258465.1 Rhodococcus sp. 05-2256-B1 | reverse complement strand
AGCGATGAAAATGGAAAACCCCGTCACCGCCCACAAAGCAGGCACCATCACCGGCCTGAGCGTCACCGCAGGCGACGCCATCACCCAAGGCACCGTCCTCGCAGAAATCAAGTAGGGGAGTACCTTTCGATGACTGCCCTCGCTGAATCGTTCGACGGCGACACCTCTCCGGCGCATTCCACCGAGTTCGAGATCGTGTCCACGGTATTGCGGATGGCCTCGGCCGCCCGGGTGCGGTTGGCGGAGGCGCTCGATGCCCAGGGACTGAGCTGGGCACGGTACGAGGTACTCGAATTGGTTTGTCGGAGAGGGCCGTTGTCGTACAGCGCGCTCTCACGTGAATTGGTGCGACACCGAACCAGCATCACTGCGACAACTGCCAGTCTCGTCGACGCGGGCCTGTTGGTGCGCAGTGTCAATCCGCGAAATCGACAGCAGTACTTGGTCGACGCCACCGACTCGGGGTATCGCGCGGTGACACGTGCCGAACGTGCGCTCGAACGGGCTCGGTCGCGGATGGCGGTCGATGCAGATTCCGAACAGACACTCGAAGTGCTGCGCGGCATCGAGAAGCAGTGGAACAGGCGGCGCTGATCGACACGTCCTGGTTGTGATCCGCCGACGGTGATGCAAGTACCCCTGAGGTGATACCCCCAGGGGTACTTGCATACCCCCTTGGGTATGTGCAATGGTGGGCACGTTCGATCGCTCGGGGTTTCGTCCGCCTTGACCGATACCCCCACCCGTATAGGAGAACCATGTCGCTGCGCGATGCCGAAATTCTTCGCCCACCTGACGGCCTGCCCGCGAGAGGGCCGGGACTACTCGGCCGTGCGGGTGCGTCGATGGTGACCCACCGTCGTTGGGTGTTCGGCGTATGGCTCATCGCGCTGATCGGCCTCGGTTCGTTCGCGCCCTCGGTCTTCACCGATCTGGCGGGAGCCGGGTGGCAGGCGAACGGATCCGAATCCGTACAGGTTCGAGAACTGGCCCAGCAGCATTTCGGTGGCAATTCGTCCGCAGCGGTGCAGGTGGTCGTTCACTCCGACGCAGCATCCATCACGGACCCCGCTGTTCGGGCAGTGATCGACGACGTGACCGAGGTGTTCTCCGGTGACTCCCGATTCGGAGACGTCGTTGCGCCGCAACCGAATATGACGATCAGCCCGGACGGCCGCACCGGCATCGTCATCGCCGGGGCGAACGGCACGACCGACGAGATGGTGAAGGCCGTCGACGATGTGAAGGAGCGGTTGACTGCGCTCTCGACCGACGGAATCGAGGTGTATCCCACCGGTTCGTCGGCCCTGTGGTCGGACTTCAACAAGGCGAACCACGACGCCATGATCCAAGCCGAACTGTTCTCGTGGCCGGTCACCTTGGCGATCATGGTGCTTGCCTTCGGTTCCCTTGTCGCGGCCGGTTTGCCGCTGCTGCTCACCGTCGCGGGGCTCGTTGCCTCCGCTGGTGGTCTGGTTCTGCTCAACGGTGTCACGCCGATCTCGGTGTGGGCCATGAACTTTGCAATGATGTTCGCCCTCGCGCTGGGAATCGACTACGCCCTGTTCATCGTCGCTCGATTCCGCGACGCGCTGCGGAACACCGACCCTCGGGCTGCCGTCGCCGCCACCATGGACACCGCAGGTAAGGCCGTCGTGTTGTCCGGGCTGACGGTGCTGGTGAGTCTGTCCGCAGTGCTGCTGGTCCCCGCGCCGGCGGTGCGCACGATGGCCGTCGGGATCATGTTGGCTGTCGCCTTCGTGTTGCTGGCAACGATGACTCTGCTGCCTGCGGCATTGGGTGCGCTCGGACCCAAGGTCAACGCCGCTTCGTTGCCGTACGCCAAGCGTCAAGTGCATCGATCCCCAAGGTTCGCGGCATGGGGGGAGTTGCTGCACAAGCACCCGTGGCCGTTCGCGGTCGTGTCGGTGGGGATTCTGATTGCGCTCGCCCTGCCGGTGCTCGGGCTGAAGGTGGCAATGCCGTCGATAGCAGTGGTGCCCGAGGATGCCCCCGTGCGGCAGGGTTACGAGCTCGTTCAGGACCGGTTCGGACCGGGCGCACCGGGTTCGCTGCAGATCGTGGTTCCCGAAGTGGATGCTGCCGAGACCGCAACCGTCGCTGCGCGGGTCGACGGGATCTCGATGGTGACGCCTCCGCAGAGTGCGGCTGACGATTCGGGATATGCACTGCTGCAGGCAATTCCGTCGGTGGATCCGTCCGACGAAGCGATGGGCTCCATTCTCGCCGAGCTGCGATCGACATTGCCCGATTCGGCACTCGTCGGCGGAGCACCGGCAGAGAACCTGGACCTGCAGCAGGCTTTGAACGACTACCTGCCGATTGTCGTCGGGATCATCCTGGTTCTCGGATTCGTGCTGCTGCTGGTGGCGCTTCAGGCTCCGCTCATCGCGTTGCTCGGTACCGCGGTGAGCCTGCTGTCCACCGCGGCGGCGTTCGGCGTCGCCACGCTGATCTTCCAGGACGGACACGGATCCTCGTTGCTGGGCTTCACGCCGCAGGGATTTCTCGACGGTTGGGGTCCGGTGTTCTTCTTCGCGATGATCTTCGCCATCGCCATGGACTACACGGTGTTCCTCCTGGCTACCGCCAAGGAGCATTACGAGCGCTCCGGTGATTCCAAGGTTGCCCAGGTGGACGGGTTGGCCCACTCGGGACGAGTCATCTTTGCCGCAGCAGCGGTGATGGTGGCAGTGTTCTTCACATTCGCACTGTCGGATCCGTTGCCCCCGAAAGAGATGGGCATCATCCTGGGTGTTGCGGTACTGCTCGACGCGTTCCTGGTTCGACTCGTCCTGCTTCCGGTCCTGCTACGGCTGACCGGACACGGCGCGTGGTGGTCGCCGGCATGGTTACGTGCTGTCCTGCCCTCCATCCGTTTTTCTCACTGACACAACAGCTCACACTGACACAACAATTTTCGAGGAGACATCATGAACATCGCACTGTCCACCACACTGACCGACACCGATTTCGCCGGCGCGATCGAGAGCACGAGAAAGGCGTTGTCGGAGCAGGGATTCGGAGTTCTCACCGAAATCGACATGCAGGCCACGTTGAAGGCCAAGCTCGACGAGGACATGGAGCGTTACGTGATCCTGGGCGCGTGCAACCCGGGACTGGCTCACCGCGCAGTGGGGGTGATGAAGCAGATCGGTCTGCTGTTGCCGTGCAATGTGGTCGTACGTGAGAACCCGGCGGCGGCGCGGTCCGTCGTCGTCGAGGCCATGAACCCGGCCATCATGGTCGAGGTCACCGGTGAGCCGCGGTTGGGTGCGGTCGCCGCCGAGGCCACGGCGAAACTGCAGGCGGCAATCGCGGCCATAGGCGGTACCGGTACCGCGCCGCAATGATGCCCCCGGGGGTACCCTGGGGTTCACTGCTACCACCATCGAAGGAATCGACATGATCGGCGACGAAGACAGCATTGCACTGGTACTCAACCGGCTCAAGCGTGCGCACGGCCAACTTGCGGGTGTCATCGGGATGATCGAGAACGGTCGTGATTGCAAGGACGTCGTCACCCAGCTCGCTGCCGTGTCGCGGGCGCTCGACCGTGCCGGGTTCAAGATCGTGGCAACCGGCCTACGGGAGTGCATGACGGGGGATGCTGCTGACGGTAGGGAACCGATGACCGAGGCCGAGCTCGAAAAGTTGTTCCTGGCTCTGGCCTGAGCCGCCGGCCGAACTCCGGACGAACGGCATGTGTCGGGTTGCCGTCGATACCGAGTTGCAGTCGACAAGCAGCGGATTCGACTGCATACTTGACTTGGTCCAGAAAACCGGAGGATACTGACGCTGTGATGCCGATCTCACCCTATGCGGAGCAATTACGCACCGCCGATTTGCGCGTGACCCGTCCGCGGGTCACCGTGCTCGAGGTCGTCGAAACCAATCCGCATGCGGACACGGACACGATTCTCGGACTCGTCCGATCGGTGCTCCCCGAGGTATCACGCCAGACGGTGTACGACGTTCTCAATGCCCTGACCGCTGCGCGCCTGGTGCGTCGCATCGAGCCCGCGGGATCTCCCGCACGATACGAATCTCGGGTCGGGGACAACCATCACCACGCTGTGTGCCGCAACTGCGGCGTGATCGCAGACGTGGATTGCGCGGTGGGCGAGACGCCGTGTCTCACCGCATCGGACTCCGTCGGTTTCACGATCGACGAGGCAGAGGTCATCTACTGGGGCTTCTGCGCACAGTGTTCGGCTGCTCGCGAGCAGCCGGCAGTTCCCGTTCAGTTCCCTCCCCGGTCTCGAACACAGCAGAGTTCGTGACCACCGATCACAGCCCGATCGTCACACCTTGGAAGGAAGCACGTGTCTGAAGATCACGTAACACGCGAAAAAGAGATGAACGAGGATCAGCCGCAGGAGAGCGGTGGCAAGTGTCCGGTCATGCACGACGCGATGCCCACGCCTGTCGAAGGCGGCGGCAACCGCGAGTGGTGGCCCAAGGCGCTCAATCTCAAGATCCTCAAGAAGAACCCGGCCGTGGGCGATCCGATGGGTGCGGATTACGACTACGCCGCCGAGTTCAATTCTCTCGATCTCGCCGAGGTCAAGCGTGACATCGAAGCCGTGATGACGAACTCGCAGCCGTGGTGGCCCGCGGACTTCGGGCACTACGGTCCGTTCTTCATCCGCATGGCGTGGCACGCGGCCGGAACCTACCGCAAGCAGGACGGTCGCGGCGGTGCCGGAGCCGGCATGCAGCGATTCGCTCCCCTCAACAGCTGGCCCGACAACGCAAGCCTGGACAAGGCCCGCCGTCTGATCTGGCCGGTCAAGCAGAAGTACGGCCGCAAACTGTCCTGGGCCGACCTCATCGTGCTCACCGGCAACGTCGCCATCGAGTCCATGGGCCTGCCGACCTACGGCTACGCCGGCGGACGCGTCGACGCCTGGGAGCCGGACGAGGACGTCTACTGGGGCCCCGAGCAGACCTGGCTGGGCGACGAGCGCTACCACGGTGACCGCACGAGCCTCGAGAACCCGCTGGCCGCAGTGCAGATGGGCTTGATCTACGTCAATCCCGAAGGCCCCAACGGCAATCCGGATCCCGTGCAGTCCGCACTGGACATCCGCGAGACCTTCGGCCGCATGGCCATGAACGACATCGAGACTGCGGCACTCGCGGTCGGTGGACACACTTTCGGCAAGACCCACGGCGCAGCCGACCCAGATGCCCACATCGGACCGGAGCCCGAGGGCGCGCCCATCGAGCAGATGGGCCTGGGCTGGAAGAACAGCTTCGGCACCGGCTCGGGCGCCGACGCGATCACCAGCGGACTCGAGGTCATCTGGACCCCGACGCCGACCCAGTGGGACAACTCGTTCCTCGAGACCCTCTACGGCTTCGAGTGGGAGCTCTACAAGAGCCCGGGCGGCGCACACCAGTGGCGTCCGAAGAACGGAGAAGGCGCGGATCTCGTTCCCGACCCGGCGGATCCGTCCAAGCGTCGCCACCCGTCGATGCTGACCTCCGACATCGCGATGCGCGTCGATCCGATCTACGAGCAGATCACCCGTCGTTGGCTCGATCATCCCGAGGAGCTCGCAGAAGAGTTCCAGAAGGCGTGGTTCAAGCTCACCCACCGCGACATGGGACCGGTCTCGCGTTACCTCGGCCCCGAGGTTCCGGCGGAGCCCCTGCTCTGGCAGGACCCGATTCCGGCCGTCGATCACGAGCTGATCGGTGACGCGCAGATCGCCGAGCTCAAGCAGACCATCCTCGGTTCCGAACTGAGCCAGGATCAGCTGATCTCGGCTGCGTGGGCGGCGGCATCGTCGTTCCGCGTCAGCGACAAGCGCGGCGGTGCCAACGGTGGCCGTCTGCGCCTGCAGCCGCAGGCCGGCTGGGAGGTCAACGAGCCCGACGAGATCGCACAGGTCATCCGCGTTCTCGAAGGCATTCAGCAGTCGTTCTCCGGAACGGTGTCCTTCGCGGACCTCGTCGTCCTCGGCGGTGTCGCAGCCGTCGAGCAGGCCGCCAAGAACGCAGGCGTCGACATCACCGTCCCGTTCACCCCGGGCCGCATGGATGCGACGCAGGAGAAGACGGACGTCGACTCGTTCTCCGATCTCGAGCCCAAGGTGGACGGCTTCCGCAACTTCCTGGGCAAGGGCCAGAAGCTGCCCGCCGAGTTCAACCTGGTCGATCGGGCCAACCTGCTCTCGCTCAGTGCACCGGAGATGACCGTGCTGGTCGGCGGTCTGCGTGTACTCGGCGCGAACTACAAGGGGTCGACGCACGGCGTCCTCACCGACAAGGTCGGCACGCTCACCAACGACTTCTTCGTCAACCTCCTCGACATGGGCACCGAATGGGTTCCCACCGCGGAGGACGGCATCTACGAGGCCAAGGACGCCGCTACCGGCGAGAAGAAGTGGACCGGAACACGTAACGATCTGGTCTTCGGCTCGAACTCCGAATTGCGCGCTCTCGCAGAGGTTTACGCTTGCGATGACGCCAAGGAGAAGTTCGTCCGGGACTTCGTCGCAGCCTGGGACAAGGTCATGATGCTCGATCGCTTCGAGCTCGCCTAGTACTCACCGGCGCTGATGCGCCACCCGAACTCGAAGTTGTGGATGGAATACGAGCTGGATCCATCCACAGCTTCGAGTTCGTCGTTACCGGGCTGTTATCTTTCGATGCCGATTCGTGACTTTGCACCTGGATTTGTCGCAATGTCCGATTGTCATGCTGGTTGCATGACACAACAGGACGTATCCGCAGGCTCTGCGGACAACAACAGAGACGAAACACGTCAGAGTGCATCCGGTTTCGGGTCGTTCCTCGAGATGTTCCAGGACGCGTCGACCGACAAGTCGGACACCGAGCGCGGAATCCGATAGGACTCAGCGAGCACCGATGGTGTTGGTGACGGAGCCGATCCGTTCGATATCGAGTTCGACTCGGTCGCCCGGAGCGATCCACCGGTCGAGTTCGAGCCCACAACCGCGAGGCAGGGTGCCCGACGTCTGGAGCTCGCCGGGGTAAATGCTCTCGCCGCGACTCGCAAACGCCAGAGATTCGCCCATGGAATAGCGCATCCCGGCAGTGCTGGTGGTCGACCAGAGCTCGCCGTTGACCCGGACGGCCGCGGCCAGCGAATCTACGTGCGCCGCAACCTCATCGGGGGTGACGATGTCTGCGCCCATCGAACTGGCGAACGTCTTGGTCTTGACGACCGGGCCGAAGGGCGTCCGGCGCTGCTCCTCCCACTGTGTGTCCCGCGCGCTGATGTCGTCGAAGACGACGTAACCGCCTATCGAAGCCTCGGCCTCCCGCTCTGACGCATCTCGGATCGGTCGGGTGACGACGGCACCGAATTCGAGCTCGAAATCGAGAACTCGGCTGTACGACGGCCAGTCGACATCTGCCCCGTCGGCTACGACGGTCAGGTGGTTACCGGTGTAGTAGATCGGATGGTCGTCGAACCCCGGACCGGGACGCAGAGCCGGAAAAGTTCGACGCGTCAGCATCTCGAATCCACGGATGAACGGAACGGCACGCGGTAGATTTCGCCGAACGAGGTTGTGTGCGGCCAGATCCCAGTGCTCGTCCCAACCCAGGAAGCAGCGCAGGGACGCCGGAACGACCGGAAGGGTCGGTGCCGGTCGGTCCATCGTCGCGACGCCCTCGTCGGCCGCCCGCCGCGCCACCGTCGTTGCGGCTTCACGTGCGGGTTCACCTGCATCGAGGAACCGAAGCATGGAACCGGTGAGCGGGCGCAGGATCTCGGGGGCACCCAGAGTCGAGACCGCAGCCTCGAGATCGATCCACGTGGTCGTGTCGGGCACGTGGACGGCAAGGCGGTCGGCGGAATCGGTGGAGGTCAAGCGTCGCAGTCGCACGGGCGCGTCCGATCTGTGCGGAGCAATGCTCCACAACGGTTGAGGAACCCGGAGTGTAAACGGTGCCACGGTCGGCGTGTCAAGACCCGACGGTTAGCGTGGGGTGATGAGATCACCGGTGCCCGAGTATCTTCAGTCCGTCCTGACGGAGTGCCGACACCTCGACGATGGGGAAATGTCGAGCGGCAACCCGGAATTGGCGGCGGCCGATCCCGACACGTTCGCGGTTGCGCTCGCCACCGTCGGTGGGTCGCACTACGGGGCGGGCGATACCGACACCGAATTCTCCATCCAGTCGATCGCCAAAGCGGTGGCCTATGCGCTGGCCATCGAGGACAACGGGCTCGCAGCGGTGCTCGAGGCCGTCGACGTCGAACCGTCGGGGGATTCGTTCAACGAGATCTCGTTGGAGGCGCGGACCGGTCGACCTCGCAACTCTCTGATCAATGCCGGTGCGCTGGCGGTACATTCGATGATCGCGGGCAGTGACGGCGAAGAACGAGCGGGGCGGCTCATCGAGCTGCTCGGAGCCATGGCCGGCCGTGAACTCCACATCGATCGGGCGGTGTACGAGGCCGAACTGGAATCCGACGATCGAAACACCGCGATCGCGCACCTGCTGAAGTCGGTCGGCCACCTCGGTGCGGAACCCGCGGTCGTCGTCGACGGGTATGCGCGCCAGTGCGCGGTGACGGTGACGTGCAACGATCTGGCCGTGATCGCCTCGGTGATGGCGAACGGCGGAACCGATCCGGCCACCGGCCGACAGGTCGTCGACCCCGCGGTCAACCGTCACGTTCTCGCTGTCATGGCAACCTGTGGGATGTACGACGGCAGCGGCAGTTGGATTGCGACAGTGGGCATTCCGGCCAAGAGTGGTGTCGCGGGAGCCATCATGGGCGTGCTCCCCGGTCAGGTGGGTGTTGCCGTGATCTCGCCCCGGTTGAACGAGCACGGAAACAGCGTCCGCGGGGTTGCGGTGTTCGAGAGGTTGTCACGCGACCTCGGTCTGCACATGATGCACGTCCCTCCCAGCGGCGAATCCGCCATTCGCACGCTGAGCGAATCCGACGGCGTCACGACCGTCGAACTGCAGGGCGAGCTGAGGTTCGCCGGTGCGGAATCCGTCGTCGCCCGTCTTGCGGCCGGCGTCCCGGACTGCGAGGAGATAGTCGTCGATTTCACCGAAGTGCGCGCCGTCGACGGCGCTGCACAGCGCCTCCTTCGAGAGGCTGTGAGCGGACTGGAAGACGACGGCTACCGCGTCGTCGTCGAGGATCCCGACGGGCTGATGAACGCCTCCCGCGACAGCTGACACACCTCGAACCAGACGGTCGGTGTCACAGTCTCCCGGCGAGAATCATGTGCCAGTAGGACTGCGGTAGGCCGTATCGATCGAACGCCCACGCGGACCGTCTGGGTTTCAGGGGATCGATAAACGAGGGTAGCGACGAGGCCAGTGCACCGGTGCGGTCGAACTCGGCAGCAATCAGAGTGTGTGCTTCGACAGCGATGGGTGCGACGGTGTACCCGTCGTAACTCGACATCGCTCCGCCGCTCCTGGATGCGACGAGATTGTCGACGAGAACCGAAATCTGTTTGCGTAGAGCGCCACCCGACGAGTCGGTGTCGATCGCTGCACCGTCGCCTGCAGCCCACACCTCGGGGTGGCGTCGGTGCCGCATCGTGCGGGAGTCGATGTCGACGACACCGTGCGGCTGCTCTCCGGCCAGACCGGACTCCTGTACCCACAATGGTCCGCGATACGGCGGGACCAGGTGCAGCATGTCGTAGTCGATTCGCGCGTCGACCCCGGCGTGATCGGTGACGGTGATGCGCTTGCTCTCCGGCTCGAGCGCCGTGACCGCCGTATCCATCAGGACGCGCACACCCAGGTCTCGGAGGTGGCCGGCGAGCCGGGGGTCCAGGTCAGGGACACCGAGCAGACTCTCACGATCGACGACCAACGTGATGTCGACGGTCGGTAGTCGTCCTGTGCGCTTCCAGTGGGCCGCCGCGAGAAACAGCGGCTTGACGGTGGTCCCGGTACACCCGACGGGCGGGCGCGGCACGGTGAACACGGCATGACTGTGTGCAGGCAGGTCACGGACCAGCCGCCATGTGTGCTCGGCCCGGTCGAGGTAGTTGCTGGCGACATCGGGAAAACGAAGTGCCGCATGCACACCCGGCAGAGCGGCTTCGTCGGCGATCAGGCCTTGCCCCAGCACGAGATCGCGGTAGCCGTACTCCATTCCCGACGCGCAGCGAACCGATCGTTCTGCCGGATCCACCGACACGACCGAATCTTCGAGCCACACACAGCCCTCGGGGATCACCGAGCGTTGGGTCCGTTCGGCCTCGGTCAGCGGTGCCTGACCGGCACCGACGTACGACAACAGGGGCTTGTATGTGTGCACGTGCTTGGGCTCGATCACGGCGACGTCGGATACGCCCCTCTTCAGCAGTCGTGCGGCCGCGCTGATACCGGCATTGCCTCCACCGATGATCAGCACGTCGTACATGGTGCGGCTCACCGTGAATCGGCCGCCTGCGCTGTGACGTCGGTGCGGGCACCGGTTTCGGTGCGGGCTTCGGCGAGCGTGCGGTAGACGAACACGCGGTCCGAGACGCCGTTCAGGTCTGCGCCGTCGGGAAGCACGACGGAGAGTTTCTGCTGCCAGCGACCCTGGCGAATAGCGGTGGCGTCGAGCACGGAGCGAACTCCCGCCGCGACGAACGTGACGCGAGACAGATCGAGAATCAGAGCCCGGCCGCGCTCGGCGGCTTCCCCCAACGTCTCTGCCAGCACCGGAACGTCCACGTCGGTGATGGTGCCGGCAATGCGCACCTCGATGTCGTCGCCTGCGCTCTCGTCGACCGACACCGTCATCTCGGCCTCCGGGAGCGAGGAACGGGTACTCGAGGCACGGTCGTCGGCGGTGGAGAGCGATGGAACCACACCGGCGAGCGGAGTTCGAATGGACGGAACGACGATCATGGACAACTCCTCTGGAGCCGAACTCCTGAACCCGTGCAGGGGGAGTGCGGCAGTCGACTGCCGAGACTGCGGGCTGCTCCTCAACCACACACGTCCTAGCACTACCCCGAAGTGCGTGTCGGTAAGCCTGTTCCGAACAACCGGTTTGCGGGGCTTGGACACGGGAATACGAATCCGACAATCCACGCTGGGAGGAATGTCCATGACGACAGCCGAATTCGATTCCGTCCGTTCGCTGGCACGAGTGCACGCCGATCCCGGAGTGTACGAGCCACAGGAGGATTCACTTCTGCTGTGCGACGTCGCCGCAGATTCGGGGCTCGTGCCCGGAGCCCGTGTACTCGACATGTGTACCGGTAGCGGCGCAGTGGCCATCACCGCAGCACTGCTCGGTGCCCGCGAGGTGGTGGCCTTCGACATCTCTCCGCGTGCGGTTGCCTGTGCGCAGCGCAATGCCCGGTCGGTCGGAGTCGATGTGGATGTGCGGCTGGGGTCGTTCTCGGAGGCAGCCGAGCTGGAGCCGTTCGACATTCTGCTGTGCAACCCTCCGTACGTTCCGTCGCAGACCGCGCCCACCGGCATGGGTTTGCACCGCGCCTGGGATGCGGGTGAGGACGGGCGAGTGGTGCTCGACCCTCTGTGCACGCGAGGCGCGGAACTGCTGGCACCCGGTGGTGTGCTGCTGGTGGTCCACTCGGAATTCTCGGGTCCGCAGCGAACACGGGAGATGCTGAATACTCACGGTTTCGGTGCATCGGAGGCGGCGTGCCGCACAATCGACTTCGGGCCCGTCATGACGGCTCGTGCCGAGTGGCTCGAGGCCAAGGGCGTGCTCGAATCGGGCCGCAGAACGGAAGAATTGGTGGTGTTGCGTGGCGACAAGCGATGAGTCGACGGGTGGTGACGCTGCACCTGCGCGCACTCGGGTGAGACTGGTCCGGGGCGGACCGATGCTGATCGACGGGCCGGTCGAGATCGAACTCGACGACGGCTCCGTTGTCACCTCGGATCGTTTCGTCGTCGCGCTGTGCACGTGCAAGCGCAGCAAGACGTACCCACTGTGCGACACGAGCCATCGCGCGAAGCGACGAGCGAGTCAGTCCAGCGACGACTGACCGGCGGACCACCGCTGCATCACGTGGTCCGCGAGCGCGTTCTCGACGAAATCCAGTGCGCGCATGCCGAAGACGATGTCGGCTTCGATGTGCGGTTCCTGTCCGATCAGGTTCTCCACCACGTCGTGGCGCAGGACCTGCTCGTGGACGGCGTCGGCCTCGACGTGCTCCGCGTAGAACGCGATGCATGCAGCCGGCGCTGACAGCCTGCGAAGGCCCTGCACGAACCGCTGTGAACCCGGCGAGGACGTGATCTCCGTGGCGGCGAAATGGCCCACGGTGGCACCTCGGCGGCTACGGTGCAATCCGAACAACGACATGAGGTTGACCCACGCGAGTGTCTGGGCGGGGACGCGATCCACGTACCCGAGGTAGGACGCATCGAGGTCTGCTGCCGTCATGGATTCGGCCCACAGATGCTGGTGGACACGCTCACCCCTGCCACCGCCGTACTCGTCGAATTCGACGGCGACATACGAGGCCTTGACCTGGCCGACCAGCCTCGGGATCGCCCACGCATGGGGATCCGCTTCCTTGAGGTGGTAGACGGACCGATGTACGAAGTACTCGCGCATCTGCTCCCACGATCCTTCGTCCCGCAGGAACCACGACGGGCCGGTACCGGACGACGCCTCGACCGACAGTCGCTTCATTTCGGCGACGACGTCGTCGCCGGGTTCGACATTCGAGCGCACGTAGTTCAGAAACGCGGATTCGAGTGCTGCTCTGAACTGCAGCAGTGCTGGATCCCACTCCAGTTCGTCGTCCACGCCCTCGAACCCGCGGTAGTGCAGTTCGTAGCTGACGAGCAACGCCAGTTGCATGTCACGCGACGTCGGATCGGCATCCGACGCGCTGGGCAGTGCGGCACCGCCGCCGGTGGAGAGAAACCGGATCACGGCGTCCGAGAGTGGACCACACGGCACCGGCAACCGAGGCGACACGAGGGTGGGGGCGATGGAAGGGGTCACAACACTCATTGTTCACGCCTACCCGCTGCCGGTCACGGTCAATCGTGTGGGTCCGATGCGTTTGCACGCATACGAAGCAGGTAATCCGCTTCGTGCGATTCCGAGTTTCGGGGTCGAGTAACAGAGAGGAGCCTCCATGCGCGCAGTGACATGGCAGGGCAAGAGGAACGTCAGCGTCGATTCGGTGCCCGATCCCCGCATCGAAGCGCCGACGGACGCAATTGTGAAGATCACGACCACCAATATCTGCGGATCGGACCTACACCTGTACGAGACGCTCGGTGCCTTCATGGACCAGGGCGATATTCTGGGTCACGAGCCCATGGGCATCGTGGAGGAAGTCGGTTCGGAGACAGGCGATCTCGCCGTCGGAGACCGTGTGGTCATCCCGTTCCAGATTTCGTGTGGACATTGCTACATGTGCAATTCGAGTCTGTACACCCAGTGCGAGACCACCCAGGTTCGTGAGCAGGGCATGGGTGCCGCGTTGTTCGGCTTCTCCAAGCTGTACGGCCAAGTGCCCGGTGGGCAAGCGGAGTACCTCCGTGTTCCGCAGGCGCAGTTCACGCACATCAAGGTCCCCGAGGCCGGACCCGATTCGCGATTCGTCTACCTCTCCGACGTATTGCCTACCGCGTGGCAGTCGGTGGAGTACGCGTCGATACCTGCAGGCGGGTCGGTGACGGTGCTCGGACTCGGTCCCATCGGAGACATGGCCGCCCGCATCGCCCAGCACAAGGGTGCTCGGGTCATTGCTGTCGACCTCGTACCCGAGCGCCTGGCGCGAGCTGCGGCACGGGGAATCGAAACGGTGAATCTGGCCGAACACAGCGGGGGCGTCGGCGACGTCATTCGTGACATGACCGACGGCCGAGGAACAGACGCGGTGATCGATGCCGTCGGAATGGAGGCGCACGGCTCACCGGTCGGCAAGCTGGCCCAGCAGATCGTCGGAATGCTGCCCGACGCCGTGGCCGCACCGATGATGCAGAAGGCCGGCGTGGACCGGCTGGGTGCGCTGTACTCGGCAATCGACATCGTTCGACGCGGCGGAACCATCTCGATCATCGGTGTGTACGGAGGTATGGCCGATCCGCTACCGTTGATGACCTTGTTCGACAAGCAAATTCAGCTGCGGATGGGCCAGGCGAACGTCAAGCGATGGGTCGACGACATCATGCCGCTTCTCGGCGACGACGATCCGTTGGGCGTCGATTCGTTCGCCACTCACGAGCTTTCGCTCGAAGAAGCGCCGCATGCGTACGACATCTTCCAGAAGAAGCAGGACGGTGCGATCAAGGTTCTGTTGAAGCCCTGAACCTTTCGAATACAGCGATGCGGCCCGGAACTTCACGGGCCGCATCGGTATTCGCAGAAGGACCGATCGATCGTCGTCAGTCGACGGAGATAACGTCCTTGGCGATTGCTGCCAGGCGAGTCTGTCCTGCGGACACGACTCCGTGGCGGTTCTTGTGTGCCTCTTCGTACGCCACGACAGTGCGTACGTCGGCGGGTGTGGTCAGTTCCTTGATGGCGGCCACCGCGTCCGAGACGTTGAGGTCGTCGTAGTCGGCTACGGGAAGCTCGTCGGCACCGAGAGTTCCACCGGCGCACCGAGCGGTGTGAATGGCGTCGGCGACAGAATCGACACCTTCGCTACGGGTGACATCCTCGGCGGCTTCGAGTGCTGCATCGCGGCTGGCGGTCAACGTTCTGACGGCGACGTCGCCTGCGTGTGCACCGCGGCCCAGCAGAGCGCTCAGTCGATCCGGGGTGGCGCGAGCGGCGTCCAGTGCGCGGTCGAGACCGCGGGCCGACCAGTTGGCCGGTGCGTTGACGATCTTGACTGCGGTGCCGGCAGCTGCCTGGAAAGGCGTCCGGCGCAGTGCGGCGGGTCCACCCAGGGCGTCTTCGGCGAGGACGGTCTCGAGCCAGTCGACCGTGGCGGCGTGCGCGGTGGCCAAGCGGCCGGCCAGTGCCACGACGGACGGTTCCTCGGCTGCTGTCGCCAGAGCCTTGATGTACTTGGCTCGACCCAACAGTTGCTGCTCGAGGGCGAGATCGCCCAGCAGTGCCTCGTCGAACGGCTGCGCCTGCTCGGCGACTGCCTTCACCGCTGCGAAGGTGCGTCCGATGAACGGTGCCACTACCTCGGGCAGGCCACCGAGGTTGCGCAGTGCTTCCTCGATAGCGGCGGCGCGGTCACGTCCGTTGGCGGCGTTCTGCGTCAGTTCCCGACGAACCGCTTCGGTGCGCGCCTGCACGACGCGGGTTTCCGCGACCTGAATTTCGGTGTGTGTCAGCTGCAGTACAATCCGCAACTGAGCGATCAAAGTCGATGTGCTCATGGTGCTCCCCTTTCGGTGGGTGGGTACATGGATCCGGCCGATGCCTGTGGGTCACAGCGTGATGCTCGGCCCTGTTCGGGTGTTACCCGCCGGTAAGTTCTGCCAAACGGCTGTACCGCAGGTGTGAACAGCGACACGTCCGAACCGCTACTCGTGTCGGCGGGATTCGACGGTTTCGATCGGCAGCGGAATGGACATCCGACACCGATGACTACCGAGCTGTACACAGCAACCGTCTCTGCAACTGCGACCGGCGTGACCTCCGACGACGGAGTGCTGTCGTTGAGTGTGCGAGAACCGGCCGAACTCGGTGGCCCGGGCGAAGCCACCAACCCCGAGCAGTTGATGGCCGCAGCGCTGTCGAGTTGCTTGGTGGAGTCACTGCGAATCGCACTGGGGACCGTCGGCGGCAGTGTCGACGAACTCGCGGTCAAGGGCACCGTCGTGCTGACCGATTCCGACGCATCCGGTTACGACGCAAAATTCGCTCTGTCGGTGTCGCTACCGGGCACCGACAACCCGGAGGCCGTACTCGCGCAGGCCACGTCGATCTGCCCGTTCCTCAAAGTGATCGACGCCGTGGACGTCACCCTTGAATAACCGCTCGATCGTTCGGCGGACCCGCTCCGAACGCGCGCGATGACATCCGTTCGCGTTCGGGCGGTTCGCGGAGTGCAGGCGATCAAAGCCGGCTTCGCGCGTGAGGACACCACGCTGATCGCGGGCGGACTGACGTTCTACGCGGTGATCGCCGTCGTCCCTCTGCTGCTTCTGACGATCCGGGCGACCGTGTTGTTGGTGTCGGCGCAGTGGGTACAGGGCGGATTCGACGCCATGTCTGCGTTACTGCCCGATGCGTTGGGTGCCCGCGCGGCGCTCGACGGCCTGGCCGATGCCGGAATACACCTGGGACCGCTGGGGGTCGTGATCTCGATCTTTCCCGCGACGTTCTACGGAGAGGGTCTGCGGAGGGCGATCGTGCGCTTCGCCCCGACCCGTGAAACGTTCACCGGGTGGCGAGGCAGAGCTGCCATGGTGCCCTTTTTCGTTGCCGCCCCGGTGTTGCTCATCGGGGTGCTGACCGTCGCACGCGTCCTGCAGGCGACCACGGGCGGCGGGGGTGCCGGTGCGCTGGCTCTACGAATATTTCTGGGGTTCAACTGCCTATGGCTGATCCTGGCGGTTCCGCTTGCCTGGACCTACCGGGTCATCGCGCCGCGGGCGGTGGGGTGGCGGGCACTCGTGGCCGGCTCCTTGGTCACGTCGTCGATCGTCACCGGGTTCGTGCACGGCTTCATCTTGTTCCTGGCCATTCCGGTCGACCTCGGTGCACCGTTCGGCGGTCTCACCGACATCGGCGGCGGTGTGGCAATCATGCTGTGGATGTTCGTCTTTCACGTGCTGGCGCTCGCCGGCTGGCTGATCACCGCCGAGTTCGATCGGCCCGTCGGTACAGCCCGAACATCAGCTGGGTGAACCCGAGAACAGCCAGACCACACGTCACCGATATTCCGATCGTCGCGGACGTCTGAGCGCTACCGGGGCCCGCGCCCGCAACGGTCGCGGTGACGACTGCGGCAACGACCCGAGACGGCCGCTCCCACACTGTCAGAAAGCCGACGTCGGAAATCCCGGCTCCGACGGCACGCGCGCGGGCCGTCTCGTGCAGCAAAGTCGTCACACCGACGGCAACGACGATGGGCATCGGAGCGCCCAGCGCGAGGCTGCCCGCCAGGAACAGCAGATCGCTGCACCGATCCGACACCGTGTCCAGCAGATAGCCCCACTGCGATTGGGAACGGCCGATCATGGCCACGCCGCCGTCGATACCGTCGAGCAGCCCGGAGAACACGATGAGCACCGCCGCCAGGAGGGGCAGCGAGGTGCCCGGCCGGGACAACGCCACCGAGCCTGCAGCCGCAACCACCGCGGCGACGGTGACGACGTGGGCAGAGACCGACGCGCGCACGAGCGGGGCGCTCAGGAAGTACACCAGACGAAGCCACGTCGACACGAGCACCGACGACGATGGATCGATGTTGCTGTGCAGACCCGACCATGTCGACAGATATTCCTGGCGGGTCGCCGGAAGTTCGGACGAAGTGCGCCGGCTCGGTGTGCTGCGCTGGTTGACCATCGACGATCCTTGCTCGGCAAATCGAAAGACCGACTCTACGAAAGATTCGTCGGTGTATACCCGCCTATTCGAAACCCACACCCGAGCGGCTCCAACAGTTATTGCTCGTCGGAGTTGCTCTGTCTCCTGCGGGCTTTGAGCCGCGATATTTTGATCCCGACGGCCGCGAACAGAATCAGCCATCCCGCGATCAACACTCCGCCTCCGACGAATGCCGCTCGCTGCAGAGGATGGGTGTCTGCGTACACGTAACCGACTGTGCCCCACAGCAAAGCGACGAAGAAGATAATCGCCATCATCCACATCATCGAATACAGCGTTCTGTTCATCATTCGCCCGATCTCGCCGTTGCTTTCGTCTGCCGCCGATTTACATTCTCCCACTGGCCGTACCCGATTCGGTCGAGTCGACACCGGAACCACCCCACATTCACCAGGCAAGTTTCGGTTGAACCTCGCCCGCGAAGAGTCCGAACTCCGCGCCTGTCCGATGCATGTGCCCGAACAGGGCCTCCGCGAGGTCCTCGGAAGCCGTTCCCATCGTCGACGACCACCGTCGAGCGCGACAGCTCGACCGAGACGTGCGCAGTTCGACCGTGCCCGAGTTGCCCACGTCGACCGTCAGCCGATCCGCTCCTGTCTCCACGAGACGACGAAGTGCGTCGGCACCGAACAGGACGAGGCCGCGCACCTCGAGCACCGCGTGAGAACGCGCAGTGTCTCCCGGAAGACCCACCTGGATGCGGCAGTCGGCGTCGCCCCACTGCCGCCGTAATTCGTCGGCACCGGGTCCGCGAATCCACACTCGACAATCAGGATGCCTCAGGATCGAGCCGACGGTCTCGATGAGGGACGCAGCGCTGTGCCCGGTGGTATCGACAACCGCGACGATCTCCGGCAGCGCGTAGGTCAGACCCTGGGTACGCGCCGCAGGGTCGGTGATGCGGGAGGCCAGCATCAGCGCTTCGGCGTTCTTCCGCTCTCGGTCTCCGCCCGTGCGTTCGGCCCAGTCGGGCCCGTCGTGCCAGGCGACTGCTCGCGGCCGATGGGCCAGGACGGCACCTGCGGCGTAGGCCCGGTGCGCGAATTCCCAGTCTTCTCCGCCGTACCCGACGAACGTCGGGTCGAACCCGCCGAGTTCCTCGAACAACGTTCGGCTGCAAGACATCACGGCACTGATGACGTATCGGTACGAACGACGGTCCGCGTCCAGAAGATCTCGCGAGCCGGCGTAGCCGTCACGAAGCCATCGGGGCTCGGTGAATTCCGTGGGGCCCGCAGATCGGCCGTCGAACCAGGTGCCGATGTCCGCGCGCGTCCACCCGCCGAGATCGGCATGTCGACGCCTACCCACCGTCACCGCATCGGGAAGGGCCACGATCAGGCGTACCGATTCCTCGATGTAATCGGGTTCGGGCACGGTGTCGGCGTCGAGGAAGCAGAGGATGTCTCCGCGCGCTGCGGACGCACCGAGGTTACGTGCGGCGGCGGCCCGGAATCCGAGATCCGGTTGGCGCACGACGGTGATGTCGAGAGCCGAGCCGAATTCCTCCACGTTCGGTTCCTCGGGAGATCCGTCGTCGGCGACGATCACCTGGATGCGGGACGCGGGCCAGGTCTGCGCGGTCAACGCTGTCAGAACCAGGTCGAGCTGGTGCTGCTGCCGGAAGTAGGGAATCACGACCGACACTCGGGGCGTGTCGGATGCGGTCGGTGCCAGATCCCACCGATTGTGCGGAACCACCGAGCGGCCATCGGGCAGCGCGATGGACGGTAGAGCCATGCTTTCTCGGAACAGGGAGCTGTACAGGTCGGCCGCCTGCGCCGGCGATGGATAAGGTGCCGAGTCGGTGGCCTGCCATGTCTTCTCGGGTCGGCGTAACGCTTCTGCCATGGCCTCGGCCAGGCCCTCCACTGTGTCCTCGTGAATCCACAGCGCATCGGGCGAATTGACGGCCATCTCGTCGACGTATCGACCACGAGGGACCAGAGGGCGACGGCCCGCCGCGATCCAGGTGTTGATCGAACCGGATGCCGATACATGCCGGTGGAAAGCGACCGGGACAGCAATGGACCGCAACCGGCCGCCCAGTTCGGCGTCGGGCACGAAGCCGGTCGTCGAAAACGGCCTGCCCAGATGCCGGGCAGTGGCGCGTAGTTCGTCGAGCACGTCCTCGTGTCCGGCCGACGCGGCCCCGACGATCTCGAACCCGACGTCGGTGTCCAGTGCAGACATGGCACCGAGTACTTCGCTGTGTCCCTTCCCCGGATAGACGAACCCGAGAATCCCGACGACTCGCCGGGGGACGACGTCGTCGGATCGTAGTGCCGGGCGGTCTATCGGTAGGGGAATGACCCGGATGTCGGGTCGGCTGTCGAGTATGTCCTCGAGAAGCAGTCGCTCGTGCACACTCGACACCACGACCGTTGCAGCGCAGTCGATCACTCGGCGGTAGCAGTCGGTGCGTGCCGCAAACGCGGAGCCGTCCGAGATCTGGGGTACGTCGTGCAGCGTAACGGTGATGCGGGCTCGATGCTGGTGTGCCAGTGCGACAATGGCATCGGCTGCCTCGTGCGCGGTACGTCCGAACAGCCGGTCGGTGAAGTGAATGTGGACGGGAGTGTCGGGCGGTAGTCGGTCGGGAGCGGTCACCACGGGACTCGCTGTGGCCGTAGCCATGTCGCGGGCACACCGGACGACTCCGTGGTCCGGTGGGCCGACCACGAGATGATGCACGGGTGCGATCACGGCGTCGTCTGCAGGATTCGCAGGAGCTCGGAGTGGCGGGCCAGTGCGGCGTCGACGAACTGGGGATGTGCCGCATACCAATCGAGGTGAGCGCGGTGCACGACGTCGCTGGACACGTCGGAACCGTCGACCGTCCAGTCTGGGCGAGCATCACCGGGGAGGCCGAGGGCGCGCAGTACCCGACGTTCGACGGGCGCTCGCACACCGCCGAGCAGTTCTCTCCCTGGATCACCCACAGTGCAGGCGGTGTCGAGGTGGTCCAGGATCCGCTGCGCGAGTGCAGTCAACACCACGTTGGTCGGATGGTTGATCGTATGAGTGGCACGGCTTCCCGCACTCTGGAACAGGTCGGACGCAGCGATATCGGTGTCGCGGCTCTCGCGTCGTCGTAGCTCGTCCAGGCTCGCCTGCGCGGCATCACGAAAGCCGGCGTCGGATACCGGGAGGTCCCAGTTCTCGCCGGACCGCACGCCACGCTCGAAGGCCACAATCGTCCGCAGATCGTGGTACGGAACGAGATCCGGAACGGCCGCTGGGTCGCTCGGATGCCGAACGATGATCTGAAAAGGATGCAGCGCAGCGTATCTCAGCACGGGCCAACGAAGTACCACGGCGTGCGGCGGGAGTGATCGTGTCAGATCGGGGACCCCGAGCGGCAAATGCCGATAGCCCTCCCGCACAGGTTGAGTCAGCAGTACCGAGGTCTGCCGGACCAATCGATCGACGTGCGGCAGATCGGCGGATTCGAGTTCGTGTACCGGCGGGATTCGTACCGTCCGAAACGGCATCGCCGCATCCGAGCTCAGCAGAATGCGCATCGCCTCGGCCTGGCAGTTACCCCAGACGAGCAACAGGGGGCGATCGTCGACGGGTGTACGTGGCGCGGCCTCGAGCCCCGATATTCCGTAGAAATCGCCGTAGTGGCGAGTACGCCCGTCCATGTCTGCCCCGACGTCGTGTGAGTGCGTGTGTTCGACCATTCTTCTGGTCAACGTAGCCCCGCCGAACCTGCGACGCCAACCGCGATTGAACTCGGTACGAAGTGGGTACAGACCCCATGCGCGTGTCGGGAACAGGCACGATTCGTCTGACCTGTACCCGAAGGAATTCATGATTCGTATTGCGTCCGTACCCTCCTCTCACGTGTACGTACAGCACGTGCAGCCGGTGCCCGACGGCTCCGGTAACTCGGTGGTGCTGTTGCCCGATCCGACGCCGGTTCGCGTCGATGTGCCGGGCCAGTGGTGGCCGCCTCGTCTCCTCGACGCCGGGTGGTTGGCCGAGCAACCCGATTCGAGCTTCGACGTTCTGCACGTGCACTTCGGCTTCGAGTCCTTCTCACCGGAAGACTTGACCCGCACGGTCGAGTACTTGAGGGCCCATCGCAAGCCCCTGGTGCTCACGGTCCACGACGCGCACAATCCCCACTTCGCGGACAACACCGGTCATCTGGAGCAGCTGGACGTGTTGATACGTGGTGCCGATGCCGTGATCACCCTCACCGAGGGAGCAGCTGCGTGGATAGCCGATCGGTGGAACGTGCATGCGACGGTGATCGAGCACCCACACGTGGTGCCTCTCGAGAGAATGAACGTCCCACGCCCGGTGTCGGACTCGTTCGTCATCGGAGTCCACGCCAAGAACCTGCGAGCGAACATCGACCCGCTTGCGGTGATGGACGCCGTCGTCGAGGCGGCTCGATCGCTACCGGCTGCGACGGTGCGGTTGGACATCGAAGAGGACGTGTTCGACACGGCCGGCCACTGGTACGACCCGACCGTCGGCGCGAAGTTGCTGGACTACAACAGTTTCCCCGACGTCGATGTGCGGGTGCACGCCCGATTCGACGACGAGCAACTGTGGGACTACCTGTCTTCGATCGACGTCTCGGTGTTGCCGTATCGGTTCGGAACACATTCGGGTTGGCTCGAAGCATGTCGGGATCTGGGAACGGCCGTCGTCGCGTCCGATTGCGGCTTCTATGCCGACCAAGCGCCGATTCACAGTTTCGTCATGAACACCGACTCGTTCGATCCCGCCACGTTGGTGGCAGCCGTGCAGGCGGCCCACGCCGATCGGACCACAGCGCTCGACGCCGCAACCCGGGCCGAGCAGAGACAACGAATCGCAGCGACCCACGCTGGGATCTACGCAGCAGTGACAAAGGAGATGCGTTGAACGAGAAGCCACTTCGCATCGCGGTGCTGGCGTCATCGAGTTTTCCGGTGGCACAGCCTTTCGCGGGCGGTCTGGAGGCACACGTCTACAATCTGGTGCGGGCGCTGACCGACCGTGGGCACCACGTCAGTCTGTTCGCCGCAGACGGATCGAGCGTCGATCTGGATGCCACGATGTTGCCGGTCCGAACGCTGGATCTGACACCGATTGCCCTCGCCGATCTCGCGGTCACCCCCACTGCGGTTCGCGAGCACCACGCATACCTCGCCGTGATGATGGAACTGGCCGGTGCGCTGTCGAACTCGTTCGACATCGTGCACAACCACAGCCTGCACTACCTGCCGTTGGCTATGTCCGCCACACTGCCGGTGCCGATGGTGACCACTCTGCACACGCCGCCGTTCGCGTGGCTGGAGTCGGCTGTTGCCCTGGCTCCGTTCGGTGCCAACACTTTTGCTGCGGTCAGTGCGTTCGCAGCCGAACAATGGGCCGACGTCGCGTCCGGGACGATCGTCATCCGGAACGGGATCTCGCTGCAGGACTGGCCGTTCGGTGCGGGCGGCGACTACGTGGTGTGGTCCGGACGGTTGGTTCCCGAGAAAGGATTGCATCTGGCCATCGCCGCCGCGAAGCTCGCCGGCCGGTCACTACGAATCGCCGGACCCATCAGCAACCTCGAATACTTCCACGGTGTCGTCGAACCCCTGCTCGACGATCGAGTCCGATACGTCGGACACCTCGATCAGCCGGCCCTCGCCGCGCTGGTGGCCGGTGCCGAGGTCGCGCTGGTGTCGCCGGTGTGGTCCGAGCCGTACGGTCTGGTGGTCGCCGAAGCTCTGGCCTGCGGTACCCCGGTGGCGGCGTTCGCCCGCGGAGGGATACCCGAGATCATCGACGCCTCGTCCGGAGTGTTGGTACCCGCCGACGACGTGGCCGGGCTGGCCGCCGCGATTCCCGCCGCGGCAGCGTTGAACAGGCACGACGCGCGGGCGCGCGCCGAGCAGGTGTGTTCGGTGGACCGGATGGTCGACGAGTACGAGGAGCTGTACCGATCGACCCTCGAGTCCGCATCGGCACCGGAGTCCGCCCACGGTCTCGCGATTGCATGATCGGCTACTACGCACACCACCACGGGGTAGGCCACGTCACTCGGTCCGACGCGATTGCGCGCCGCCTGGGTGAGCCGATCACGGTGCTGTCCTCGCGGGCGCGGCCTCCGGAACATGCTGCAGCGGAATGGATCGCACTCCCGCTGGATGTGAACGACACCGTGGGCGAGGCAGCCGCCGACGACATCTCGGCGGGGGGAGTGGTGCACTGGGCACCCCACGACGTCGACGGGCTGACCGCACGGATGGCGATCATCGCCGACTGGGTTGCGCGTGAGCGACCGCGGGCAGTGGTTGTCGATGTGTCCGTGGAAGTGGCGATGTTTCTGCGGCTGATGGGTGTCCGGGTGATCGTCATGGCGATTCCGGGAAACCGGGCCGATCCCGTCCACGCGATGGCCTATCGCGCGGCGACGCACATTCTCGCACCGTGGTCACGCAGTGTGTACGACCCGGCCTGGTTGCATCCGTACGCCGCCAAGACGACGTACTCGGGCTCGATCAGCCGGTTCGCCGGACGAGCCCGAACGGAGGGCTCGAATACTGCGGCCACCGAAGGCCCGGTTGTCGTACTGGGCGCGGCGGGTGGCACCTCGTTGACGCGTGAACTGGTGGACTCGTGGTCCGCCGCGGACGACCGGTTCGACTTCCGCACACTCGGAGTGGC
This sequence comes from Rhodococcus sp. 05-2256-B1, assembly GCF_002258465.1. Lineage (NCBI taxonomy): Bacteria > Bacillati > Actinomycetota > Actinomycetes > Mycobacteriales > Nocardiaceae > Rhodococcus > Rhodococcus sp. 05-2256-B1. The sequence continues at coordinate 35,709 of NZ_NOZA01000042.1, read as the reverse complement.
GGGCGGTGACTGGGTGGACGACGTGTGGCCGGTGCTGTGCTCGGCGGCCCTCGTGGTGACCAACGCCGGGCAGAACGCCGTGGCCGACGTCGCCGCGTCGGGCACACCGGCCATCGTGGTTCCGCAAGCCCGGCCGTTCGACGAGCAGGCTGCCACCGCGCACGCACTGGCGGCCGGATCCATCGCCGCGGTGCTCGACGAGTGGCCCTCGGTCGATCGGTGGCGACGCGCTGCCGACTGCGCCCTGGGCATCGGCGGACGGACATGGTCGCTGCTCGGTACCGACGGCGCACCCGATCGGGCGGCTCGCGCGATCGAGCAGGCTGCGTCCGGGACGGCTCGGCGATGAACGTGGTTGTCGTGACCGTGGTCTCGGGCCGTCACGATCACCTCGCCGCGCAGATTCGCGGGTTGGCCGAGTCCACCGACCGGCCCGTCGAGCACATCGTGGTCGCCATGGGCGATGACGACATTGCGGACGTGGTCGCCCGATCCGGCTCTGCGGCAACGGTTCTCGACATGGAGCCACAGACCCCGCTGCCGGTGGCGCGAGCGCGTAACCTCGGGGCAGCCGCTGCCCTCGATCGGGGTGCCGAGCTGGTGGTGTTCCTCGACGTGGATTGCATACCCGCCCCGGAGATGCTCGACAGGTATCGCCGCGCCGCGCTGCGCCCCGACAGTCGGCGAACTCTGTTGTGCGGACCGGTGACCTACCTGAAACCCGACAGCGTCGGGCTCGAAGGTGACTCTCTGATCCCGCTCACCGCGCCGCATCCGGCTCGACCGAATCCGCCCGCGGGCGCAGTGGAACCCGGACACGATTTCGACCTGTTCTGGTCGTTGTCCTTCGCCGTGCACGCCGACACGTGGACCGAGATCGGCGGCTTCTGCGAGGACTACACCGGGTACGGGGGCGAGGACACGGATTTCGCGGCCACGGCCCGCGCGTCGGGCATCGGGTTGCGGTGGGTGGGCGGCGCTCACGCGTACCACCAGTTCCATCCCGTGTCCGATCCTCCGGTGGAACATCTCGACGACATCGTCGTCAACGCTCGGATCTTCTTCCGCCGGTGGGGCCGGTGGCCGATGGTCGGATGGCTCGAAGCGTTCGCGTCGCTCGGATTGCTCGAGTACGGCGGCTCCGAGATTCGCCGTCTCACCGCCGCTGTTCACGACACCGACGACGGTGTGAATTAGGCTGGCCGGACTTTCACGAAACGAGGTCCAGACGTGCCCGAACCATCCAGGCCCCTGCGTTCGCTCGGATTTCTGACCATCGGGCTCTTCGACGAGAACGCACCCGAGGTCGGCCACGAATCGACGCTGCGCATCATCGAACTCGGGGAGCGGCTGGGATTCGACAGTGCGTGGCTTCGTCATCGTCACCTGCAGTTCGGTATCTCGTCTCCCATCGCGGTCATGGCCGCCGCGTCGCAACGTACCGACCGCATCATGCTCGGCACTGCGGTGACGCCGTTGGGTTGGGAGAACCCCCTGCGTCTCGCCGAGGACTTGGCCACGGTGGATGTGCTGTCGGGTGGGCGCATCAACGCGGGAATCAGTGTGGGACAACCGATGCACTTCGATCGCGTCGCACACTCGTTGTATCCCGACACCGCCGAGGACGAGGACTTCGGCTACGACCGAGTCTCGCGGCTGCTTCGGTTCGTAGCCGGTGAACCTGCGTCCACGTGGTCGGGGACCGAGGGAATCGAAGCGTATTCCGAACGGGTACAACCGCATTCGCGTGGTCTACGGGACCGAATGTGGTACGGCGGGGCCAGTCTCCGTTCTGCGCAGTGGGCAGGGGAGAACGCGATGAATCTTCTGGTGAGCAGTGTGGTGCGCGCCGAGGACTCGACGGATTTCGATGCGATCCAGCGCGCGCACATCGCGCGGTTCCGCGAGGCTCACCCGGCCGGGGCCGACGCGCGGGTCTCCCAGGGGCTGGTGGTCATCCCCACCGACAGTGCTTCCGCCGCGCAGAAGCGCAAGTACGAGGACTACGTTCACGCGCGTACTGCACGGACCGGAGCACCGCAGGGGCCGGCTCGGATGATGTTCGCACCGGACCTCGTGGGTACCTCGGACGAGATCGCGGAGCAGTTGTACGCCAATCGATCTTTTCGTGAGGTCGACGAGGTGGCGTTCGCGCTGCCGTTCAGCTTCGACCACGAGGACTACGTGCAGATCCTGACCGACACGGCGCAGAAGCTCGGTCCGGCGCTGGGGTGGACTCCAGCACAGAACTGACCCGGACTTCCGCCGAGGGCGATCGGCCCGATCGGCCGATCGCCCTCGGCGGAACAGAGGTACCGGTGTCCTACTGGCCCGTGATGGGCGAGTTGTAGGCACACGGGATCGACTTCGCGGGGAAGCCCTTCGGATCCAGTGCGTTCTTGACGATGCCGATCGCGCGCGGTGAGACGGAGATCGACAGGTGGTCCGACAGGTCGATGCCGCAGCCGTCCTGCAGGGTGACGTTGTTGACGGTGGCACCGGGGCCTGCGGTGAGGAACGTCGTCTTGTACGGGGTGACGACCTCGTCGTACTTGGTGCCGATCACGGTGTACTTGATGCCGGGGTCGGTGTCACCGCCGACGGCCAGTCCCTTGACGAGTGGCGAGTCGATCACCTGGTCCGAGGCTGCCGGCCCGGCGATGGCACCGACGACTCCCAGGACGTTGAGTCCCAGGTTGTTGATGGTGCGCCCCAGAGTTCCGATGCCGACGAGGGTGGTGCCGTGATTCGATCCGGCGACGCTGACGACCGTGTTCACTTTGTTCTTGGTCGGGTCTGTCGGATTGGCACCGCCCTCGAAACGGAGGTACTGACGGGTGACGAGCCCACCCTGGGAGTGGCCGACGATGTCGACCTGCGCAGAGCCCGTGGCCGTCCGCACAGCGTCGACGTAGGTGGCGATCTCCTTTGCGTTGGACGCGACCGATGCGGTACCGCGAAGCGACGGGAGATTGCCGACGACACTGGAGTCCCCGTCTCCGTAGTTGAGCGCGAAGATGCAGTAGCCCTCCTTCTTCAGGGCAGGCGACATGCGCGCGAAGTTGTTGTACGCGTTCTCCCAGGTGCCGTGCAGGAGGACGACCGGGCGGGGGTGCGCGGCGGTGGGCTTGCAGTTCCAATCGTTGGCACCTTGGGGTGCGACGTTGGGGTTGACGATGCTGTAGAGGAATCCGGCCAGGAAGTTCTTCTGATCGGGCCCGTATCCGGTGGTCTCGGTCCGTGGGTCGTACGTCGCGGTGGCGGGGGCAGCCGAATCGATGCTCGGTGCCGTGATGCCCTGATCCGAGGCCTTCGGGTATGCGCCGGTCGGCCCCGGCGGAACAACGGTGTTGCCCTGCACGGTTGCGGGCGGTGCCGGTACCGGGACGGGTGCCGGCTGAGCCTGTGCTGCGAAACCGGAACCGAGGGCAACGGAGCATGCCATTGCAGCAATCATCGCAGCGCGGACTGTGGTGGCCTTCCTCGTTGCACGGAAGGTGGACCGAGAAGTGGTCATGGAGCCTGACTTTCGACGAGGGTCAAGTGGACGAGTCGGAACTGTAGGCCCGGATTTCGGCCCGGAACGTGCGCCGCATCACGTTTGGAAACCGCCCGCACGTGACCGTTCATTCGTGATGGGGCGTCACAAATGACGACGAACCGGACGCTAATGCGGATTTGTTGCCGGGTTCACGGTCCAAAACAATCCCCAGGTTTTATTTGTGCACTATGGTTCGAGTGTCTTCACCCCGGCCGACGGTTCGGCCGGGGAAGGACGGTTCGATACCGAGGCAGGGGCGTTGTGGGCAGACATCGGCCGCCTGAAGGACATGACCTGACGCGGGTTTCGGGTACGAGGGGTGGGGTTCGGTGACTGCAACAGACAGTGTGGACACGGCGCAGGAGGAGTACGCAGGTGGTCGACGTGCATCGGACCGCTTGCGGACGCCCCGGGAGACTGCCGCGCGAATGCTGAACCGGTATTTCGTCGATCCGGAGGACGTACCGCCGCCGCGCGACTGTGCACGGGGCGAGCTCGACGACATGGCGACCACCTGCAGCGAACTGGCTGCAGGGGTCCTCGATTCCGGTCGACTACCGGTCGCGGGGGCCATGGACACCTTCCGGGACGCCGCAACGCGGTGGGCCCGCGACGGAGTGCCACTCGGCCGAATTCAGCACGCGATCAACGAGGGCTGCGCGCTGGGTCTACGGGCTGCCGAGTCAGCGGTGAACCGGGAGGCAGGCGCGGCGGGTGATGACCGGACGATCCTGATCATGGAGCTTCTGAACGTGGTCACCGAGGCGGTGTCCGACGCTTATCTCACCGAGTTCCGCACGTTGGCGCAGAACGGTCCACGGCACGACGTCGAATTGCTCGACGCTCTGTTGACCGGCGACGGCACTGCCCGCAGGATCGCCGATCGGATGGGTGCGCTGCTCGCCGAGGAGTATCACGTCGTGGCCCTGCACTTTCCGGCGCATGCCGACGAAGGGGGTAGGCGCGGCGATGCGGCGATGATGGCCGCACGGAAGCTGCGGAGAATTCACGCGGCCCTGGCAGCGCACAACGGAGACATCGCCCCCATCGCATCCATCAGTGCGACGGGCGGAACGGTACTGCTGCCCGACGTTCCGGGTGCCGACGTCGACGAACTGGTCGAGCGGCTTGCCGACGCCGGCCAGGTCGCAGTGACGGCGACGACCGGGTCGGCAGCGATCGACGACATCTCGGTGACTGCGCCGCACCTGTACGAGCTCTTGAGCCTGGTCCGCAGGCTGCATTACACGCCGGGCACCTACCGCATCTCGGATCTGGTGTTCGAGTACCAGGTGAGCCGGCCCGGACTCGGTCGAAAGCACCTCGTGACTCTGATCGATCCGCTACGTGACTCGGTCGACCTTCTTCCGACGCTGCAAGCCTTCGTGGACTCCGATTCCAACAGGAAGAAGACAGCCACGTGGCTGACGGTGCATCCCAACACCGTCGACTACCGCCTCAAGCGGGTGGATCAACTCACCGGTCTCGATCCGATGAAACCGTCGGGGTTGCGGCGACTGCACGCAGCACTGATCGCCGATCGCCTCGAGGCACGCCGAACCCCGGTGGACGAGCGATCACTGTGACCGTCTCGGACGGCGCGGTGCTGGCAGCGTCCGCGGCGCTCGAGTCGGTGGATTCGGTGGCGGCGCTGTTTCAGCCGGTCGTCGAACTGTCGACGGGACATGTCGTCGGCTACGAAGCCCTCGCTCGGTGGCCGTCGCCGAGCAGCGCACTTCCCGAGGACGTCTTTGCTCTGGCCCGTGAACGGGGACTCGTCGGCCGAGTGGATGTGGCCTGCCGCGCGGCAGCTCTGCGGGCGGCGAGGGAACGTGCCTACTCCCGCAGGGTGCGGTTCTTCCTCAACATCGAACCGGGTTGCTTCCGTGACGAGCAGGACGTCGACATGCACCTCGACGCCATCGGCGACGATCTCGACGTGGTCCTCGAGATCACCGAGCGTGATCTGGATCGGAACGTTCCGTTGCTGATGGCCCTCGTCCGCGGCGCGCGCGCACGCGGGATGGGGGTGGCCATGGACGACGTCGGAGCGACACCGGCAACCCTGGATCTACTGGCGCTGGTGGCACCGGACATCGTCAAGCTCGACGCGTCGATCGTGCGAGCTCCGCTGCGATCCCGACCGGCAATGCGACAGATTCGCGCCTACGTTCGGTCGAGCAACGCGATCGTGCTGGCGGAAGGCATCGAGACGCGTCGGCATCTGCGACGTGCGAAAGCGCTCGGTGCCAGCTTGGGGCAGGGATGGATGTTCGGGCGGCCGTTGCCGCTGCCGAATCCGACAGGAGGCCTGTGACAGAGAAGAACCCCGCACCCGAGCCGTGAAGGCTGGGTGCGGGGTTCTGCTGCATCGATGGATCAGTTCGTGAACTTGTCCTTGATGTTGCCGGCTGCGTCCGAGACGTCGTCGCCGACCTGCTTGGTCTTGCCCGACGCCTGGTCCTTTGCGCCTTCGGCAGCAAGGTCGTCGTTGTCGGTCTTGTGGCCGATCTTTTCCTTGGCTTCGCCCACGAGCTCTTCTGCCTTGTGCTTTGCCTTGTCGATGAAATCAGCCATGTGAACTCCTCGAAATAGATTGTGCTGCTCGTGCATGGGAGCTATACCCGAGATCGCGGTCGGTAATCATCGGACTCCCGGCCGTGTTGCCGGCACGGGATGCGGGTACGTGCCGTTCATGACTGCACAGACGAACGACCCACATTCGCATGAGACGCCGGCACCGGAGCACCGCCGCCCCGACGGAGTGGACGACGATACCGTGGCAGCCACGGGCAAACTGTCCGAGGCACTCGAATACGTCGAGCGCGCTCGCGGCCACCTGTACTCGTTCCATCAGCTGATGGGACACGCGGATCTGCTGCTCGGGGAGGCCTCCGACGCGTTGTCGGACGCCGGGCACGACGCGTTGGCACAGCGACTCGAGACCGACATGATCGGCCGCAACATCGCTCAGGGGCGGTGGACGTTCCAGCTCGTCGAAGAGTTCGACGACGGGTATTGGACGGTACTTCGTGATCACGAGCGGGCGGTCCGGAACGAGCTGCTCGACGGACGTCGGCACGTCTTCGAGGCCGAGATGAAAGAACAGCGACGAACGCACGGTCGCAGCGGCCACGAGGCGCGTCCGACGGAGTGATCTGGCTCTGTCACAACGAAAAGCACCGGCCTCGCCGTGATCGGCGAGACCGGTGCTTCGGGTAGAAATGTTTGTCAGCCGGCTTGCTTCGCAGCGTCGACTTCGCTGGTCGCGCTTGCGGTGGAGAGCTGACCACCGGAGTTCTCCAGGTGCGCGCGGACGAACCAGTGGAACAGTTCGAGCTGGGCGCTCTGGCCGATGAGCATGTCCTCGGTGATCGGATCGATCTCGCCGACCTCTTCGATGTTCTTACGGGTGGTCTCGATGACCCCGGTGTACACCAGATCGAGAGCGCCGAGGTGCTCGATCGCCGTCGCCCGGCCGATCGAGTAATCGTCCCAGGAACGTTCCTTGACGATGGTGCCCGGCGTTCCCTTCGCAGAGGAGCCGAGGGTCGCGATGCGCTCGGCGACCTCGTCGGCGAAGCCGCGCACGGCCTCGACCTGAGGATCGAGCATTTCGTGGACAGAGATGAAGTTCGGTCCGACCACATTCCAGTGAATGTGCTTGAGCGTGAGATGGAGGTCGTTGTAGGCGTTCAGGCGATCCTGCAGGATCGCTGCGACGCGCGCGCCCACGTCCGACGAGAGTCCGGGAACGGTGTACGAGTTCTTGTCAGCCATGACGACGGTTTGCCCCATCACGGCGAAGTACAAACATGCCCCGCCGGATCGATTCCGGCGGGGCATGTGTCGTGCGGAACTACTTGTCGAGTCGAGGCGAATCGGTACCCGACGTACCCGTCGACGAGGTGCCGGCGGTGGAGGTTCCGTCCGTCGGATCGACGATCGGACTGTCGGCTGCGGCCCTGTCGACCGCGTCGGCGCTGTCTTCCTCCGGGGGATTCTTCAGGCTCAGGATGATCGAGCCTGCCAGGACCACGACGATGACCACCAGGCTGACGAAGGACGGGATCTCGGGGATCGACGTGCTGATCACCTTGTGCCCGGCCTGCAGGATCAGCTTGACGCCGATGAAGGCGAGGATGATCGCCAGTCCCTTGGACAGGTAGTGGAACTTCTCGAGCAACCCTGCGAGCAGGAAGTACAGGGCACGCAGGCCGAGGATCGCGAACGCGTTCGAGGAATACACGATGAACGGGTCGTCGGTCACTGCCAGAACGGCAGGAACACTGTCGACCGCGAAGACCAGGTCGGCCGCCTCGATCGCCACCACGACGGCGAGCAGTGGCGTGGCCACCCGCTTGCCTGCCTCCTTGACGAAGAACTTGGTACCGGAGTACTCGTCCTGAACGGGGACGATCTTCTTGAGCAAGCGCACTGCAATGGAGGTGCCGGGGTCGTACGAGTCGTCCTCGTCCTTCATCAGCTTGTACGCGCTGTAGAGCAGGATGGCGGCGAAGACGAACAGAACCGCGGCGAACTTGCTGACGATGGCCACACCGGCGGCCAGGAAGATGGCACGGAAGACCAGGGCGCCGATGACACCGAAGAACAACACGCGGTGCTGGTACTCACGGGGGACCTTGAAGTAGCCGAAGATCAGCGCGAAGACGAAGAGGTTGTCGACCGACAGACTCTTCTCCAGCAACCATGCCGTCGTGTACTCAACTCCGGCCGTTGTTCCCAGCGTGAAGAACACCACGATGCCGAAGATGATGGCGACGCCTACCCACAGTGCGCTCCACCACGCGGCCTCCTTGAAGCCGATGATGTGCGCGCCGCGGTGCGCCAGCAGGTCGATGGCCAGCAGGATCAGGACGACGGCACCGAATGCGGCCCACGCCCACCATGGGACGACGTTCATGAACGTCCACCCTTACCGGTGAACTTCGTGCCCAATTGCTTCAACTTCGCCTGATTCTCGGGCTTGGTTGCATATCGGCGCGCTCGGTCGATCATCTGTTTGCCCTGAGGGCTGCGAGCGAACGCGGTCAACTTCTGTGTCAACGACGACATCTGTCCTGCTCCTTACGTTCTCGTTCGATCGGTATGTGGGGCGGTTCGACCGCAACTACTCCAGTCTGACTGTTTGCTTTACTGCAGGCAGGGTTGTTTTGCGGACATGTTTCAGCAGACTTTCTTGCCGACTTCCGGCAATCTCGGCCTCAGGTGCGATTCAGGAGTGCAGGCCGGATCGCGGCCAGTCGAGCAACATCGCGCCGAGTACTGCCGTGTGCAGCGCAAATGCCTCGACGGGATTGCCCACATCTTGCCCGGTCAAATCTCTTATTCGCGACAATCTGTACGTGACCGCGCGCACTGACAGATGCATCCGGCGTGCGGTGGACGCCGAGTTCGCGCCGGTCTCGAAGTACACCTGCAATGTTTCCAGCAGTGGGCCTGCTCCGCCCCGAGCGCTCGTCAACGGGGTCAGCAACGTCTCGACCAGATCGGCGATCGCGGCGCGATCACTGATCAGAACGCGATAGACGAGCAGATCACGGGCGTCGACGACGGGTGTGTCGAGCCCCAGCGACGACGCGAGGTCGAGCGCGTCCAGGGCGTCTCGGTACGACGCCGCCACGCCGACTGCGCCGCTGCGTGGGCGACCGACTCCGAGCTGTATCCGTCCGTATTCGCCGCGACGGCGCAGGTCGACCGTATCGCTCGGGCCGGCTGCAGACGCACCGAGGACTCGTCCCACACGGGTGAGCACGTGGTCGACGGCCTCGCGATCGGGTGCCGGAAACACCACGATCAGCCGACCCTGCTTGGTGGCGACGAGGAGATCGGCGTCCCCTTTGCTGCCCTGCACGCTGCGTTCGACCAGCCCGATGGCCGACGTCGCGTCGGTGAACGGAGTCGTGGACGTGACCACGGCGACTGCGTGCGGACTCGACAGATCCAGCCCGAACGTCTGCGCACGTCCCAGGACACCGGCGACATCGGCCGTTCCGGAGAGCAGATCGTCCACGAACTCGCGGCGTGCCAATACCTCCACGCGAACCAGGGTCCGCCGGGCGAGCTGAAAGCCTTCGGCGAGTTCGGCCGCGGCGTCGTCGACGGCTCGAAGCATGACCTCGCCCGCGGTGACGACCCCGGCCGGGTCTGCTGCGGCGGCCTGCACGACGGGCAACTCGCGCCACAATCGCCACGCCGCCGACAGGTAGAGGTCGAGCAACGCGCGCAGAGCCACACCCGCTCGGGCTGCTTCGTCGCCGTGTACGCGGCACTCCCGAAGTTGCTTGCGGGTGAGCGGAACACCTGCGTCCACCGCATCGGTCACGACGTCGAGAAAGTTCCCCAGGAACGCGACGTCCAGGCCGCCTGCGTCCGAGGCCGCTTGCGCGGCCACCGCGTCGAGCGGTGTCGCGTCCGGCTGTGTGGCCATGTGTTCGAGGGTCTCCCATCCGAGTCGAGGTCAATGGTAGGCGGCGCTCACACCGACACCGGCTCGACGACGAGCTCGTGGACCGCGCGGCGTGTTCGGTGTGCGACCGGGTGGCTCGGGGAGCAGAATCACCGAAATCGCCTCGCGTCGGCTGCTGTACCGCCCGCGGCACGGTTCGGTCCGCACCGTTCGTCTTCACGTTGGGAGTCTCGACCATGACATCGTCGAACGGACCCGCATCGGGTCTGCGCTCGCAGTTGTTCCGCAAGAAACCGATCGCAGAGCCGGACCAGCAGCCCGGTGGTCTGGAACGCACCATCGGGACGTTCCAACTGACGATGTTCGGAGTGGGAGCGACCATCGGCACCGGCATCTTCTTCGTGCTCTCGCTCGCCGTTCCCGAAGCCGGTCCAGCCGTGGTCCTGTCGTTCCTGGCCGCAGGAATTGCCGCCGGGCTCGCCGCTATCTGTTACGCCGAAATGGCCTCGGCGGTGCCGGTCTCGGGATCGACGTACTCATACGCATACGTGACGATGGGGGAGGTGGTCGCGATGGGTGTTGCGGCCTGCCTGCTGCTGGAGTACGGGGTGTCGAGTGCCGCGGTCGCGGTCGGCTGGAGCGGATACCTCAACGAACTTCTCGGTAACCTCTTCGGCTTCACCATCCCGCACGCGTTGTCCGCGGCACCGGGTGACGCCGATCCGGGAATCCTGAACTTGCCCGCCGTCGTGCTGATCGTTCTGTGCGCCGTCTTGCTCATTCGCGGTGCGAGCGAGTCCGCAGCGGTGAACGCAGTCATGGTCGTCATCAAGCTGGGCGTGCTCGCGCTGTTCGCCGTCGTCGGATTCACCGCCTTCGATTCCGGCAACTTCTCGGACTTCATGCCGCTCGGAGCGGCAGGTGTCACCGCGGCGGCCGGCACCATCTTCTTCTCGTTCATCGGTCTCGACGCCGTCTCGACAGCCGGGGACGAGGTGAAGAATCCACAGAAAACCATGCCGCGAGCCATCATTGCCGCACTCGTCGTGGTGATCGTCTTCTACCTCGTCGTTGCGGTCGCGGCGTTGGGCACACAGCCGTGGACAGCATTCGCCGGGCAGGAAGAAGCCGGGTTGGCCGAGATTCTCCGAAATGTGACCGGACGGGCATGGCCGGCCACGATTCTGGCGGCGGGCGCGGTGATCTCGATCTTCTCGGTGACTCTGGTGACGATGTACGGGCAGACGCGCATTCTGTTCGCCATGGGCCGAGACGGGATGCTGCCCAAGGCGTTCGCGAAGGTCAGTCCCCGGACTCACACCCCCGTCAACAACACGATCGTCGTCGCGGTGATCATCTCGATCCTCGCCGCGTTCGTTCCGCTGGACAAGTTGGCCGATCTGGTGTCGATCGGAACGCTCGTCGCGTTCATCGTCGTGGCGATCGGCGTGATCGTCCTGCGCCGGACGATGCCCGACCTCGAGCGTCCGTTCAAGGTGCCGGGCTACCCGGTGACACCGATCCTGTCCATCGCCGCGTGCATCTACATCCTGTCCGGCTTGCGGTGGACCACGTGGTTCTGGTTCGGGCTCTGGCTCGCCGTGGTTCTCGCGTTCTACTTCCTGTGGGGTCGGCATCATTCGGCGCTTCGATCGGTCGGAAAGGTCGCGGAATGAGCGTGCTGATCGCGTTCGCGCCCGGCAAGGGGAGTGTCGGTGCCCTCGATCTCGGTGCGCAACTGGCCCGATCCCTGACCACGAACATCGACGTGGCAACCGTGGTTCCCAAGCCGTGGTCGACGCCGTCGAAGGCCAGGGTCGACGCCGAGTTCGCCGACTGGGCCGCGTCGACGGCCACCGAGTCGGAGGCGAAAGCCCGCCACTACTTGGAGGAACGCGCACCCGATGTCGCCGCGTCGTTCCACCGGATGTCGCACCGCTCGGTGTCCACTGCATTGACCGAGGCCGCGGAGACCACCGGGGCGTCGATCCTGGTTCTGGGTTCCTCGGGGGACGGTGCTCTCGGGCAAGTCGTCGTCGGTTCCACCGCGGACAAGTTGCTCCATTCCTCGCCGGTCACCGTCGCGTTGGCCCCGCGCGGCTACCGCATTCGAGATCGGGCCGTCCTGACGCGGATCACGTGCGCATTCTCGGGCGACAGTGAGGCCACCCGCGTCGTCGGGCCCACAGCGGAGTTGGCCCGCGACACCGGTGTGCCACTTCGCTTGGCCTCGTTCGTCGTTCGCGGGGCAACGATGTATCCGCCCGAGATCGGGCTGCGAGCCGAGGACGACGTAGCGGCCGAGCTCGCCCGAGGACTGAGCGAGGCGCTGACCGCGGCGGTGGACGACGCTGTCGCGGTGGGGTTACCGGCCGACCGCGTCGACACCGAGTTGGCCACCGCGGGCAGTTGGCGAGAAGCACTCGACGAACTGCACTGGCAGGACGGCGAAGTGCTGACCATCGGGTCGTCCGGGCCGTTGGGTCCGATCGCCCGAGTGTTTCTCGGTTCACGGGCAACGAAGATCATCCGCCACTCGCCCGTACCGATTCTGGTGTTGCCGCGCCGGTAAGTGCCCGCTACCGGTTCAGCGCCAGCACCGACAGCAACTCGTACGCGACATGGGCCGCCGCGATGCCGGTGATCTCGGCGTGGTCGTATGCGGGCGCGACTTCCACGATGTCGGCACCGACCACGTTCAGCCCGACTAGACCGCGCAGCGTGTTGAGCAACTCGCGCGAGGTCATCCCGCCGGCCTCGGGTGTGCCGGTGCCCGGAGCGTGCGCGGGATCGAGAACGTCGATGTCGACCGAGACGTAGACCGGGCCACCGTCGAGGCGACGACGCATCCGCTCGACGATGCTGGCCACGCCGTCGACCTCGTAGTCGTCGGAACGAATCACCTGGAAGCCGAGCACCCGGTCGTCCTCGAGGTCCTGCTCACTGTAGAGAGGGCCGCGGATACCGATGTGCTGGGAGCGTTCGAGGTCGATGAGCCCTTCCTCGCTCGCCCGCCGAAACGGCGTCCCGTGTGTGTACGGCGCACCGAAGTACGTATCCCAGGTATCGAGGTGGGCGTCGAAGTGCAACACCGCAATCGGCCCGTGATCACGCGCGAGCGAACGCAGGATCGGGAGCGCGATGGTGTGGTCGCCGCCGAGAGTCAGCACCGAAGAGCCGTCGGCACGCAGGTCCGTCACGGCATCGTGCACGGTCTGCAGCGCTTCGGTGATGTCGAACGGATTGACCCCGATGTCGCCGAAGTCGGCTACCTGTTGGCGTGCGAACGGCGAGACCTGCAGGGCAGGGTTGTACGGCCGCAACAGTTTCGACGCCGCACGGATGTGGCCGGGTCCGAAGCGCGCACCCGGCCGGTAGCTCACCCCCGAATCGAACGGCACGCCGAGAATCGTCACGTCTGCCCGCGACACCTCGTCGAGCCGGGGGAGTCGCGCGAATGTCGTCGGTTCGGCGTAACGGGGGACCTTGGTGGCGTCGAGCGGGCCGACCGGGGTGTGTTCCGGGTTGTTCGCATTCATCGAGATGTCCCTCCGCAGTCGAGCGCCCGGCCGTCGAAAGGTCGACCATGTCGCTCGGCAAGCGTTACTCTGATGCTCGGTCTTGTCAACACAAGTTTCCTGAAAGGCGAAAAGGGTGTCTTCAGCCGCGCAGGTCGACGTCGATGCGCCACGAATCGGTGCGCGCCTGAAGGAGGCGCGCCTGAAGAAGCGGCTGACGCTCGACGCGCTCGCCTACACCTGCGGGGTCACCAAGGGGTATCTGTCCAAGCTCGAGCGCGATCAGGTGAACGCATCGGTCGCATCCCTGGTTAGAGTCTGCGCCGCGCTCGACGTACCGGTCGGCTCGCTGTTCGACGACGCACCCGTCGGCGAAGTGGTACGCGCACAGTCGTTGCCGCGCATCATGTTCGGTGGAGAACAGATGACCGAGTATCTGCTGACGCCGGTAGGGGAGCGTCGCGTGCAGGTGTTGTTGGGGCATATCGAACACGGCGGCGGAAGTGGGTCCGAGGCGTACACGCTGCCGCTCGACGTGAGCTTCGTGTACGTGATCGACGGCGAGCTACGGGTGATCTTCGAAGCCGATCCCGGCGCGGACTTCGGCGGGGACGACATCTCTCTCGGGGCGGGGGACGCCTTCACGTTCTCGCCGCGCCGTCGGCACAGTTTCCGCAGCGACAGCAGCGGTGGGGCGCGAGTGTTGTGGGTACTGGCACCGGCACTGCCCGAAGAATTACCGATCGGAAAGCCGGGGTTGCATCGGTGACGAACACCGTCTCGCTCTATCAGGGGCCGGAGGACTCCGGCGATGTCGAGGCCAACCTCGAAGCACTCGACGCTGCGGCTGCGGCAGCCGCGGCGGCCGGCGCATCGATCCTGGTCACTCCGGAGATGTCGGTCAGCGGTTACGACATCGGTGAACTCGTCGTCGATCGTGCCGAACCGTTCGACGGACCGATCTTCGGGAGGGTCGCCGAGATCGCCCGTGCTCACGGCGTCGCGATCGTGTACGGATATCCCGAACGCAGCGGCGAGTCGGTGTACAACGCCGTTCAGGTGGTCGACGCGACCGGTACGTCGCTGGCGCGTTACCGCAAGACGCACCTGTTCGGTGAGCTCGATCGTGCCCACTTCACCCCCGGCCAGGAGTTGGTGGTGCAGTTCGACTTCGGAGATCTGCGCTGCGGTCTGCTCACCTGTTACGACGTCGAATTTCCGGAGACCGTCCGCGCGCACGCCGACGCGGGTACGCAATGGTTGATCGTCCCGACCGGTCTGATGTCGCCATTCGAGATCATCGCAACCCACGTGGTTCCCACCCGGGCCTACGAGAGCCAGGTGTTCGTCACCTACGTCAACCGCTGTGGCACCGAGTCGAGCCTGACCTATTGCGGCCTGACGTGCGCCGTTGCTCCCGATGGCACCGACATCGCCAGAGCCGGTGTGCACGAGCAACTGTTGACGGTGCACTTGGACCCCGCCGACCTCGACAGGTCTCGAGCGATCAACACCCACCTTTCCGACCGACGTCCGGATCTGTATCGGACGGCACCTCGTCCCGCAGGGACCGCAGGCCCGGTACGAGCCGAGCAGGAGAACGACAGATGACCACACCCGTCACCCCGGACAGCGCGATAGAGCCCGAGGACGAACAACCGCTCACCATGTTCGGGCCGGACTTTCCGTTCGCCTACGACGATTACCTCGCCCACCCGGCCGGCCTGGGTAGCGTTCCCGACGCCGCACTCGGTACCCGAGTCGCGGTGGTCGGCGGCGGACTCGCAGGAATGGTCGTGGCCCGCGAGTTGCTTCGGCTCGGCCTGGAACCGGTTGTCTACGAATCGGATCGAATCGGCGGCCGCATGCGATCGGTGCCGTTCGAGGGGCATCCGGGTGTGGTCGCCGAGATGGGCGCGATGCGGTTTCCGCCGTCCTCGACCGCGTTGTTCCACTACCTCGACTCCGTCGGGCTCGAGACGACACCGTTCCCGAACCCGTTGGCCGAGGCGACCCCCAGTACGGTGATCGATCTCAAGGGCACCAGCCACTACGCCCGCAAGCTCGAGGATCTCCCGCCGATCTTCGCCGAGGTCGCCGACGCATGGAACAGAACGCTCGAGGAGCACGCCGAACTGATTCCGTTGCAGCGCGCCATCCGCAGGCGGGACGCGGCCGAGATCAAGCGCATCTGGAACGAACTGATCGTGAAATTCGACGATCAGACCTTCTACGGATTCCTCGCTGCGTCCGAGCATTTCTCGTCGTTTCGCATGCGAGAGTTGTTCGGCCAGGTCGGTTTCGGAACAGGAGGTTGGGACACCGACTATCCCAACTCCATTCTCGAGATCCTTCGTGTCGTCATCACCGCAGCCGACGATCACCACCGCGGCATAGTCGGCGGGTCACAGCAGCTGCCGATGCGGTTGTGGACCGACACACCCGCGGACCTGGCGCACTGGCCCGCGGGTACGTCGGTGTCCTCGGTGAACGGCGGCACCACGATGCCGCGCGTCACCGAGATCAGGCGCACCGGGGGCGGCACCACGATCCACGACGACCGAGGAAACATCCGTACGTACGCGGCCGCGGTCGTGACCGCGCAGAGTTGGATGTTGCTCAGCAACATCAGGTGCGACGACGATCTGTTCCCGATCGACCACTGGACCGCCATCGAACGTACCCATTACATGGGGTCGACGAAGGTCTTCGCACTCGTCGATCGGCCGTTCTGGAAAGACAAGGACCCGGTGACCGGGCGTGATCTGGTCAGCATGACACTGACCGACCGGATGAGCCGCGGCACATACCTTCTCGATCAAGGCGAAGGAAAGCCGGGGCTGATCTGCCTGTCCTACACGTGGTCCGACGACTCGCTCAAACTGCTGGCTCTCGATCCCACCGAACGCATGAACATCATGCTGCGATCCCTCGAGGAGATCTACCCGGGCGTCGACTTCCGCAGCCACATCATCTCGACTCCGGTGACGCTGTCCTGGGAGACCGAGCGCGACTTCATGGGTGCGTTCAAGGCCAACCTGCCGGGGCACTACCGCTATCAGGAAAGACTGTTCACCCACTTCGTGCAGGACGAACTCGAACCCCGACACCGCGGCATCTTCCTTGCCGGCGACGACATCTCGTGGACCGCCGGTTGGGCGGAGGGCGCGATTCACACAGCACTGAACGCGGTATGGGGCGTCGTACATCACCTGGGTGGCATCTCGGCACCGGACAACCCGGGCCCGGGGGACGTCTTCGACACCATCGCGCCGCTTCGACTGGGCGACTAACGCTTCGCTGCAGCCGATCGAGGTGGGCGTTCGTCGAACACAAACAGTGCCAGCGCGACGATCAGCATGACGGCCACCACCCAGATCGCGCGCAGAGCGAACAGCTCCACCGACACTGCGCCGAGTACAGCGCCGCCGAGAAATCCGGCGATGACCGTGCCGAACCGCCGAGCCCGAATCCCCGCCTCCCGATCATGCTCGACCACACGATGAAACGCCGCCATGGCCATGGTGCGGAGGTTGCCGGTCGTCATCGTCGTGTTGAACGGCGAATCCACCAACACCCGAAAGGTCGTCACCTGCACGCCCGCGACATGCGCGAGGATGACCGACACCACCGCATCGGGAACCGTTGCCGGCAGAAACCCGACGATCACCAGAACCAGGATCTCGTAGCAGAGCACAGCCCGCACCGGCCTGCGCACGATCCTCTCGATCGCAGGCAACGCGATGAACTCGGCCGTCATGACACCCAGAACGAATGCCGTCAACGGCGGCAGGAACACCAGCGCCTCCACCCAACGCCCGCCCGCCACGTCCACGCCGAGCAGCACCACGTTGCCGGTCTGGGCACCGGCGAACACACCGCCGCGAGTGACGTAGGTGTACGCATCCAGAAATCCGCCCACAGCCGCCAGCAGCACTCCGAGCCGAACCGACTTCGCGGTGGCGACGGAGATCTGGGGTTCAGGACGAGGGGTGGTCATCGCGAAATCCTGACACAGAGGGGTGTGCTCATGCCGCGAGTAGGGAGAGCAACAGTTCCGCTCGCACCCGCGCCGACGTGAGATCCACCCCCAGCAATTCCTCGCATCGTGTGATGCGGTTGCGCAAGGTGTGACGATGCACCGACAGGTGGGCAGCGGCGGTTTCCCAGTGCCCGTTGGCTTCCAGGAACGCTCGAAGCGAACCCACCAGATCCGCGGTGTGAGTGCGGTCGTACTCGGCCAGTACGGCGATGGTGACGGCAGCCATGGCACGCAACGACTCCCGAACCGGTTCCGACGCCAGCAGCATCGACCCGGTGAAATGGACGACCCGATCACCGGGACCGGCCGCCGCGCACGCGAGCCGCGCTTGTCTCAGCGCGGTGGGGGCCTCGGTGATGTGCATGTCGGTGCCGACCCCCGCACACACCGAACGGGGAAGCGAATTCATCAGCTGCGCAACGAAAGTCGCGTCGTCGCCAGGTAGCAGCATCTCGGCACCGTCGTCGGTGGACCTGACGAACGTCGGCCGTGCGTGGGCGCGGAACTGAGCATCGACGGCATCGGCGATGGAACCCGTCCGCCCCGTCGCGCCGCGGAGAACCACCACGGTGATGCGTGAGTCGTCGTCGGCCGCATCGGCGAGATAGCTCGGTACCTGCGTGTCACCGGGGGACAGGAGATGCCCGTCGAGGAGAAGTCCGAGCGCGCGCGAGTTCAGGGCCGTCTGCTCGGCGCGCAGCCGCGCAGGCTTTTCCAGTTCGAGGGTTATCAGCGACACCGCATGCCCGAGCAATATCTGCTCGACTCCCGTCACGGGCCCCTTCGTGCGAATCGCGAGAAAGCTCGGCGCACTGGCGGTGATCGGTACCGAGTGCAGGCTCACGGTGCGGCCCGGCTCGCTCACCGACACCGTCGCGGGTGACGACGACGGACGGATACTGGCGGCGATCTCGCGGGCCTGCGCGATCAGATCCGCCGCGTCGACCGGATGGAACGACTCGGTGCGATGTCCGATGAGCGCGACGGAGGTGGACGTGGCGACCGCCAATTCGCGCACGATCGCGTCGACGCCGCCGTGCAGTGCGGCGCGGGTGATGCGGCTCTGTACCGACGCCGCCCGCAGGACTTCCTCGTACTCCTGCTCGGCGATGCGTGTGGTGACCGCCCGAATGACGGCGGCGAAGGGAGTGTCGTAGGGAACCTCGACGACGGGCAGCCCGACCTCGTCTGCCGCGTCGAGAAGTTCTCGTGGAATCACGCTGTGCGAGAGACCGGTTCCGAATCCGAGGCAGGCAACCCCTGCCGTTCGGAGGGTGCGGACGTACTGCGCGAGTGCGGGGCCGCCGGAGTCGAAGCCGAGACCTGTCGTGAGGATCAGCTCGCCGCCGGACAACCACGGACTCGGATCGGTGAGCTCGGTCGCCTGCGCGAAGGTGATGGCGGCGCCGCTGCGTTCGGGCCCGCCGCGATGACTCAGCCGGAGGTCGCGTTGTCTCAACAACCAGGAAATCTGCACACTCACCTGTCGCACTGTAATCGTGCCTGACGAAATGGCGTGTGCTTCTGCACCTGAATGTACGTATCGGCAGTCTTCGGTCGACCCTCGCGGTCGCATACTTGCTGCACAGAGACCAACCCGAAAGGTGCGACCATGGCTTCGATCGAATACCGACTTCCGCAGGAGCGCAGGATCGTCACCGCGTTCCCCGGCCCGAAATCGTCGGCTCTGGCCGAGCGCCGCAAGGCCGTCGTCGGTGCAGGCGTCGCATCGACGTTGCCGGTGTACGTGGCCGACGCAGACGGCGGCGTCGTGGTCGACGTCGACGGCAATTCGTTGATCGACCTCGGTGCCGGCATCGCCGTGACGACCGTCGGTGCGTCGAATCCGGCTGTTGTTGCCGCCGTGCAGGATCAGGTCGCTCACTTCACGCACACCTGCTTCATGATCGCGCCCTACGAGGGATACATCGCGGTCGCCGAGAAGTTGGCCGAACTCACGCCGGGAGATCACGACAAGCGCACCGTCCTGTTCAACAGTGGTGCCGAGGCCGTCGAGAACGCAGTCAAGATCGCCCGGCACGCCACCGGCCGCTCGGCCGTGGTCGTGTTCGACCACGCGTATCACGGCCGCACGAACCTGACGATGGCTCTGACCTCGAAGTCGATGCCGTACAAGAGTGGATTCGGCCCGTTCGCTCCCGAGGTCTATCGAGTTCCGATGTCGTACCCGTTCCGTGAAGGACTCGGTGCCGACGGATTGGCCGTCACCGGTGCACAGGCCGCCGCCCGTGCGATCTCCATGATCGAAAAGCAGGTCGGCGCAGACAATCTCGCGGCCATCCTGATCGAGCCGATCCAGGGTGAGGGCGGCTTCGTCGTGCCGGCGGACGGCTTCCTGCCTGCGCTGACCGAGTGGGCGCGCAAGCACGATGTCGTGTTCATCGCCGACGAGGTGCAGTCCGGATTCACTCGCACCGGTGCCTGGTTCGCCAGCGAGCACGAGGGCATCGTGCCGGACCTGATCACCATGGCCAAGGGCATCGCGGGCGGTATGCCACTGGCCGCGGTGACGGGCCGGGCAGATCTGATCGACGCCGTGCATCCCGGTGGGCTCGGCGGCACCTACGGAGGCAATCCCGTCGCATGCGCCGCTGCGCTGGCATCGATCGAACAGATGGAGACCCTCGACCTCAACGCCCGCGCTCGCGACATCGAACGCATCGTCGTCGATCGGCTCACGGCGTTGATGCCGGAGGTGGGGATCATGGGTGAGGTTCGAGGCCGTGGGGCCATGCTTGCCGTCGAGCTCGTCGTACCGGGTGGACGTGAGCCGAACCCCGAGGCCACCAAAGCCGTTGCCGCTGCGGCACTCGCGGCAGGCGTGATCGTGTTGACGTGCGGAACCTACGGCAACGTCATCCGCCTGCTTCCGCCGCTGGTGATCTCCGACGAGTTGCTCGACGACGCACTCACGGTCCTCGAGAACGCACTGCGCGACGCTTCGAAGGGACTCTGACATGGCCGTCGAGCAGCTGTTGTCCTCGCTGCCCACCGACCTGTGGCTCGGTGGAAAGCAGACCCCCGCGCAGTCGGGCGCGCGATTCGCCGTCCTGAATCCCGCCACCGGTGAGGAACTGACCACCGTCGCCGACGCAGGCGCAGCCGACGGCATCGCGGCCCTCGATCTCGCTGCCGCGGCGCAACCGGAGTGGGCGGCAACGCCTGCACGGGAGCGAGCCGAAATTCTGCGGCGCGCCTTCGTCCTGTTGCAGGAACGTGCAGCCGATTTCGCTCTGCTGATGACCCTGGAAATGGGAAAGTCGTTGGCGGAGAGTCGCGGTGAAGTCAACTACGGCGGTGAATTCCTGCGCTGGTTCAGCGAGGAAGCGGTCCGAATCGGCGGCCGGTACACCCCTGCACCCGCCGGTAACGGCCGCATCCTGGTCACCAAGATGCCGGTCGGCCCGGTACTCGCGATCACTCCGTGGAATTTCCCGCTGGCCATGGGAACTCGCAAGATCGGTCCCGCGCTCGCAGCGGGTTGCACCGTCATCGTCAAGCCGGCCGAGGACACCCCACTGACGATGCTCCTGCTCGGCCAGGTGTTCGCCGACGCCGGATTGCCCAGCGGTGTGCTGTCGGTGCTCCCGGCCTCGGACGCTGCATCCGTCACCGGTCCGCTGATGGACGACCCCAGACTGAGGAAGGTCACCTTCACCGGATCGACCGGAGTGGGAAAGCTGCTGGTGCGCAATGCAGCCGACCGACTGCTCCGGACATCGATGGAGCTCGGTGGCAATGCGCCGTTCATCGTCTTCGAGGACGCGAACATCGATGCCGCCGTCGACGGAGCGATGCTGGCGAAGATGCGCAACGGCGGCGAGGCGTGCACTGCAGCAAACCGTCTGTACGTGGCCGAGCCCGTTCGCGAGGAATTCACCGAGAAGCTGACCGCGAGAATCGCAGCACTGACGGTCGGCCCCGGTGATCGCGACGGTACCGACATCGGACCACTCATCAACGACAAGCAGCGACGGACGGTGTCGGCACTCGTCGACGATGCCGTTGCCAAGGGCGCCCGCATCCGCACCGGCGGATCGGCACCCGACGGTCCCGGGTTCTTCTTCACACCCACTGTGCTCGACCGCATCCCGGCCGACGCAAACCTGTTGCGCGACGAGATCTTCGGGCCGGTTGCCGCCATCGTCGGATTCGAGACCGAGGACGAGGCCGTCGCCGCGGCCAACGACACCCGGTACGGATTGGTGGCCTATTTCTACACCGAGAGCCTCGATCGGGCTCTGCGGGTCTCGGCTGCTCTCGACACCGGCATGGTGGGGGTCAACCGGGGTGCCATCTCCGACGCCGCGGCCCCCTTCGGTGGTGTGAAGGAGTCGGGCTTCGGACGAGAGGGCGGCTCGGAAGGGATCGAGGAATACCTCGAGACCAAGTACATTGCGCTGCAGTAGACGGGCGCTGCAGTAGATCGCAGCGGTGTGCTCCACTCCTGAGCCCAGCGCGGTACATGCGCTGCCGGGTGGAGCGCACCGGGCGTGCGGTCCCTATTCTCGGGCGGCCGCAATTCGCTTCTCGGCCAGTCGGTCCGCGGCTGCTCCGAGCAGGATCCCTTCGCTGCGTGCCATGGTGAATATGCCGGCGACGGTAGTACGGATCTGTCCGATCGTTGCCATCACCTCGGCCGAATTTCGTCCGCGCAGTTCACCTTCCACCTGAATCAAGCCGCCGGCGTTGGCCACGTAGTCCGGTACCCAGACGATGCCCCGGGCGGCCAGCAGCGATTCGACGTCGGGCGTGAGCAGTTGATTGTTCGCGGCACCGCACACGATGGACGCCGACAGCCGGTCCACCGAGGACGCGTCGAGCGTTGCTCCCATGGCGCACGGGGCGTACACATCGATGTCGGCTCCGATGATGTCGGTTCCGATCGTGACGCCGGGGAAGTCCTGGGCGATCCGGTCGAGGGCGGGTTCGTAGGAGTCGCTCACGAGCACGTCGGCACCCGCTCCGCGCAGGAGCGCGACCAGGTTGTAACCCACCTTGCCTGCACCTTCGACACCTACTCGTCTGCCGGTCAGATCGTCGGAGCCCCAGGTCGATTCGGCTGCTGCCAGCAGGGAGAGATAGACCCCGAGCGCCGTCTGTGGACCGCTGTCGCCGGTGCCGCCCGCGGTGGTGTTCTTACCGACGACGTAGGCCGTTTCTTCGGCGACGATATCGAGGTCGTCGCTGTTGGTGCCGACGTCGCCTGCCGTGACGTACGTGCCGCCGAGCGATTCGACGAACCGGCCGTAGGCCTCGAGCAATGTCGGGGTCTTGATGACGGTCGGGTCGCCGATGATGACTGCCTTCCCGCCGCCCAGATTCACCCCTGCGACAGCCGCCTTGTAGGTCATCCCGCGGGAGAGTCTCAATACATCGGTCACGGCGTCCTGCTCGCTTGCGTAGGGGTAGAAGCGAGTTCCGCCGAGTGCCGGTCCCAGCACGGTCGAGTGAATCGCGACGATCGCGCGCAGACCGGTGTCTCGATCGTGGCAGAACACCACGCGCTCGTGCGCGGAGTCGGATGGCATGTCGGGCCGGTCGAAGACACCGGGTGCGGCCGGTGCCGAAGCCGAATTCGCGGTCTGGGCAACAGAAGAGCGATGTCGAGTGGGTGTGACGGCAGAGTGGTCGGCAACGACGGACACAGTCGGTCTCTTTCGGTCAGGGGATGGGAGCAGATGCAGCGGCTGCCCGGATGTCTTGTCCGTCACAGGGTGTCGTGCACGACGCAGACCGGTCAACCGGCATCGCTCGGACCGTGCAGATTGCGTGATGCGGTCGGTATCGGCCCGACGGGGATGGTCGGGGTGCTCAGCGGCGGCCGTCGTCGGCGAGCTGTTCGAGCAACGGCTTGGTTCGGTACTGAATCAGCTCGGACATGGCAATCGACATGTTCGTCCGCTCGACGCCAGGAATGTCGAGGATCAGGCCTGCTATGCGGTACAGGTCGTCGGCGTCGACCGCCGCAATGCGGATGTGCATGTCCGCGGCGCCGGACAGACCGAACACCTCGAGTACTTCGGGGATCGTGCGGAGGTGTTCGGTGACCGCTGCCAACGTGTGCTGATTGACCTGAGCGGTCACGAAGGCCTGCAACGGACGTCCCAGCGACTTCGGCGGAATACGGTGATCGATGGGGGTGAGGGACCCCTTGTCGTCCCACCGCCCGAGGCGTGCCTGGACGGTGTTGCGGGACAGGCCCAACGTGGTGGCGAGTTCGACGCCGGTGGCTCGAGGCTTGGCGCAGAGGGCGAGGAGGAGTCGGGCGTCGGTCTTGTCGAGATCGGTCATTGCGCACTTCCTGTAGCTCGGTCGTTACCCGATATTGTGCACACTGCGTAATTCTGAAGTCATCACTTGTGCACGCTGGGCGTCGGTGGTGTCCTTGTGAAGGACATCACATCACGACGGAGAGTGCCACGGACATGAACACCACCTCGCTGATACAGCTGATCAAGGAATCCGGAACGGTGGTCCGCAACGAGACGTATTCACCTCTGGTCGCGGACATCGACACGGCTGCGATGAAGGAGATCTATCGCGATCTCGTGGTCGTCCGGCGCATCGACGCCGAGGCCACCGCGCTGCAGCGGCAAGGCGAGTTGGGGCTGTGGGCTCCGTTGCTCGGACAGGAAGCGGCGCAGGTCGGCTCGGCCCGCGCACTCGACTCCGAGGACTTCGTGTTCGCCAGCTACCGCGAGCACGGGGTGGCTTACTGCCGCGGAGTCGATCCCACTCGGATGCTCCGTTTCTGGCGGGGATCGACCCTGTCGGGATGGGACCCGTACGAATATCGAATGACGACGCCGGCGATCATCGTCGGTTCGCAGGGTCTGCACGCGACCGGATACGCGATCGGCATGCAGCTCGAGGGTGCCGACGGCGCGGCCATCACCTACTTCGGAGACGGAGCGACCAGCCAGGGCGATATCTCGGAGGCTCTCGGGTTCGCGGCCAGTTTCCATGCACCGGTGGTGTTCTTCTGCCAGAACAACCAGTGGGCGATCTCCGAACCGGTCACCGTGCAGACCAAGTCCACGATCGCGGCACGCGGTGAGGGATTCGGCATCCCATCGGTACGGGTCGACGGAAACGACGTCCTCGCGGTGCTGGCCGTGACCAGAGCAGCGCTCGCCCGCGCCCGTGAGGGCAGCGGCCCGATGCTCATCGAAGCCGTCACCTACCGCATGGGGCCGCACACCACGTCCGACGACCCGACGAGGTATCGATCCGGGGCCATGGACGACGAGTGGCGTGCCAAGGATCCGATCGACCGAATCGAGAAGCTGCTCAGACGAATCGGCGTGTTCGACGACGAGTTCGTGGCATCGGTCCAGCGGACGGCGGACGACGTCGCCGCCGATCTGCGACGTGGATGCCTCGAGACCGTCGAACCCGCGGCGATGACGGTGTTCGACAACGTCTACGCCGACCCACACTCTCTGCTCGACGACGAGCGGGCCCAATTCGCCTCCTACCAAGCTGGATTCGAAGGAGTCACGTCATGACCACCCTGGAACGGCCCACCAGCCTGCCGCTCGGCAAAGCCATCAATGCCGGCCTGCGTCGCGCTATGGAAAACGACCCCAAGGTGTTGCTGATGGGCGAGGACATCGGCAAGCTCGGTGGCGTCTTCCGCATCACCGACGGCCTGCAGAAGGACTTCGGGCCCGGCCGAGTACTGGACATGCCGCTGGCCGAATCGGGCATCATCGGTACCGCTGTGGGCCTGGCGATGCGCGGATTCCGTCCCGTGTGCGAGATCCAGTTCGACGGCTTCATCTACCCGGCGTTCGATCAGATCGTGTCGCAGGTGGCCAAGCTGCACTATCGCACGAGCGGAAATGTCAAGATCCCGATGACCATCCGGGTGCCCTACGGCGGCGGAATCGGTGCAGTGGAACATCATTCGGAATCGCCGGAGGGCTACTTCGCCCAGACCGCCGGACTGCGCGTGGTGACCTGCAGCAACGCCGCCGACGGCTACTCGATGATCCAGCAGGCCATTGCCAGCGACGATCCCGTGCTGTTCTTCGAACCCAAACGTCGATACTGGGAGAAGAGTCCGATCGACCTCGGTGTCGACGATCTCGACACCGCCTTCCCGCTGCATCGGGCGCGGGTGGTCACCGAGGGCACCGACATCACACTGGTGGCCTACGGACCGTTGGTGTCCACTGCCCGTAAGGCAGCCGAAGTTGCTGCACACGAGGGTATCTCGATCGAGGTCATCGATCTGCGGTCGCTGTCGCCGATCGACTTCGAGACCGTCGAAGCGTCGGTGCGTAAGACCGGACGGCTCGTCGTCACACACGAGGCACCGGTCTTCATGGGCCTCGGCTCGGAGATAGCCGCTCGCATCTCCGAGCGGTGCTTCTACAACCTCGAAGCGCCGGTGCTGCGGGTCGGTGGATTCGGAACGCCGTACCCGGCGTCGAAGCTCGAGAAGTTCTATCTTCCCGACGTCGACCGGATCCTCGACGCAGTGGACCGCTGCCGTTCCCACTGAGCTGCCGTTTCGCCTCGATCACACATCCTCCGCCGATGCCGACCGAACAGGATTCGACGATGTCCACCATCAAGAGTTTTCCGCTGCCCGACCTGGGGGAGGGCCTCACCGAGGCCGACCTGTTGACCTGGCTCGTCGCGGTCGGTGACACCATCGAACTAAACCAGAACATCGCCGAGGTCGAGACGGCCAAGGCTGCGGTGGAATTGCCTTCTCCGTTCGCCGGTGTCGTTGCTGCCCTGCATGTTTCCGAGGGCGACACGGTGGAGGTCGGAGTGCCGATCATCGACATCAGAGTCGGCGGTGACGACGAACCGGTCGCTACCGATCCAGAGCAGTCCGTTTCCCCGATTCAGACCACGTCGTCCGGGGAGGACGAGGACGAGCGCGTCCCGGTCCTCGTGGGTTACGGCGTCGCGAAGGAAGGCTCGAGCCGACGCGGTGGCCGCGTCGACCCACCCGCGGCGTCCGCGCCGAACGATCGGAACGGAAAGCCGCTTGCGGCCCCACCGGTACGAAAGATGGCCAAGGACAACGGCATCGATCTGAACGAGTTGCCCGCGAGTGGACGCCACGGCGACGTCACCCGTCAGGACGTGGAGTCGTACCTGCAGGGCGGGTCGGCTGGGCAGATTGACACCGATGTGCAGAGTGACACCGACGTGCAGCTCGAGACCGAGGCGCAGCAGTCGGTATCCGGGCGGACCGGTCGGGAGGAGCGCACTCCGATCAAGGGTGTACGCAAGCACACCGCCGAGGCCATGGTGCGAAGTGCGTTCACTGCACCTCACGTCACCGAATTCGTGACCGTCGACGTGACCGAGACGCTCGAACTCCTCGAGTCGCTGCGGTCCTCCACACATTTCCGGGACGTGCGTCTGACGCCGTTGGCTCTGGTGTGCAAAGCCGTTCTCGTTGCCCTGAAATCGAATCCGTCGCTGAACTCGAGCTGGGACGAGGTTGCGCAGGAAATCGTGACCAAGTACTACGTCAACCTCGGCATCGCGGCGGCGACACCCCGCGGATTGATGGTGCCCAACATCAAGAACGCACACGAGCTCTCTCTGGTGGACATCGCGCGTGCCCTGGCCGACCTGACGCGTATCGCGAAGGAGGGCAAGAGCAGTCCGGCCGATCTGGCCGACGGCACCATCACCATCACCAACGTGGGGGTGTTCGGAGTCGACGCAGGCACCCCGATCCTCAACCCCGGCGAGGCGGCCATCCTGTGCTTCGGGTCCATCCGTCGAACGCCGTGGGAACACAACGGCGAGATCGCTTTACGGTCGGTGACGACACTGTCGCTCTCGTTCGATCATCGACTGGTCGACGGCCAACAGGGGTCGGAATTCCTCGCCCTCGTCGGTCGTCTGCTGACTCACCCGATCGATCTGATCGCGCTCGGCTGACCGCGGCGGCGCGGTGTGAATGCCGCCGGCGTTCAGTGCACCGGTTGCGCCGACACGGCCTCGTCTCGATCACTGCTTGCCTGTGCTCGGATGAAGAACGACGCAGCCACCGCGACCAGTGACACCGCCCCACCGCACAGGAATGCGGTGTGGATGCCTGCCTCGGAACCACCCACCTGCGTTGCCCCGTCGGAGATTCGGGCCGCTGCGGTGTTCGACATGACGGTGACGAACAACGCGGTTCCTGCGGCTCCGGCCAGCTGCTGCACGGTGTTGAAGATCGCGCTGCCGTGCGAGTACAGGCGGGTGGGAAGGGATCCGAGCGAGGAGGTCATCAGCGGAGTCATGATGAGCGCGAGCCCCGCCGAGAGCAGCATGTGGATACCGACGACCAGCGGTAGTGCCGACTGTGCATCCAGCACCGTCATCGACCACAACGCGGCGCTCACCACCATGGCTCCGGGAATGACCAACGGGCGCGGCCCGATTCGGTCGAAGATGCGGCCGACGAAGGGTGCGAGCAGACCCATCAGCAATCCGCCGGGCAGGAGCATCAGGCCGGTTGCGAGGGTGTCGAGTCCGCGCACGTTCTGCAGATACATCGGCAGGAGGATCAGGGCGCCGAACAGGGCCATCATCGAGATCGCGATCATGCCGAGTCCGATGCTGAAGGTGGGGGTGCGGAACGGACGCATGTCCAGCAGCGCGCCGCCGCGTTCCTGGCGGGCGATCTGCCGCAGCACGAAGACGACGAGTGCGATCACTCCCACCACCAACGGCAACCAGACCGGTACGACCGACTCCTCGGCAGAATGACCGAGGCTGCTCAGGCCGTAGACGATGCCGCCGAACGCCAAGGCGGACAACACGACCGACGTGGGATCGAACGAAGGCCGTCCCGTCTCGGTCACGTTCTTCACCAGTGTGGTTCCGATGCCGAACGCGACGAGCGCGATGGGAAGCACCAGCCAGAACATCCAACGCCAATTCAGCGAGTCGAGAATGACTCCGGAGATGGTGGGGCCGACAGCCGGTGCGACGGCGATGACGATGGAGATCACACCCATCATCGCGCCGCGCTTGTGGGCCGGGACAACGGTGAGCACTGTGGTCATGAGCAGCGGCAGCATGATCGCCGTCCCGCTGGCCTGCGTGATGCGGCCGAGCAGAAGTAGCTCGAAACCGGGTGCCGAGGCCGCGAGCAGGGTGCCGACGGTGAACAGGGTCATCGCTGTCACGAACACCTGACGCAGCGTGAAGCGTTGGAACAGGTAGCCGGTGACGGGAATGACCACCGCCATGGTCAGTAGGAATCCAGTGGTGAGCCACTGGGCCGTCGTTGCCGTGATCTCGAGGTCGACCATCAGGGTCGGGAGCGCCACGCTCATGATCGTCTCGTTGAGGATCATGACGAAGGCTGCGATGACCAATATGCCGATCAATAACTTGCTGCCCGGCGCGAGTTGCTCGTCGGGGGTGCGGTCGGTCTCGGGTGAACTCATGTGTCGACAAACTTTCGCGTATGGGATCGAAGCGTGCAATCGTATGTAGATAGCTTCAATCATTATGACAGTGACTGTCAACTTGACGATTGCTGGTAAGTTGACAGCGAATGACGACCGCAGTCGACGGATGGACGAGGATGAGCGAACGAGTGCCGGACCTGCGAGAGCGACGTCGCCGAGAAACTCGGCTCGAGATCACTCGCGCCGCACTCGAGCTGTTCGAGAAGCAGGGCTGCGCCGCGACCACGGTGGACGAGATCGCGCGCCGAGCGGGGGTGTCGCCCAGTACGTTCTTTCGCAGCTTCGCCTCGAAGGAGGAGTCCGTTCTCGGCATCGACCCTGACTTCGAGGTCGACTTCGACCAGTGGCTCGCTGCCACCGCGCCCGAGCACATCACGCTGCCTGGAATCGAAGCGTTGTACGAGCAGTCCGTCGAGCGACTGTCGACAGCGCCCGAGGAGGAGCGCGACCGACTCCTACGCACTCGGCGACTGATCGGTATCGACGCGCATCTGCGGGCCGCAGCCTTCGCGGCCGACGCGATGACACTGTGCCGCGTCACCGATGCGGTGACCGAGCGCCTCGGCGACCACGAATCACGTTCGTATGCACGACTGTTGGTCGAAGGTGCCGGTATGGCCCTGCGCATCGCCTTCGACGACTGGGCGGTACGGATCGACGGCGGGCAGGATGCCGACCTGCTGGACATCTATCGGACGACAGTGCGCGATCTGCGACGCGTCGTCGCCGGCTGAGGTCTCACGTCGTGAGTGGAACTTCGTAGCCCAGGTCGAGTTTCCGCGCACGTGGCGCGCAGCGCCTCTAGCCGAGACGGCGGGGCGACAGATCCGCTTCGAGAAGGCCGCGCTCGGCCACATCTGCCGGAACCGGTTCTCCGCGAACGACAGCCGCGCCCACCCGGGCCAGCGCCGCGCACGTCTGGATTCCGTAGCCGCCCTGCCCGGCGCACCAGAAGAAGCCCTCGAGCTCGGGGTCGAACCCGACCACCGGGGTGCGATCGGGAACGAAGCTGCGCAGTCCGGCCCAGGACGAACGAACGTGTCGCGCAGTCAGGGTAGTCACCTCGGCGATGTCGTCGAACGCCCGCGCGATCTCCAGCTCGTCCGGACGGGCATCGCTCGGTTCGACCGCCGTCTCGTCGGCCGGCGAGCACAACAGTTGTGCGCCTTCGGGTTTGATGTAGAACTTCTCGTCGATGTCGCTCAGTGTCGCCAGATTCTTGGTGTCGAGATCGTCGGGTGCGGAAACCATGAAGACCGACCTGCGCTTGGGAACCAGGCCGATGTGGCGGGCCCCCGCCATCGCACCGACGACATCCGCCCAGGCCCCTGCCGCGTCCACAACCAGTGGAGCCCGATGAGTCGTCCCGTCCGAGGTGCGTACGTGCCACAGACCGTTCAGGCGCTCGAGTTCGGTCACCGAGGCCTTGGTGTGGATCCGACCGCCCCGCTGTCGCAGACCTCCGACGAAGCCCTGATGCAGAGCATGGACGTCGACCTCCATCGAATGCGGTTCGTACAGAGCGCAATCGATCAGCTCGGGCCGTAGCGGTGGGAAGAATGTGCATGCGTCGGTGGGGGAGACCAGCTGCGCGTCGGGAGTGAGGCGACTGACGTCGGTGTACATCGCTTCGAGGGCATCGCCGCGTCCCGTGGCCGCGAATTGCAACAGTGGACGCGGAGTGAGCAAATCCGACCGGAAGCAGTCGGGTGGGTTCACCAGAAAGTCCCGGCTGGCGGTCGTCAAGGCGCGAATCGTGCTGTTGCCGTACGTCTCCAGAAACAGAGCCGCGGATCGACCGGTGGTGTGGAACGCCAGCGTGGACTCACGCTCGAGCAGCGTGACACGGCGGTCGCCGGCGAGTTCGTATGCGAGTGAGACACCGCCGATGCCGCCGCCGATGACAACGACGTCCGAGAGGGCGGGCTGTTCGGTGGCGCTCATGGATGTCTCCTGTTCGGCTTCGGCGTGAACCACTGCGCTCCGGGGCCGACTGCTTCGTCGAAGATCAGCCACGTCCGTGTCGAGAGTATCCCGTCCAGCCCTTGCAACTTGTCGAGTACCAGGTGTCGCAATGCCGAGTTGTCCGGAGCGCGCACGAGGACCAAGGCGTCGAAGTCGCCGCCCATCAGGCTGACGTGTTCGACGAAGGGGAACGTGCTGAGGTCGTCGGCGACAGCCCGCCAGGAATCTTGCCGAATCGACAGTGCGACATACGCGGATGCGCCGAATCCGGCTTTCTCGTACGCGATACGGGCGGTGAAACCCTCGATCACACCTTCGTCGACGAGTCGGTCGACGCGAACGTAGGCATGTGCGCGGGAAATGTGGGTGGCCTCGGCGAGGGCCCTCATGGACATGCGCCCGTCTCGGCTCAGTTCGGTGACGATCCGTCGGTCGACGTCGTCGAGTTCGTACTCGGTCTCACTAGGTGCCATACGTCCACTCCAGACCGATCGCGATGGAAGCTCGTGGACGAATAGTCACACAGCGCGCTCCAGTATGCCATCGGTCTGCAATCCGGTTCCTGATTTGATACTCGGTCCATTTCGACACAGTCTGTGTAGAACGCACCGACGACGAACCAGCGCAGGAGGGGACCCCATGGCCATGACCGACACGCTCGAGCACGTCACGACCTCGGTCGCACGACGCGTTCGCGAGGGACACGAGGCGGACTTCGTCGAATGGACCGACCGGGGCATCGACCTGGTGCGAACCTTCCCGGGCTTTCTCGGCGGAGGCTGGCTGCGCAGCTCGGCCGAATCCAGTGACTATCACGTGGTGTATCGATTCGAGACGCACGACCATCTCGAGGCGTGGTTGCGTTCGGAGGCGAGGCGCGATTGGCTCGGCCGTGGCCGACCGATAGCGGACGACGTTGTGACACATCGGCTTTCCGGCGTGGAGGGATGGTTCGAGCCACAGTCGAACCTGACCGACGCCGTGCGCGTCGTGGGCGGTCCGCCGCCGCGGTGGAAGCAGGCCGTGTCCATCGGTGTTGCGTTCTATGCCGTCAGCCTGTTGGTGAACCTCGTGATCACTCCACATCTGACCCACCTGAACGTGGCCCTGCGGACTGCGGTCGTAGTGATGATGTGCACTCCGCTGATGGTGTACGTGGTGATGCCGTTCGTCACCGCACGACTGCGAAAGTGGCTCGTACCGCGCGGTTGACGGCCACGGCCCTGCTCGTTGCGAGCCGAGCGGTACCCTCTGCGTCATGCGAATCGGACAGACCGCCCCGGATTTCGAGCTGCCCGATCATTCCGGTGAACGTCGTGCGCTCACCGAGCTCACGGCGTCGGGGCCGGTGGTCCTGTTCTTCTATCCGGCTGCGAACAGTCCGATCTGCACGGCCGAGGCGTGCCATTTTCGGGATCTGGGAGCGGAGTTCGGCAGGTTCGGTGCGCAGCGAGTGGGGATCAGCACCGATACCCGAGACAAGAACCAACATTTCGCGCTGCAGAGGTCGTTCGACTTCCCGTTGCTCTCGGATTCCGACGGTGCGGTGGCCGAACAGTTCGGAGTGCGGCGCGGCGGGTGGTTCGCCCGTAGGCGTCGACTTCGGGATTTCGAGCGCGGCCACTCGAACGTGGCTCGTCGCAGTTATCTACGGCAGTTGTTGTCCGTGAAGCGGACGACGTTCGTGATCGATCGGCACCGTACGGTGCGGATGGTGGTGCAGAGCGAGCGCGGTCACGTACACGCGACCAAGGCGCTGGAGTACCTGCGGTATCTGTCGTGAGGGTCAGTCGTTGGCACCGCTGAAGAGGGCCGTGTAGACGGCGGGCTTGGTCGCTTCGGCCGAGGCATCGGTCGAAGCGTCGTCGGGATGGCTGAAGAGCGCCTCGTTCTTGTCTTTGTGTTCCATTCCCCGAGCATGCACCTCATCGGTCGCAATAGCCACTTGCCGCGCGGAACGACCGCGCTCGGCCGGTCGCGTTCGGTGGAATACTGCCCGGGTGTCCGATGAAACGTTGTTCGAAGCTCTGCGGCGTGAGCCCGATGCCGAGGCACCCAATCTGCATGCGGTCGACGCGGCAGATCGTCTGCTGCTCGATACCGTCGACGAACTGGGGGTCGACCGCACGGCACCGATTGCTGTGATCGGCGATCGCTACGGCGCTCTGACTCTGGGTGCGGCGGCCCTGGGGTTCACCGACGTGCGAGTGCACCAGGACGCTGTTACCGGCGTACGCGCTCTGGAGCTGAACGCGGCGCGTGTGTCGATGGTCGGCACGTACACCCACCACGGGCTGGGTGCGGAACTGCTCGACGGCGTCGGCACCGTGTTGATGCAGTTGCCGCGAGGTCTGGCCGAGCTCACCGAGATCGCCGAGCACATCGCGGCGCATGCGCTCCGGAACGTCGTCGTCCTGGCCGGCGGCCGGGACAAACACATGACGCCTGCGATGAACGACATCCTCGGGCGGTCGTTCGAGACCGTCACGGCGGGTCGGGGACGGCAGAAGGCGCGGGTACTGACCGCGACCGGGGCAGTGGCGTCGGAGATGACGTATCCGGTCGACAAACGAATCGACGACCTCGGCCTGACGGTCGTGGCTCACGGCGCGGTCTTCGCCGGGGCCGGCCTCGATATCGGGACGAGATTTCTACTGGGGTTCGTGCCGAAGATGGCACCTCGCGCAACCAACGCCGTCGATCTGGGGTGCGGCAGTGGAATTCTCGCGACCGAATTGGCTCGAACCAGGCCCGGTCTCGAGGTGATCGCGACGGACCGATCCGCCGCGGCCATCGCGTCGGCCGCTGCCACCGCCGAAGCGAACGGGACCACGATCTCGGTGGTGGCCGACGACGCAATGTCGACGTTCGAGTCCCGGTCGGTCGACCTGATCGTCTGCAACCCGCCGTTCCACGAGGGCGCTGCGGTACACACAGGCGGGGCAGGCAAGTTGTTCGAGGCCGCCGGACGCGTGCTGCGGCCGGGCGGACAGCTGTGGACGGTGTTCAACACGCACCTGAACTATCGTCGGGCTCTCGCCGACGCCGTCGGGCCCACCGATCCGATGGGACGCAACACCAAGTTCACCGTCACTCGCTCGGTGCGCCCGAGCGAGTGACAGTGAAGACCAGATGCGAGAGCGTCAGGTGACGGGGCCGCCGTCTTCCGGGGTGCCGTCGATCTGGCCCCTGTCGCGCCCACGATCCTCGACGAGAGTCCCTTCGACGATCTCGGCCTGACGCTGGCCTTCCGCGTAATCGATGTCGGGATCCTCGTCGGACTCCTCGATGACGTGGTCGACCAGTTCTTCGGTCAGTTCGTCGTCCGGGGTCTCGGTGATCGGGCGGTCGAGATCCTCCTCGACGGCGATGTCGGGTTCTTCTTCGCTGAGCTTGAGGTCGAGGCTCTCGCCCTCGGCTGCTTCACGGGCGGTGGTGCCGAAACTGTTGGCTTCGCTCCAGTGGTCCGGGGGATCGACCACGGTGTCGCCGTCGTCGTTGCGCACCTCGTCGGAGTCGAGGCTTTCGCTTTGGTCCAAGGTCTGGTCGGGTCCGTCTTCGATTGCCATTTCCTCATAGTGCCCGTTTCGATTCGGTGTCACACACGCGGTCGTGGCTGCCTGTCGAGGGGCGACCCGGTAGAGTCCGTTTTGTCCGACGTAGAGGTTCTCGTCACGGGAACTTTTGTCCGGATGTCGAACGTTCTACTGATGACCGACGGGGAGATCCCCGGTGGGGATCAGAACTTACGAAGGGAAAGAGACACGGTGCGCACCTCCAGCAACCCGGTGTTCCGCAACCTGCCCAAGCAGCAGGGCGGCGGATACGCCACATTCGGATCTGCGACGGCTGGAGCCTCGCAGGCCGCAACGTTCGGCCAACATCCCGGAACGCAGGCCGACCCGTACACCACGCAGCCCGCTCAGCGGGCCATGACGATCGACGACGTGGTCACCAAGACCGGCATCACCCTCGGTGTGCTCAGCGTCACGGCGATCATCTCGTACTTCCTGGTCTCGGGTAATCCGGGCTTGGCCATCCCCTTCGTGATCGGCGGCGGCCTCATCGGCTTCGGCTTGGTCATGTTCGCGACGTTCGGTCGCAAGATGGACAACAAGGCAATCGTGCTGGCCTACGCCGCGGCGGAAGGTGTGTTCCTCGGCGCGCTGTCGCTGATGTTCACCGACGTCTCGTTCGGCGGAGTCGGCGGATCGGCACTGATCGGCCAGGCCATCCTCGGCACGTTCGGCGTGTTCTTCGGCATGCTGATCGTCTACAAGACCGGCGCTATTCGCGTCACGCCGCGTCTGACTCGCATGATCGTCGGTGCCCTCATCGGTGTCGTCGTGCTCATGCTCGGCAACCTCGTCGCCAGCTTCTTCATGGACGGTGGATTCGGGCTGCGTGACGGCGGACCCATCGCCATCATCTTCAGCCTCGTCTGCATCGGCATTGCGGCGTTCAGCTTCCTGCTGGACTTCGACCAGGCCGATCAGCTGATCCGCGCACAGGCTCCGGAGAAGGCAGCCTGGGGCGTCGCGCTCGGCCTGACCATCACGTTGGTCTGGCTGTACGTCGAAATCCTGCGTCTGCTGAGCTACTTCCAGAACGACTAGTACTCACGCGAAAAGCCCCGCCCTCCGATTGGCGGATTCTAGGGGTCCTCGCAACACCTGATGGTCAGATGCCTGTCAGTAGATCACGTAAACGCTCGGCTGGAGTTTTCCAGCCGAGCGTTTTGCGTG